>CAZGJH010000065.1:3646-14266 GCA_964525735.1 uncultured Sangeribacter sp.
GCTCGATAAACGCTTCCATAAATAAAAAAATCTGCATACCCTCCCACTCACCCATATCGGGCTTCGTGGCGATATGCAGTTGCAAATTTATAAAAAATTCCCTAAAATCGCAAAAATCAATACTTTTTCTTTCTGCTCAATACGCTTTAAGTTAGGATTTTTCTGTGAGCATGTAGCCTATGCCTCGCTGGTTGATGATGGAGAGCGAGGGGTCGTGGCGCAGGTAATGGCGCAGTTTGTGTATGTAGCCGTGCAGGGAGTTGCGGCTGTAGAGGTCGTCGCGTTGCCAGATCAATACCATCAAGGCCGAAGCATCAATCGTCTTCCCCTTATTGATAATTAGATCTTTAAGGAGTCGGGCCTCGATGTTAGAAAGCTCTATAGGGCTCTCTCCCGCTGCCGTCAAGGTCTGATTGTCCATGCGGAGAGTATACGTGCCAACTGTAAAGGAATCCTTGTCGGTTGGCATATTGCGGCGCAGAAGCGCTTTTATGCGCACTATGAGTTCCAGCATCTTGAAGGGTTTCTTCAGATAGTCGTTGCCACCGAGCTCGAATCCCGTCACGATATCGTCGATTTCCGATTTAGCCGTCAGAAAAAGAATGGGCACATTTACATCGATCTGTCTGATTCTACGGGCCATCTCAAACCCGTCGAGAAGCGGCATCATCACGTCGGCAATCACAAGATCGGGATGATCTTTAGTGAAGCTTAGCAAACCCTTCTCGCCGTCGGGAGCTACTACCACCTCAAAGCCGTCGCGCTCCAGTGTGTCGGAAATTATCATCGAAAGAGTGGCGTCGTCTTCCACCAAAAGTATCTTGTTCTGCATTTCTAATTTCTATAGGAAAATTTACTATTCAATATTCGGGTTAAAGTGAATTGTCACCGTAGTGCCCTCGTTGAGTTTGCTTTGAGCCTCGATGCTCCAGCCATGTTTCTCTACGATCGACTTCACATAAAACAATCCTATGCCATAGCCTCTCACATCCTGTCGGTTGCCCGACGGCACGCGATAGAACTTCGAGAAAATCTCCGGCAAAGCCTTATGCGGGATGCCAATTCCATTATCGCTTACTGACAACGACTCTGAATCAGCCTTCACCGTTATATCGACACTTTTACCAGAATACTTTATGCTGTTGTCGATCAGATTGCTTACGATGTTTGAGAAATGCGACGGATCGGCTGTGACCGACACCCCCTCCCGGCACACCACCTCAATGCGACATTCCTTCTGAGCCTTCATCTTCATCTGATCGGCAATAGAAACCAATGTGTCGTGAAGCGGTATGGCCTCCTTCGAGAGAGTGAGATTCTTACGACGCTCCATGCTCATTGCCAGGATGTTCTCCACGAGTCCCGTAAGCTTCGAAAGCTGGTCGAGGGCAGCTGTGAGATATTTGCGCGTGCGCGTTTCATTCTGCGGGTCGGGAAATTGAAGCAGAGCGTCGTTGGCGGCGTAGGCTATGGCTATGGGGGTCTTCAGCTCATGCGTCATATTATTGGTGAAATCATCTTTCATCTCCTCTATGGTGCGCTGCTGCCTGATGATTCTGAGCATATACACGAAAGAGAATACAAACACCAAGGCAATCGCCACAGTCACCACGATGATGCCCGTCATCTCATGCAGTATATTTCTCGTGAGCGGCGAGATGTAGGCTTTGTAGATCAGCTTCCCGTCCACACGATGCTCCAGCGTCCATAGTCCGGAGAAACCTTTCATAGAGTCGGCCGCCTCCACGATATGCACCTCCGCGGGGTAGAAGCCCGAGAAATTCAGTTCGCGCATAAACACCTTCTCAAGGAGAGGGAGATCCGGCCGCCCTTGATCGTCATACTTGTCGTGGAGATGCCTCGTGATGGCCGCGATCCATTGATGGTCGAGCCGTTTGTAGCCCTGATTGTAGTTGATCGCGTTTAGTTCCTCCTCCTCTCCGGCCGCGCCGATATCGCCGTCTTTCAGTCCGGTCCAGATCGGAATCACACCCTCTTCGTTGCCGAGTCCGGCTTTCGTAAGGCGTTCTACGAGCTCGGAGAGATCGGCACGACGCAGGCATTGCTCCACATCGTCGAGATATCTGTCTTTTATTGCAGAATAGAGCGACGCCATGAAGACAACGTCGGTCACAAAAAGCACCACTGTGACCGCAATTATAATAGGTATGATCAATCGGAAGTGTTTCATTATTGCAAAATTACTAATAATTCTATAAAAAGATGTCGCTGCCAAAGAGAATTAAGACTAAATAAGGCAAAATAAGCGTCAGTTAAGACAAAACTCAATAAATTTGCACAACAAAAGAAATTAACGAGGCTATCGGGTAAAAACGGTTTCAATCCGATGGCTGACAACCATAGAGACCGAGAATAGACATTATGACGAAACTACTATCGCGGATTTCGATTCCTATGGTAATGCTGACAATGGCCACCCTCCCCTTGACAGCACACGCTACGGAAATGAAAAGCATCCAACGAGATGCCCTTTCGGCGGCTCGTTCGCCCCGACAGGCCAACGCTAACTTCGCCAAAGAGATGACAGGAGCCGCACTTGCCACTCCGAAAAGCTCTCTCACATCTCCCATGAAGATGCGTAAGGCTCCCACTCGCTCGGAGACAATGCCCACAATGTATGGCTGCATCGTCTACAACGACAAGTTCGATTGGTTTACCGATACTTATCTCGGCACTGTGCCTGCTTCGGCCGACGCCCAGGCTGAGATGATCTCCGATATGGTCAACGCCAGCTACGGCGGTGTGGAGGTAGACGGAATCTACTATGCCACAAACTATTATTACGACGACTTCTGGGAGGAAGAGGAATTCATAATCGAAGGCTATAGCCTTATCACAGGCGACTGGCTCTGCTCATTCTATCCCAGCGACTATCGCCTTGCTTGTGTCGACGAGACGTATGACGCCACCACCAACTCCGTCTACGGCATCACCTTCACCGAGAGCGGTGAGGGCCTCCAGCTATCGAAGCTGAATTACTCGCAGACTCAGGTTTCGGCCGAGACAATCAATGCCATCGAGGGCAACTGGACCAGCATAGCATGCGATAACACCGGCCAGCTCTACGGCATTCGCGTGTCTTCTTCAGCTCCCGCCGAGCTCTATAAGATAGACAAGACCAACGCCGCGATCGAATTGGTGGGCTCTACGGGCATTATGCCCTACTATCGCCTCTCCGGTAGCGCGATTGATCAAGACACCAACCGCTTCTATTGGCTCTACTGCGACCAGAATGATTCGTATATGACTGAAGTGGACCTCGCCACTGGCGCTGCCTCCGTGCTCTACAAGTTGAAAAACAACGATCAGATCGCAGGCATCGTGATACCCTCTTCGGCAATGGCCTCTACCGAACCCGCCGCCACTTCCGCCTCCCTTACGTATGCCGACGGCATGCTGAACGTAAGCTGGACTCCCGTGGCAAGTTCAATCACAGGCAGCCCCTTGGAGGCCGATAAGATCACTTACACTGTGGCGCGCGCCGATAGCAGCATAGCAGCCGAAGGCCTCACAGAGACATCTTTCAGCGAGGCATACACCGATAATGGCAACTACACGCTTCATTATTATGTAGTTACAGTGGTCTACGACGATGCCTATACTTCGAAACCTGCCCAGACAAATCTCCTTTACACAGGAGCCTTCACCCCTCCCTATACGTCAGATTTCTTCAGCGACGGCCTTGCCGGCTGGACTCTCATCGACGCCAATTCCGACGGCGTGATGTGGGGTGTGTATGATGGCGACGCCGAAGCCTCGATCGGCTACAACCCTTATAGCCAGATGAACGACTGGCTGATCACACCTGCTCTCCGCCTTGAGAAAGACAAGGTGTATTACGTATCGTTCACAGCCCACGCATCGGGCTATGGCTATCCCGAACGCCTTGAGGTGAAGTGCGGCAAATCGGCCACTGTGGCTGGTATGACTACGACGCTTGTGAACCCAACCCAGCTTGATAACGCCACTCCTGTTGAGTTTACCGCCATTATCAATCCCGATGAAGACGGCATCTGGTATGTAGGTTTCCACGGCATCTCTTCGAGCAATATGGATTATCTCTATCTTGGCAACGTTACGGTAGAAGCCGGTCTGTCGAAAGACACTCCCGGGGCAGCCACGGATCTGAAAATCACCGATCTCAGAAAAGAAACGCTCACCGTTGAATTCTCGTTCCGCGCTCCCGCCACCACTATCGCCGGCAATCCTCTCTCATCGCTTGATAAAGTGGAAGTGCTCCGCAATGGCGAGCTTGTAAAGACATTCGATAATCCCGCACCGGGCCAACTCCTTTCGATGGAGGACACTCCCAACAACGGCACAGTAGAATACACCGTAGTGGGTTATAACGAAGAGGGCCGCGGACTTCCGGCCACAATCTCGGAGTTTTTGGGCGTCAACCTCGGCTCGGCTCCCGCCAACGTATACATCGAGCGCACTGAGGCCGTAGGAGAAGTGTTGGTGACTTGGAACGCTGTGACAACCGACATTGACGGCCGCCCTCTCGCCGGACACAACGTGCAGTATATCGTGGCTCAGTATGAGAATGGCGCTTGGAATCAGAAGAGCGAGCCCGTATCGGAGCTGTCTTACACTTATCAGGCAGTCAGCCCGGATGATCAGCGCTTCGTGCAGTGTGCCGTATTCTCATTCGTCGACGGCCAGGTTGGCAAGGGCAAGGAGTCGCAGATGATTCCCGTAGGCAAGCCTTACGAAGGTATAGATGAGACGTTTGCCAACGGCACAACCCATTATCAATGGGGTTCGGAGGTCACCGGCAACTTCACCTACGTTGACATCTTCACCGACGAGTTCGGAGTGCCTGCCGTAGATGGCGACAACGGTTATCTCGGCATCCACTGCCCCACTTTCGACGATGGCGCCAATATTTTCAGCGGCCTCATATCACTCGACGGCATGATAGATCCGGTGATCAGTTTCTACACATGGAATCTCCGCAACTCCGATGGCGACCCCGACGACAATATCGTGAAGGTGGCTGTGAAGCCGATCGATTCTTCGGTATATACCGAAATCTTCTCGAAAGAGGTAAACGAAATCTGCAACGATATCCCGAAATCGTGGGGAGAGGTTACGCTCAGTCTGGCTGCTTATGCCGGGCAGGTGGTGCAGGTGCAGCTGACGGGCATCACGGAGATGTATGTCTACACTCTCTTTGATGCTATCAAGGTGGCCGACAGATCTACTCTCGCAGCCGAGGAGCTTACGTCTCAGCCTATCGTGATAGCAGGCGGCAAGGGGTGCATAAGCGTTTCAGGAGCTGAAGGCGAAAGCCTCACGATCGCCTCTACCGATGGCAAGAGCTATTTCAATGGCGTAGCTAAGGCCGATAACCGTGTTAATGTGCCGGCCGGGCTTTACGTAGTGAAAGCTGGCTCTCAGACCCGCAAAGTGTTCGTAAAGTAAATATGTAGATAAAGCCTTATTCCATAAGAAGTTACGATTGACTTCGCCGTAAAGCCCCGTATCGATAGCGATGCGGGGCTTTTTTCGTGGTTTGCAGAAAATGCTTCCCCGATAGCGTAAGAGTCAGATTTTTTGTGTAACTTTGGAGCGTGTTTAACAAGAGGGGTGCCCCCACTCAACGACCGAGGGGCTGAGATTATACCCTGTGAACTTGAAACGGTTAGTACCGTCGAAAGGACTTGTTGATAGCCAGCAATGGCTGCATCCCTCATAATATCAGGTCGAAATGAAAGTGTTTATCAATCATGAGCCGATCGAAGTGTCGGGCTCGGAGCAATCGCTTCAGGCGTTGCTCGAAAGAGAAGAGATGGTCAAGCCGGGCATGGCTGTGGCCGTCGACAATAAGGTAGTGCCACGTCGCGAGTGGCCACACACGCAGCTGCATGACGGCATGCGACTTACGGTGATTCATGCAGTGTGCGGCGGATAATGAAGATTTTTTATGTCACGCCTGAAGCTCCTCTGGAGCATGAAGGTGAATTGCTCTCGTCGATGATTGCGGCGGGTGCTGAACGCATACACCTGCGCCATCCGCATAGCTCGGAGGCCACTGTGCGAGGCATTCTCGATGCAATCCCGCAGGATATGCGAAGCCGCGTCATGCTCCACGATTTCCACCACTTAGCTGCCGATTACGGTTGCGGCATACACCTCAACAGGCGTAATCCGGAGCCGCCGGAAGGGTATCGCGGCGAAGTGAGTTGCTCGTGTCATAGCCTGGAGGAGGTGGAGAGCTCTGCGGCCCCCTACTGTTTCCTTAGTCCGATGTTCGACAGCATTTCGAAAGTCGGTTACAAAGCCGCCCGCTTCGATGCCTCAAGGCTCCGCGAATTGCTGAGCCACAAGCACATTGTGGCATTGGGTGGCGTCACACCCGAGCGATTCGACAGTCTGCGCGCGGCGGGGTTTACGTCGGTTGCTCTCTCCGGTTATCTTACAGGCGACGGCCGAGCCGAGGAAATCATCAAACGTCTGAAAATCTGCTTAAACTCGTAATAACACGCTGATTATGCTTCAATTTATAACCCATCACACCGAACGGCGTGATGAGATCGCGGGTGCCCGCGAGGCTCTCGAAGGGGGATGCCGCTGGATTCAACTGCGAATGAAAGATGCCGACGCTGCCACCGTTGCAGCTACGGCTCTGCGCCTAAAGCCGCTTTGCCGACAATACGGAGCCACTCTGATTCTCGATGATCATGTGGAGCTCGTGGCCGCTACCGGGGCCGACGGCGTGCATCTCGGCAAGCAGGATCTTCCTGTAGCCGAGGCGCGTAAGATATTGGGCCCGGAGTGCATCATAGGCGCTACCGCCAACAGCTTCGACGATATCGTCAAGACGGCTGAGGCTGGTGCTGATTACATCGGCTTGGGCCCCTTCCGCTTCACTACCACGAAGAAGAAACTGAGTCCGATTTTGGGTGTGGAGGGGTATCGCGACATCATGGCTGCTTGTCGCGCCGCGGACATCTCGTTGCCGGTCGTAGCGATTGGTGGCATCGCCCTTGAAGATGTGGCTCCACTGATGCAAACGGGCATCACGGGTGTGGCTGTATCGGGCTGTATCCTCTCGGCCGCCAATCCAGCTGAGTATACTCGTAAACTACTTCAAACTATAAACTTATCTACATATGAACCAACTGACAATAGGAAATAAGACGTTCTCCTCACGCCTCTTTATGGGCACGGGGAAATTCAAATCGAATAAGGTGATGGCCGAGGCTATCAAGGCCTCAGGAAGCCAATTAGTGACAGCGGCCATGAAGCGTATCGACATGGCCGACCCGGCCGACAATATGCTGGCCAGTATCCTCGCCACGGGTGTCAGCCTGCTCCCCAACACCTCTGGCGTAAGAAATGCCGAGGAGGCCGTATTGGCCGCCCAACTGGCCCGCGAGGCATTCGAAACGGATTTCATAAAGCTTGAGATCCACCCTGACCCGAAGTATCTGCTGCCCGACCCGGTGGAGACGCTCAAGGCTACCGAAGAGCTCGTCAAAATGGGTTTCGTGGTGTTGCCTTACATTCAGGCCGACCCTGTGCTCTGCAAGCGCCTGGAAGAGGTGGGCACGGCTGCCGTGATGCCTTTGGGTGCGCCTATCGGCACCAACAAGGGACTCGTGACACGCGAACTGCTCTCTATCATCATCGAGCAGAGCCGTGTGCCCGTGGTGGTAGATGCAGGCCTGGGCGCACCCTCTCATGCGGCCGAGGCTATGGAGATGGGGGCTGACGCGGTGCTTGTCAATACGGCGATAGCCGTGGCCTCCGATCCTGTGGCAATGGCCGACGCGTTCCGCCTGGCCGTGATAGCCGGTAGGCAAGCCTTCGAAGCGGGCTTAGGCCCCGTGGCACGTCACGCCGAAGCATCCAGCCCCCTTACTTCATTCCTTGATTGATAAATCGTTACTGAGATATGTTTTCAGAAGTATTGTCTCAATATGATTGGGACGAAACCACCAAGGCAATCGAGGCTAAGACGGAGACTGATGTGCTTCGTGCGCTGGCCAAAGAGCGCCTTTCAGTTGACGATTTTATGGCGTTGGTGTCGCCCGCGGCCGCTCCGTTTCTTGAGGATATGGCGCGACGCAGCAGGGAGATCACTCTCCGACGCTTCGGGCGCACCGTGTCGATGTATATCCCGATGTATATCACCAATTCATGCACCAACTCTTGCGTGTATTGCGGCTTCAACCGTCACAACCGGTTTGAGCGCGTAATCCTCACGCCCGAGCAGATAGAGAGCGAATGCAAGGCTATCAAGGAGCTCGGGCCGTTTGACAATCTGCTGATTGTCACCGGCGAGAATCCTCATGCGGCCGGTGTCGATTATATCGAAGAGGCTCTTCACGTATGCCGTCCCTATTTCAACAATCTCACTATCGAGGTGATGCCCCTCAAAAGCGAAGATTATCTGCGGCTTACGAAGTCGGGGTTGAACGGTGTGGTCTGTTTTCAGGAAACCTACAACCGGGCTCGCTACAAGACGTATCATCCGGCTGGCATGAAGTCGAATTTCGAATGGCGTCTCAATGGCTACGATCGCATGGGAGCGGCCGGTGTGCATAAGATCGGGCTCGGAGTGCTTATCGGTCTGGAAGATTGGCGCACCGACGTCACCATGATGGCGCGCCATCTACGCTATCTCCAGCAGAATTACTGGCAGACGCGCTTCAGCGTGAATTTTCCGCGTATGCGTCCGGCTGAGGGCGGTTTTCAACCGAATGTGGTGATGACCGACCGCGAGTTGGCTCAGCTTACGTTTGCCTTCCGTATTTTCGACCCCGATATCGACATATCTTACTCCACGCGTGAGCGTCCGGAGTTCAGGCACAACATGATGTCGCTTGGCGTGACGTCGATGAGTGCCGGGTCGAAGACCGACCCCGGGGGCTATGCCGTATATCTTCAATCGCTTGAGCAATTTGCAGTAAGCGATGAGCGCACACCGCGTGAAGTGGCCGAGGATATACGGCGTTCGGGATATGAGGTGGTTTGGAAAGACTGGGATAAATCTTTTGATTGACGAGATATGAAAAATGATCGTTTTTTGCGACAGATGATGCTGAAGGAGGTAGGCGAGGAGGGTCAGCGTAGGCTGGCCGCCTCTTCGGTGCTGATAGTAGGCGTCGGAGGCTTGGGCTCGGTTGTGGCCACTTACCTAAACGGAGCGGGGGTTAGCCGCATTGGCCTGATCGATAGCGATATAGTGTCGCTCAATAATTTGCATCGGCAGTTTATCTATACCGAAGCAGAGGTGGGGGAGCCGAAAGCGCAGTGTGCCGCCCGATTCCTTGCGGCCCGTTCGGAGGGTGTTGAGATCCAGATTTTGGATGAGCGACTCACGCCGGCGAATGCTGAGCAACTGATTGCCGACTATGATGTAGTGGTCGACTGCACCGACAATTACGCCACACGCTTTCTCATCGACGACGCTTGTGCGGCCGTAGGAAAGAGTTGGGTGTATGGAGCGATAGGTGGGTTCGACGGCCAGGTGTCGGTGTTCGGCTGCGCCTCCGGGCTTTCTGGCAATGCGGCCTGTCGTCGGTTTGCCGACCTCTACCCCGACCGCGAGTATCTTTGCGGGTTGCCGCCGTTCGTGTCGGGAGTGCTTGGTCCGCAGCCCGGAGTAATCGGCTCTCTTCAAGCGATGGAAGCGCTCAAACTCCTTCTCGGCATCCCCTCTCCCCTCTACGGCAAACTCTTCACCATCAACACACTAACCCTCAAAACAAACTTAATCGACTTTTAATATGGGAAAAGCTTTTGATGAATACGCTGAGGAATACGATTCGTGGTTCCTCTCCAATCGTGAGGTGCTCGATTCGGAAGCGCGTCTCGTGGCCCACACTCTCAAAGGTTGCAATAATATACTTTCCGTAGGCTGCGGCAGCGGTCTGTTTGAAAAAATTTTGGCCAATGAGTATGGCATTGTTATCGCACATGGCATCGAACCCTCTCCGGGAATGGCTGCCATAGCCCGCAACCGAGGTCTTGATGTGCGCGAGGCTACTGCCGAGGAGGCCGACTACGGCCACGAAGTATTTGATGCTGTGCTCTTTAATGGTTCGCCGAGTTATATCACTGATCTGAAAGGAGTAGTGAAGAAAGTCTATGAAGCTCTTCCGCAGGGAGGGCGCATCATTCTAATCGATGTGCCGAAAGAATCCTCCTACGGTTTGCTCTACAATCTGGCGAAGGCCGTCGGCACGTGGGATCATCCTCTTCTCGAAGGCACCTTCCCCCCGTCGCCTTACCCGATAGAGTTTGTCAACGTAGCCAATTGGCGCACCACCGGCGAGAAGATCGCTACTCTTGAGGAGGCCGGATTCAAAAATCTGGAATATATGCAGACGCTCACCCGCCATCCGCTCTACTCCAATTCAAAGAGTGAGGAGCCTGTGGAGGGCTATGACAAAGGCGATTATGTAGCCGTAACGGGATATAAGCTATGAAATGGAGTGAAGAGGCTTGGAATGAGATAGTTCCGACGTTCGAAAGTATACTTTCGTTGCCGTTTATTCAGGAATTGAAGGCTGGCTCGTTGGCGCGTGAGAAATTCAATTTCTACATGCAGCAAGATTCGATTTATCTCGCTTCGTATGTGCAGGT
>CAZGJH010000066.1:0-14184 GCA_964525735.1 uncultured Sangeribacter sp.
CGCCTCCCCTCCTATCAGCGACTCGATTTAGGCGCGACGTATCAATTCACCACCGGCAACCGCCATAAGCTCAAGCACATGGTGAATCTATCGCTGCTCAACGCCTACGGCCACAAGAATGTGGAGATGCAATATTTCGTGCTCAACGCAGCCGACGGCAGTTACTCACTCAAGCGACTCTACTCCCTCTTCCGCTTTCTCCCCTCCATATCCTATTCAATAGAATTCAAATGAAACACCTGATATACATTCTTTTATTGGCGGTCGGTCTCACCAGTTGTGAAGAGGCCCCGCCGCTCCCCTCTCCCAAGGCTGTGATCGAAGGCACCTTCAGCAGCGACGGCTATCCGACGGTGCTCTTCTCCTCGTCGGTGACACCCGGCGTCGACGGGTCGCTTCAAGACGCGCTGATCAACTGGGGCAAGGTGACAATCTCCGACGGTGAGCGTGAAGTGATACTCTCAGGGCGTGTGGATGATACTTACCTGCCACCCTTCCGGTATTACACATTCGATATGAAGGGGGAACCGGGGAAGACTTATACCGTAAAGGCTGATTACATGGATCTGCACGCAGAATCTACGATGCGTATGCCCTACCCCACGGCAATCGACAGCCTCACGTTTGCTCCTACCGACGAGCCCGGGCTATTGGCCGCGACGCTCCATTTCACCTCGCCCGACGACACGCCGGCTTATTACTATCTCACGCTTCAGGAGGGTGAGAAAGGTGGGCGACCTGCGCCTTGTATGTTGGGCACGTATGCGGCACTTGAGCCGCGACGGGCGTGTGCCATACCTGTGATGCGGCCGAAAGTGAAGATAGATTCGGTGGATTATATCGCCCATTTGCCTGTGGGGGAGAAGATGACGGTTTATCTGAATCGGGTGGAGAAACCGGTGTATGATTTCTGGAAGGCGTATGACAATATGCTGATGTTTGGGGCGTCGCCGTTTATATCGGCTAATGAGTCATTGCCGACGAATGTGATTGGGGGGTATGGGGTTTGGTCGCCGCAAGGGGCTGCGGGGCTGAGCTTTACTGTTGGGGCACCTAAAGGCGCCTCACGGGACTAAGACTCGGGGATTAGGCGAAGGTGTAGTTTTTGCGGCGTTGGTGGCGATGGCGGAGGCGGAAGATGAGATTGCCGAAGGGGAGCCACAGCAGGAAGAAGGGGAACGACCACCAGAGGCAGACGGATTCCAGACGGCGCGCTGCGCGTCGGTAGACGAGGATCTGGGTGGTCCATACCACGATGAGGAATACTACGGCTACAATCGTGGCCATGAAGGAGGGTAGCCCGGCTACGGCTGCCCCGGCTGCCGCGATGAGTGTGAGCCACTGCATGAGCGAACCGATTCCGGCCCTGACAAAGGGCATGGCCGGAAGCAAAGAGGCCGTAAACTGATAGCGCTCCTTCGTCTCGGAGAGGATACGGTTGGCCGAATCGCCCCAACGGGCTGTGAGGATCGTGTCGGGGCTGACTACCACGCTCGTGTTGTAGCCATCCATGAAAGGACGCAGGAAGATATCGTCGTCGCCATTCGTGAGATGGATGGTGCGCGCATACCCCTTCTGCTCGAAGAAGCGTTCGCGGCGGTAGGCAAGATTGAAGCAATCGCCACGATAAGGAGAGCCGAGCATAGCCTGGCCAATCCACTGGCAAGCTGTGAGCGTGGCGTCCATCTGGCGATACCACTTCCCTGCCCCGCGCATCTCGTCGAAGTCGATATGCGTGTAGCCGAGCACAATCTCGCAGAGCGAATCGGTGCGGAAAGGGGTCATCATCCTCGATAGCCACGAGTTGGAGGGTATGATATAGTTGGAGGCCGTGGTGAGGATCACGTCGCCGTGAGCAGCCTTGATGCCGATTGTGTAGGCCAACTTTCTGCGGCTCAGGCTGTGGGCGTCGTGCGGAATAAACGTAACGTAGAAGCGATGGTCGTAACGAGAGGCTACGTGTTCGCTGAGAGCCATAGTACTCTCCGCGCTCCCCTCGTTTACGATAATCACCTCAAAATCTTCGTAATCTTGCGCCGCGAGAGCGTCGAGATACGTGTCGAGCTCCTCCTGCTCGATGAAAGAATAGACTATCACCGAGAGGAGCGGCCCTCTTTTGGCAGCCTCTTCATCCTCATCGGGCTCCTCCGGGGGATTACCCACGGCCCAGATAGGGAGAAAGCGAGTCCATATTCCGACGAGCGCGGCAATCGTGGCCACGGCGAGAGCGAGCCAAACGGCGGGATCGGTAGAAAATTCAAGATTCATACGGCAGCGGGAGTCAAATTGCGTTTAATCTTGCGGATCTGCACGGCGAGCATGATACCGGTGACGACCGTTGCGGCCACGTCGCAGATAGGATAGCAGCTCCACACGCCGTTGAGGCCGAAGTGAGGAGGCAGGATGAGCAGCATCGGTATCATGAAGATAATCTGACGCGTAAGCGAGAGGAACACCGCCTTGCCGGCCATGCCGAGGCTCTGGAAGAAGTTGGTGCCCACAATCTGGAAGCCCACCATCCAGAAACCGATGGTCGTGATTCGCAGACAGTTGGTGGCCACCTCGATCTGCGCGGCATCTTGCATGAACATCGAGGCGATGAAGCGCGGATTTAAGGCCCCCACGAGGCTACCGATGATCGTCACTGTGAGTCCGGAGAAGGCAGCCAGGCGCAGAGTGCCAAAGAGGCGGTCGAGCTTACGCGCACCGTAGTTGTAGCCCAAGATTGGCTGCATACCCTGGCAGATGCCGATCACGACGAACACGAAGATCGTGACGAAACGGTTGAACACCACCACCGAGGCGATGGCATCGTCGCCGCCATATTTGAGAAGCGAATTATTGACGATAGCGTTGATTGCCGAGCCGGCCACATTGATAAGGAACGGGGCCATACCGATGTAGAGAATCGACTTGATCACAGGCCAGTTGAATTTGAAGGTGCCCTTCACGAAATGCAACGTGCTCGATTTCTGGAAGAAATGGCTCATCACGAAGATAGCCGTGATAAACATTGATATGTCGGTGGCGATGGCCGCGCCCTTGATGCCCCAATGGAAACCGAAGAGAAAGAGCGGGGCGAGGATGGCGTTCATCACCGCGCCGATCATGTTGGTAAACATAGCCCGACCAGGATAGCCCGTGGCGCGCATCACATTATTGTAGGAGAAAGTGAGGTTCATCAGCACCATGCCGGGGAGCACCCAGAGCAGAAACTCGCGGGCGTAAGGGAGCGAGTTGGGCGACGCGCCGAACAATTTCAAGATCGGGTCGAGGAAAATTGCGAAGAGCGTGATATAAATGATGCCGATAATCACCGTGAGCTGCACGGAGTTGCCCAGGATAATCTCCGCGCCCCGGCGGTTGTTTTGCCCCATCACGATGCTGACGCGAGTGGCGGAGCCGGCTCCGATGAGCATACCGAGGGCAGTGGCAAGGTTCATCACCGGGAAAGTCACGGCGATGCCGCTCACCACGTTGGGGTCGTCGATAGCGTGTCCGATCACGATAGAGTCGATGATATTATAAACGGCTGAGACAACCGTACCCACCACAGCTGGGAGGCTATATTTGAGTAGAAGACGCCAAAGTTTCTCGTTTCCGAGCTCCTTCAAACGATCGGCGTTGCTGGTTTGAGTCATATTAAATCTCTATTTTGAGTGCAAAGTTACTAAATAATTAACATTTATTGGAGGTTATTTATTAATTTTGCGCTATGAAAAAGTCACTAACCCTATATCTGACCCTTTTAGGCCTCCTTTTACCCTTCGTGGGGAAGGCCCAGATGATACCGATGCCCGACCAGCGGGGATTTGTAGACTCACTCAAGCATGAGCTCGACTACGGCCCATACTATGGTCTTTACAAAGACAATTACTTCACCGTAGGCACCGACCCCACGCGGAAGCCTACGAGCAAGAACTCCGACGTGAAGTTTCAGATCTCCTTCATGTTCCGACTCACGGAGGCTACGCTGCCGTGGAAGTCGTTTCTCTTCGTGATGTATACGCAGAAGACTCTCTGGAATGTGTTCCAGGAGTCGCTCCCTATGCGCGACATCAACTTCAACCCCGGCATCGGCTGGAGCAAGCCCTTCTTCAACAAAGACCGCTACATCGGCAAATTCACTCTCCTGCTTGAGCATGAGAGCAACGGCCGCGACGGCGAGGCATCGCGCAGCTGGAACAAAATCTCCTTCTGCGGCTCCACGCTCGTGGACGAATGGCTCATGGTGCATGCAAAATACTGGATACCGATCATCGACGGCGGCAACAACAAAGATATACTCAAATATAGCGGCATATTTCAGGGTGGCTTCGTTGTGACCACCCCCAACAAAGAGTTCTCCTGGGGCCTTACGTGGGTGAAGCGCAAGGGATGGAACTTCAATATGAACACCATCTGGGAGATGAGCTGGCGAGTTTCAGACAAGATGAACCTCAATCTCTACGCGCAATATTACAACGGCTATGGGGAGTGTCTGCTCGACTACAACCAGTTTCATTCGCGCTTCCGGGTGGGACTCGTGTTCAAACCTAAATTTTTCTCAGAATTCTGACGTATGGATCTGACGCCTATCATACGCCCCGGCTTCGTAAAGCTGGCGCGACGCACTGATGCCTGGGCCCGTAATTCCGACACTCTGCAGAAAGAACTGCTCAGGAAGCTCCTGGTGAAGGGGAAAGACACGGAATATGGCCGGCGCTACGACTTCGCCTCGATCTTGAGGGAGAAGGATTTTGTATCGGCCTACCGCAACCGCGTTCCGATGGTGGAATATGAGGAGTTGCGACGCGACGTTATGCGAATGGTGAGAGGAGAGAAAGATGTGCTCTGGCCCGGGCGCTGCCACGATTTCGCCCAATCGTCGGGCACGAGCGGCGGCAAGTCGAAGTTTATCCCTATCACCGACGATTCTCTTCGCGGCAATCACTACCGAGGCGGAGCCGACACCGTGGCTCATTATCTGCGCCTCGTGCCCGAGAGCCGCATGTTTGCCGGCAAGGGATTCATACTCGGCGGCTCCTTTGCCAACACGCTCGGCCTCGACATCCCCGGCGTGAATATCGGCGACCTGAGCGCGACGCTCATCAACCGCATCAACCCGCTGGCCAACATGGTGCGCATCCCCGACAAGACCACTGCCCTTCTGCCCGACTGGGAGCGGAAGCTACCGGCTCTCGTGGAGGCGGCCAAGGATGCCGACGTGACGAATATCTCGGGCGTGCCCTCATGGTTTCTCACCGTGATACGCAAGATCTGCGAGGCCAAGGGCGCGGAGAAGATCTCGGAGGTATGGCCCAACCTGGAGGTGTTTTTCCACGGCGGCATATCGTTCGAACCTTACCGCGACGAATACCGCCGGCTCACCAACCCCGGCAAGATGCACTTCCTGGAGACGTATAACGCCTCGGAGGGCTTCTTCGCCGTGCAGAACGACTTCTCCGACAAGGCGATGCTGCTGATTATCGACAGCGATATCTTCTACGAGTTCGTGCCCGTAGAGGGGCCCGACCGCCGACCGCTCTCGATACGCGACGTGCGCTCGGGGGAGGTGTATGAGTTGGTGATCACGGCAAGCAACGGGCTCTGGCGCTATCGCCTCGGCGACACGGTGCGCGTCACGCAGACATCGCCCGTGAAGATACGCATAGCGGGGCGCACGAAGAGCTTCATCAACGCCTTCGGCGAAGAATTGATGGAGGATAACGCCGAGCGCGCTATCGCGGCCGCGTGCGACCGCTGCGGCGCGGCGATACTCAATTATACGGCCGCCCCGCTCTACGCCTCCAACGGCAAGAAGGGTCGCCACCAATGGCTCATAGAGTGGGAGAAGGCCCCGGCCGACCTAAAGCTCTTTGGAGAAACGCTCGACGCCGAACTTCGCCGACTCAATTCCGACTACGACGCGAAGCGGAGCAAATCGATTTTCCTTGATCCGCCGGAGGTGCTCACGGCGCGTCGCGGGCTATTCGACGCCTGGCTACGCAGCGCGGGGAGCCACAAGCTCGGCGGGCAGCGGAAAGTGCCCCGCCTCAGCAACGAGCGGGTAATAATCGAGCAACTACTATCACTTTAAAACCCTGTTATTATGAAAAAAGCGTTCTTGGCATTGCTGCTTACTACGGCTCTCCCCTCGGGGATGATGGCGCAGACCCAAAGCTTCGAGGAGTTTCGGAGAGGCTTGATGGAAGATTTCAACTCTTTCAAAAACAAGATATTGGATCATTACGCCGACTTTCTCGAAGGTGAATGGCACGAATATGAACCCTTGGAGCCTCTTCAGAAATACGCCACGCCTAAATCTGAGGCGCAGCCGGATCTTTCGGTGCTCAATCCCGATGACACGGATGGCCAGATTGTGGAGGAGACCGAGATCAGTCTTTTCTCTACGGATGAGGCTGAGGGTGAGACCGTAAGCCGCGCCACACACTCCGCGGCCGATGCCTCGACGCTTACGTGGGACGCTGCGGCGAGCGCGGCCGGACGCTCGGCGGTGCAGGTGCCCCCCAAATTCCCGTTGCAATCGGTGAAGGGTAATCGCGAGGGGATGGATGCCGTGCAATTCTACGGCATGGAGATACTCGTGCCGAAGATCGATTTCGAGATGATGCAGGAGCTCCCGAGTCCGGGCCATTACGCCTATCAATGGCGCAAGCTCAAGCAGCAGGATGTGGCCGGGCAGGTGAAAGAGGGTATTCTTCCGATTGTCAAGGAGTTGGGGCTCAACGATTACCTCACCTACGAGTTTCTCCTCAACTGGATCAACGCGAAATTTCCCGACGCGGGCGTGACGGGAAAAGTGTCGCTGCTGCATTACCTTCTCGCCAACGCGGGCTATAACGTGCGTATCGGCGTGAATATCAACGACACGCCGCTCATACTCTTGGAGAGCAACCAGTCGCTGTTCGATATGCCCCGCATACCCGTAGACGGTATCAACTACTACGTGTTCTCACCCTCGGGCGAACCGATGGGCCCGAACGTGCGCACCTGCGTGATACCGGCCGCTCCCGATATGGGAAAGAAATTCGACTTCCGTCTCAGCGAGCTCAATCTGCCGATGCGCGAGGGTGAATACGACTTCGAATTCGGCAAGCTGCATCTCAAAGGGAAGATGAACATGAATATCCTCCCTGTGGTGTATAATTACCCTCACATGGATATGAACGGCTACACGGAGAGCACGCTACAGCGGAGCGTGAAGGAGGATGTGGTGCGTCAGGTGCGCGAGCAGTTGGCCGACATGGACAAGGCGGAGGCTGTGAATGAGTTGCTTACGTTTGTGCAGAACGGCTTCGATTACGCGATCGACCAGGAGTATCACGGTTTCGAGAAACCCTATTTCTTCGAAGAGAATCTCTATTATCCTGTGAGCGATTGCGAAGACCGCGCCATGTTTTACACCTATCTGCTCTGGAATGCTCTCGGCTTGGAGGCTCACCTGCTCAACTATCCCGACCACGAGAGCGCGTCGGTGGCCTTCCCAAAGGAGATTCGCGGCACTGGCTATCGGTATGGCGACAAGCGCTTTTACATTTCCGACCCTACGTATCTCCATTCGAGCACAGGGCAGTGTATTCCGGCCTACAAACGCGTAGTGCCCGAGATCGATTACCGATTCCCCGGCGAGTAATTCATAATACAACAATAGGGACGCGAAAAAATCGCGTCCCTATTGTTGTATTATGAATTTATCAATGCGTCTCAACAACGCTCGTAGGCGGAAGCGTGGCATTCCTCTTCTCGCACTCAAACACCACAGTCTCAGCCAAATCTGAAAACGCCAAAACCTCCGGATTACCAGGCAATTTTCCCTCCTCGGTGAGCGCGACAGCCGTAGGCGCACCCAAATCTGCCGTTGAACAGATATCGGCCACAAGCGGAATCTGGGCAAGAAGCTTCACACCGAGTTCCTCGGCCAATTTCACGCCACCACCGTTGCCGAAGATGTAATAACGCTCCTCCGGATGAGGCGCGGGGGTAAACCACGCCATATTCTCCACCAGTCCGAGGATGGGCACGTTGATCTTGTCGCTCTTGAACATGGCGATACCCTTGCGAGCGTCGGCGAGGGCCACCTCCTGAGGAGTCGACACCACTACTACACCCGTAATGGCAAGTGTCTGCACAAGAGTGAGATGTATGTCGCTCGTGCCCGGGGGCATGTCGATCAGGAAATAGTCGAGGTCGCCCCACCAGGCGTCTGATATAAGCTGACGCAAAGCGTTGCTGGCCATGCTGCCGCGCCAGAGCACCGCGCTGTTCTTATCTACGAGGAAGCCGATAGAGAGCATCTTCACGCCATATTTCTCAATTGGTTCGATCCAATCGCGCCCCTCCTTATTCACCATATAGATGGTTTCATCTTCAACACCAAACATCTTGGGTTGCGACGGACCGAAGATATCGGCGTCGAGCAAACCTACGCGGTAGCCCTTGGCAGCGAGCGAGATAGCGAGGTTGGCCGCAACAGTGCTCTTGCCGACGCCCCCCTTGCCCGACGACACACCGATGATATTCTTCACCCCCGGAAGAAGCTTCGCGGGCTTCTCGGCGGCCGGTTTACGATGCTTCACGGCGATGTTGCCCTTTATCTCCACCTCGGGAGAGATGTAGGTGTTGATGGCCGTTTCAGCCGCGCGCACCACGCTGCGGATGAAGGGGTCGGTGGGTTTGTCGAAAATCAGGGAGAAAGTCACCTTGTTGCCATCGATGCGTATATCATCTTCGATCATGCCATTCTCCTCAAGGGTCTTTCCGTTGCCGGGATATTTCACGTTCCTGAGAGCCTCAAGAATCAGATTGGGGTATAGAGTCATAGTTTTAGATAGTTTTAGTCATTACGGTGTGGCGCGGATAAGCGCGGTAGTCATCCTTCTCGATGTCGTCGGCCTTCGGCTCCTTGAGAGAGTCGTAGTCTTTCGGACGCATCGTGATGAGCTTAATCTTCTTGCCGCGCGAGAGCCACTGGCTTTCGTAGTAGGTCTTTATGGAGCTTACGGGGTCGGCCATTCCGGAGCCGTAGAGGTCGTCGGTGATAGCGAGAATCTCGAATCCGTTCTCCTCTGCGAGCCTTCGGGTGTATTCGAAAAGGAAGGGGGAATCGGTCTTGAGATTGATCACGCCGCCCGGTTTGAGGAAAGAGCCATACATCTTGAGAAAACGGGTCGACGTGAGGCGTTTACGCGTCTTCTGCATCTGCGGGTCGGGAAACGTGATCCAGATCTCGTCTACTTCGCCCGGGGCGAAGAACTTGTCGATATTCTCAATCTCGGCACGCAAGAAAGCGGCGTTGCCGATGCCCTGCTCCTCCACCTCGCGGGCCCCGCTCCACATGCGTGCCCCCTTGATGTCGACCCCGATATAGTTTCTGTCGGGATTGCTTTTGGCCAGAGCCACAGTGTATTCACCTTTGCCACAGCCCAATTCGAGCGTGAGCGGCCCTTCATGGCCGAATACGCCTCCGTTCCAGCTTCCGCGATGAGGGAAACCCTCAGCCAAGAGCACCTCGCGGGGATATTGCAAGGCACACTTGAAGGAGGCCATATCAGCGAATTTCTTCAGTTTATTCTTTCCCATTTATATATGGCTTTTTGTCTTAGTTAGCGTAAGATATTTACTCCAGGGTTAGCGTAAGAATTTTACTCCGGCGGCTTCAGCGCAAAAACACCTTGGCCGTCTGTTTGCCCGTCATGGCAACGATCAGAATCTTTTCAGGGCAACCGTTGAGGTTGATGAGGAGCGAGTCGCGGCAAACGCCACGGAAGAGCACCGCGCCTCCGAGCGTCACCACCTCTACATCGCGCTCTTCGCCGTCGCCGCTGATGCTGAGCCAGCCCTCGGAGCAGGTGATGGAGATCTGCCCGGCATCGGCCTCGACATTCTCTACGCCGCTCTCCTCGGCCTTGATCTTAAACTGCCCCCACACGGGGTGATTGCTCCAGACGTCGGTGAAAAGACGGTCGACGTGAAGCGTCACCTCCCCGCAGTCTATGCCCAGGAAAGCCTCATCGTCGGTGAGAGGCACCTCCCCTTCGAGCGACACCACGTTTACATCAGTAAGCCCCGCCATATCGGCGAACGCACCGCGCTCTATCTCGCGCAATCCGCTGTGGAGGTAGAGCTGCTGAGTGGCATTGCCGGCGTAGGCATAGCGGCCTATGCCGATCACGTCCGAGCCGCTGGCAGGGGGCGCGACAGAGGGCGAGAGAGCAAAGAGAAGGTCGGGCAACTCGGCCGGCAACCCGGCTACCGAGCGCAGGAGGGCGCAATCGGCCAAGGCTCCGCGACCCAATTGCACGTCGCGGCTGAGCGTGACGCGCTCAAGACGCGGCGCGGAGGCGAGAGCGTAAGGGAGCAGACGCGCAGCGTGTGGAAAGGAAAGCTCCACCACTCCGCTTTCGGCGAAAGCCCGCTCGCCAATCTTCTCGACACCTTCGCCACCCTCCACGGCCGTCAAGCTCATAGAGCCGCTCAAGGCATACTCGCCGATCTCCCTCAACGTGGCGGGGAGGCGCAGCTTCTCCAGGCTCGAATGGCTCACGGCTCCTGTGGGGAGCACGCTCACCCCCTCGGGCCAGGCCAACTCCTTAATGACAGCTTCGGTGAAGATACCGTCGGGCAGACGGCCACCCACCACCGACAGCTTGCTGATGTCGAGGCTCAGGCCGCTAACCTCCGCAAGGCTTCGGAGAGCCTCGAAATCTGAGGCGTCGATTGTGCCGGTGAGCGTGAGCTGATCGCCCGCGGCAGGCATCTCCGAGAGCGTCTGCTGGAGCTTGCCGGGGGTTACGTCATATGCGAGAGTGGCTCCTTGGCCTGTGAAGAGGGCTAAGGAGCACACTGCGAGAAGGATTTGCCGGAGGGGCTTATTTTTTCTTTTCGGGCTCATTTTCTTGAGTTTATCAGTTGATGACAAGGACTTTGCCTACGTTGGCGAGGGAGCCATTGTCGGCGTCGGTAGAGCAAAGAATGAAGTAGACGCCGCTGTTGACACGGCGGAAGGAGAGGTCGGTCACGTCCCAGTTCACTTCACCGCCGGCCGCGAAACCGAGCTCCTTCACCACATGACCTCCGGCGTTGGCAATCTTCACGATAGCCCCGTCGGGGAGGCCGTCGATCGTGACGTAGCCGTAATAATCGGGGCGCACGGGGTTGGGGTAAGCCCTCACCTCATCCATGGCTCCCGCGCCCGAGCCGGCCGGTATGAAATACTCGGCGATGCCACGGTCGGTAGAGAAGAGCATGGAGTTGCTTTGCGGGTTATATCCTATGCCGTAGATGGTGTTGTCGGGGAGGCCGGAATTTTCGGCGGTGATCTCCTCTTCGATGGTGCGTCCGTCGGCTGAGGTGCAGATGGCGCCGCCACCGATTGTAGCAAACCATTTGCGCCCCAGTCCGTCGGTGGCTATGCGCCACACGTATACCTGGTTGAGCAGATAGTCGGCCAGATTGGTGCCGTCGTTACGAGCCACTTTCACGCGCGTCACCCGTGTGTTGCCGTCGATGGCTGCGCGCGGGTTGAAGTAGAAGACGCCCATCTGGTGAGCCACCCACACATAACCCGTGGTAGGGTCTTCGTAGAAACAGCTCACGTTGCAGAGGTCGAATTCCGAACCATCCTGATCTATCATCTTGTTGATGGTCACGGTCTTGTCGTCGTCTTGATCGGTAGGGGTGCCGTTGGTATCCACTATTACGATCGCTCCCGATGAGGAGGGAGTAGCCACAAGCAGCAGACCACGGTTTTTTCCTACCGTGAGCGGCTTGAGCTGCATAAAGAAAGAGGTGCGGGGCACTTCAACCTTGATCTGTTTCATCGGGCGGTAATCTTGCGCCGAAGTAGTGGCTCGGCGGTCGGATGCCTCCCAGCAGAACACGTTTACCGTGCTCGGTTTCTTCTCATTCTGGTCGCAATAGAGAGTCCAGAGGTTGCCGTCGGCATCGATTTCGGGAGCCGTGAACACACAAGAATTAGGCCATCCACCGGAGGTTCTGTCGGGCACGATCGGGATGAATCCCGGCAGGTCCTTTCCGGCGTCGCTTGTACGCGAGAGATGAATTATATCGGTGCCATCTTCGGTGTTGATGCGTATCAGGCCGTTCAGTGCCGAACCGAAATACAGGTATTTCGGATTGTCGGGGTCTACGCAGAGGCCGTTGGGATTCTTGACGCGCGTCTTATGGTCGGGGTCGGTATACACCGGCGAGAGGTTCTTCCAGAAGCCCTGGTCGTTGGCACTCAGAAGAATGGGGGTGTTTACGTCGGCATCTGTGAAGAGAAGGCTGTAGCCGTGGTTTACGATCATCATGCCATAGTCGTCGCGATAGAGCATCTCTGTCACTTTGAAAGGAGCCGGGGCGTCGGGGGTCATCCAATCGCGGGTTACGGTAAACTTCTGCTCCCCGTCGGGGTTATAGCGCATGCTGCGCAGACCCTTGCGGTTGGCGCCAAACCAAAACTCCTTGAGGTCGGCCGAAGCGGCTGGCAGAAACCAATCCTCCTTGTTTCGGCGTATGTCGGTAAGCGTGCCGTCGTGGTTCATCTGGCGCAGAAGGTCGCCTACATTGAAAAGCACACCCTGCTTGTTGCGCTCTATATTTGTGATCGCGCTGATAAAGAGCGGGGTAGGCTCGGCGTCGAGGCTCTTCACGAGCCAGGCGCGCGAGGGGGCTGTGGAACGGTCTACCACCACGGAGTAATCATCATTCACGTAGGTGAGCGATTGGGCCTCCTTGAAGGTGCGCACCTTCGCGAAGTCTTTGAGATTGAATCGGGGTGCATCTTCAGGAGCGGCATAGAGCTGATCGCCCTGAAGGAGAAGAATCTGGTTGCCGTGGCGCGACATGCCCGTCACGGGGACGTTGTAGATGCGGCTTTCGGCCACTTCACCCTTCTTGTCGTCGAGTGCCACATAGCCGAATTCGGTGGAGAGGTAGATGCGGTCGCGCTCCGGATCTATGAAGATGGAGTTGACGGTCTTTCCCGTGGCCACATTGGCCAGCATATATGCGGGTATGTTCTTCACCTTCCCGTCGTTGTAGAAGATGTCGATGTTATAGTTGGTGTAGATCACCACGAGCATATTCTTCTCGGGAGAGTATTCTATGCGGGCCACGACGTTGTCGGAGAGCAAATTGTCGGTAGAGAGAGCCATGAGCTCGTCGGCCTCCTTATCGTAGCGGAAGAGAGAGTTTTTCTCGATAGCGATATCTTCCACCTTGGGGTCGTAACGCTCGGAGCGGGAGAGGAAGTAGACAAGGGAGCCTGTATCTACTACACGTGTCACCTCATCGTCGAAGTTTATGTGCGTGCGCCAGTTGCTCGCGGCGTTGGCAGAGCCTGCTGCGAGAGCGAGAATGAGGGTGAGCGAGAGTGAAAGAAGAGAGAGTAATTTCCTCATAAGGCGTTGTTGACGTTAGAGTTAGGATTGGTGTTGGTTAGGAAGGCAATGAATTTGCGCATCGCCCTGCCACGATGTGAGATGGCGTTTTTATCTTCGGGCGTCATCTCGGCGAAGGCCACGCCGCTCTCGGCGGGCACGAACACGGGGTCGTAGCCGAAGCCGCCGTTGCCGTGGGGCTCGGTGGCGATTGTGCCCTCCACTTCGCCACGGAAAGTGTACTGATTATCGCCTTGAATAAGAGCGATCACAGTGGCGAAAGAGGCGCGACGGTCGTCGACCCCCTCAAGGTTTTTGAGGATGAGGCGCACGTTGTCGGCCGGAGAGCAATGTTCGCCGGCATAACGTGCACTGTATACGCCCGGTGCGCCGTCGAGGGCATCGACCATCAGACCCGTGTCGTCGGCGAAGCAGTCGAAGCCGTAACGGTCTTTCACCCAGTGGGCTTTTATGAGAGCGTTACCTTCGAGTGTCTCGGCGGTTTCGGGTATTTCGTCGTGGCAACCGATGTCGGCGAGTGATAGAATCTCGAAAGCGCCGGCGGCGAGCGCACGGGCCTCTTCGAGTTTATGCAGATTGTTTGTTGCAAATACAATCTGAGGGATTGAGTTCGAATTATTGGTGTCGTTCATAATAAGGAAAACGGAAAGGCAGGCGCCTTTATTGTTAATTCATAATGCGTAATTAAAGAGAGCCCCTGTAATTTGGAATTACGGGGGCTCTCTTTTGCTTTTGTTTTAAGTTAGTTCACACGCGCGCTGACGCACCGGGACGGTGC
>CAZGJH010000067.1:0-14038 GCA_964525735.1 uncultured Sangeribacter sp.
AATCCATGCAAATCCATGCCAATCCATGCAATCCAAGCAAATCCAGCCCTGCAAATACTCTCAAAAGCCTTGTTAATGTTAATAATTCTTAGTAAATTTGCATCCCGACCTCCAATCTCTATCTTCATAAAAGCCCCGATTATCCTTACAAAAGCAATCGGAATCTCCTTAATATCAAACAAAAAAGCAAAAAATGAAAGAATTGACAAAAGCCGAAAAAAGGCATGCAAAAGAAATCTTAAAGCAAGGCATCCTTCGACGCCACGCACAATGGCAAAATGAACTGCGCGATTTTATTGCCACACATATCCCCGAAGGAAAAAACGAGTTCGATCGCAGTATGGAAATCACCATGAAGGCTCGAAAATTCTACAAAGAAGCCATGGAAATGGAAGATTACTACTCAAACACATATCCCGACCTCGGCTTAGCCACTCTCTATCGCGACGGCCACATCACCGAAGAAGAATTCACAACCCTCCCCGACCAAACAATAGCAACAATCAAACTAATGCTGTCGTAGCTCACTTCTTAAAAAGTGAATCGAAATTGATCATCTTAACCGATTCGTTCGAAATTGAGAGTTGTCTAATCAATCCTTGATTCCGAGGCTTTATAGCAGTGGCATAATTTCAATTAATTTTGTTAATGTCGGAAATTTGTGTAACTTTGCGGTTGAGATAGATAACATTATCAATAACCAAACACAAATTTAATGAGAAAATCTACCATTTTGCTATGTGCAGCCTTGGCTTCGACCTCTTTCGTAGGCTATGCCGAAGCATTCGTTACGCCTGGCGATGGCACAAGCTATTCATTTGCTACTCTCGCGGAAATCGCCGAGTCGAACGTGACAAAAGTTGCCGAAGGCCAGTTTGAAATTGCCGACGACATCACCATCAGCGAAGGCGACAGCTTCATCCTCGATCAAGGTGCCACTGTGAAACTTGCTTCCGATGTAAGAATTTACCTTGAAGGCAACTCAACAATGGACGGCGGAGAAAGCCGTACTGTCTTCACACGCATCGACGACGACGCCACCCCGGCCGGTATCTGGTCGGAATCTCCCGAAACATTCATTATGAGCAATGTAGACATGCTCTACGTAGCCCTTTCCGACCACTCTGCGATGGGTGCTGAAATCGACAATTGCTCATTCTCCTATTCCAATGGCCGTTTGTCTACAATCGGCGCTATCAATTGCGGCACATCGGGAGCTGCCTATGCCATAACTAATTGCACATTCACCGAATGTACTATTCCTGCTGTCGGCACCGGCGCAAATACCTACTGCAACCTTCTGATTGAAGATTGCGAACTCTTCGACAACAACTCGGAAAACTCCAACAAGCCACAGCTCAACCTCACCGTCGGTGGCGACAACCCAGTCGTTGTGCGTGGTTGCACAATCACCGGCACGGGTCGCACAAAAGTGGGCGGCATCGCTGTGTCGAATCTCCTCGTTGGGGAAGGCTCCAACAAGGTCTACATCGAAAACAACACTATCTCCGAAAACCGTTATGGCGTCACTGCCACCGGCCCCCTTTACATCGAGATCCGCGACAACACTCTCCTCAACAATCACCATGATCCTAACCCGATGAGCGGCGGCTCCGGCATCAGTCTGGCAGGTTATAACTACGGCCAAGACGGTATCATCTCCGGCAATCACATTGAAGGCCATCTCTGGGGCATCACCCTCATCCAGTGTGGCGATATCAACTGCGGCCAGGTTGACAATCCGGATTCTCCAGGCAACAATACATTCGTTGACAACGGAAACAACGGCGTGGCTTACGACCTCTATAACAACGGAGCAAATACGGTCTACGCTCAGCTGAACACCTGGAGCGTGCCCGAGCAAACTGAAGAGCTGATCGAAACCGTGATCTTCCACAAAAACGACAACTCTGCCTTGGGCGAGGTAATCTTCATGCCGGCTGCTACTGAAACCGGCGTAGAGGCTGTGAAGAGCGAAGCTGCCGACGCCCGATACTTCAACCTCCAGGGTGTTGAGGTAGCAAAACCCTCGAATGGTATCTTCATCAAACAAAGCGGCAACGAGACTTCAAAAGTCTTTATCCCTTGATAACCAGTTAACAAGAAAAGCAAACACCCGAATGTGGCGCCACATTCGGGTGTTTGCTTTTTTTCAATGGAGTATTGCGAGGGTACGGTCGGAGTGGTTGGTAGGATGCCAGAAAGAGAGCCATCGAAGCAGCTGGTCTTTGGAGTCGGAGTTCCCCTCCGTGAGGTCGACGCCAGGCAGATCCTCTTCAGGAAAACCAATTAGAAGTTTCTCGTAGAAACGTTCCCACTGCTCGTAGTTATTGAGATCGGGATAAGTGCCAAGATTGGGGAGCGTATCGAAAAGCGCGTCGGTGACACCGGCCGTCATGAGATAGAGAGCCGTGAAATCGGGCACAATGGCCATGCGCATACGCTTATGGGCCACCTCTTTATCGTGGAAAATTTCCGGCATGGTAAGATAACGGGTATGGCCGGAGAAAGCCTCTTTGTCGGGCGATCCGAGGAGTCGAGCCGTTCGGTTTTTCTCATCGAATATGCAGATTGCCCCGTCGCCCACCCAGAAGGATGCGATAAACCATCCGAAATCAAACTTCTTGCAGATCACGAACATAAGTGTCGTGGCGTAATCCTTTACACGGTCGCCACCGATTCCGGCTGTGCTCGTTATGGCCTGATTCGCCTTACGCGCACCATTGTAGATGATGTCGAGAATCTGGCGCGTGAGCATCGAACGCTTTTCGTTGTCCGTAGGATTCGGTTGCCAGTCGAGAATAGCCTGCTCGAAATCAGGATTATAGATGAGCTTCGAACGACAATGTGCCATGACAGTCTCGCACGCTATTTCGGCACCTTTGCGCGAATATTTTGCCTCTTCCGCACCGTCGGCCACAGCGAGAATATACCAATCGGAGCGTTCGCAATGAAACACTCGGAAATCGTCTTCGCGTGGCACACCTTCGTTAGCGTGAGCCCGTCCACGACGGCTCGCAGCCACGATCTCCTTCTTCGGAGCAGCACCAGGAGCCATATCGACATGTACGAACTCCGCAGCTGTATCTGGTTTGTAATAAGGTGCTTTCGGATCGGCGGGGATATCCTTCCAGAGCGTGCGTGGATCGGGATGGAGAGTAAGAGGGAGCATCCGCTGCGAGATCGGTTCACCTTCGAGAGTCTTGTAAGTGAGCCGCAACTGGAATTTACCGTCTTTGGTTGGAGTGCCTTCAAGAGTGCAGATGCCCTCCGGCGTGACAGAGAATGAGAGTCCCACGTCGTCGGCCCCTTCGAGCTGAATGTCGAAGATTTTGTCGCCAGGGAGTGTGAAAGAAGTTTGATATTCCGCTTTCTCGGTGCCATCTGGGAGGCTAATCGCGATGCTGTTCACCTCTTCCTCGATTTCGATACGGCGATGCATACGGACAGTCTTAAACTGTTCCCAGGCGTTTGATGTAACCCAGAAGAGGAAATCATCTTTTTCGTTGTCTGGCACACCGATAAAATCGAGCATTCTGTTCAGTTTGGATGCTACTGACTCGGTATCCTGACGGTTTTCGGTATTGCGGAAAGCATCGCGTTGGCTACGATTCATGGGCTGTAGAAGTTTTGAAGGAGTTCGAAGGTGAGGGAGTAAGGCTTAACGAAAAGAGGTCTACCAAGAATTCTTGATAGACCTCTTAGGGTGGAAGATGGGGCTCGAACCCACGACCTACGGAACCACAATCCGTCGCTCTAACCAACTGAGCTACATCCACCATATGCTTTATCGAAAGAATTCCACTAAAGGCTTCGCAAGGTTTTCTCCCGAAAAGCGATGCAAAGTTACGCAGTTTTTTTGAATCCTGCAAATTTTTCAGCAGAAAAATTTCGAAAAAATTTCCTCAATTTGCATAACATCTTACACTGCAATAGTTTAATTTTACAGGCTGTTCCCGTCTTACTTGGAAGCTTGACACCCTGTTAGTGATAGATGCGGTAAGAATTTAGTCGATAAACATTACCTTCCCTTTGTCTCGGGGTTTGGCGTCAGGAGATTCCGCAGGATATCCGAATCCTATCGCATAAAGAAGCGAGTAGCCTTCTGAAAACTTCAGCTGTTTCAAATACTCTGCCGCTACATCCGATTTAAGAAATCTCACCGGACCACCCAAACAGCAAGACCCGATTCCCATCGACCAGGCCGCAAGAATCATATTCTCTCCAAGCAGACCACAGTTCACACCGGCATAAGCATTGTCGGGCGCCCCGATAAACACCACCGTCGGCGCGTTACGGAAAATATTCTTGAATCCCGGATCCTTGGCGGCATCCGGATTCTCCTTCACGAACAGCTCCGTCACTCCATTAATAAATTCAGGATTATCCACAACCCTTATCTCCCACTCCTGCGCATTCATCCCGTTAGGAGCATTGATGCCGCACTCCGTAATGATCTCCATAGTGTCGCGCGGCACGACACGCTCCTCATAAGCCCGCACACTTCTCCGGCTCATGATCGTCTCAATCACGACATTGCGCGCGCCATCAACTATCTCTTCAGAAGATTCGCTCTTACTCTGGGTACAAGAAGCGGCCATCAAAGCCACCCCCATCATCGCCCCTACAAATTCCTTACATTTCATGATCATAATTTTTTAATTGAAAAGTCAAAATTAACATAAATTGTTCTACGAAGCAAGTTTTTCACCTCCGAAATTCCAATAGATCCCCTGTTCTTATCCTCTCGGCACTGCGATGATGGCCATAATGGATTGGTTGGATTAATATAAAAGATTCTGTGTCTCAACCAAATCGGCCTTCCGCATCTTGAGATTACCAGCTTGAAGTTTCAAACGGTTACAATTTGTAACGGTTTCATTTCTTTAGCCAGTAATCTCCGGCTCCTTTCCCTATGAGAGCCAATAATTAAACTATCACACACGTTCCCACTCCTTAGTATTAGGATTTCGCTAAGATATAAGAACACGAAGATGCCTCCTTCTTTTGTTGTTACCGATAGTTAAATTTTTATCCGATTATTTGCGAATTGTATGGTTTTTTCATACTTTTGCAATCAAACTTTCAAATGCTCTTGGTGGCAGCTTTGTAATTCGTTGACTAAGCCCTAAATTACAAGCCATCAAATAGCACCTCAATAGCTTCCTATGAGCTCACAAAGCTCACTGAAGGAGCCCCAAAACACAAAAAAACGAGAGCCTTTACGATATGGACAGTAACGCAAAACCGCAAGACATTCTCTCTCTCAATGAAAAAAGAGAGGCCGCCGACCTCATCAACAAGGTCCGCGGCCTCATAGCCGATCGTTTCTCCCCAGAAGAACGCACCGCCTTCCGAAAGCTCATGCTCAAAGGTATGCACTCTTCCGGCGAAGCCCACGATGCAAAAGGTCTCCCGAAAGCTATCCTCACCCTACGCACAGCCATCCTTTTCGCCGAAGCAATCGAGCCCGACCATAACATCCTGCTCGCCATCGGTCTATACCCCCTCCTCCTCGAAGGCCTCATCGACCTCGACACCGTGGCCCATCAATGGGGCGACGACGTCGCTGCCCTCCTCCGTGGACTCCAGGCCGTCGACCGTTTCTCAAACAAAAACAACGTCGTAAATCAAGACAATTTCCGTGGCCTGATGCTCTCGCTCGCCGACGATATCCGCGTCATCATCATCATGATTGTGCGCAACCTCGTCTTGATGCGCTCCATCAATCATCATCCCGACGATGAATGGGTGCGAAACGTAGCTTTCGAAGCAAGCTGTCTCTACGCTCAGCTCGCCCACCGTCTCGGCCTCTACAAAATAAAGGGTGAACTCGAAGACCTCGCCCTCAAATACACCAACCGCGAGATATACACCCAGATAGCCCACAAGCTTAACCAAACCAAGAAGAGCCGCGACGCCTACATCAAATCGTTTATCGACCCCGTCAAGGAGAAGCTCGAAGCCGCCGGCCTCAACTTCGAAATCAAAGGTCGCACCAAGTCGATCTCCTCCATCTGGAACAAGATGAAGAAGCAGAAGGTAGACCTCGGCGGCATCTACGACCTCTTCGCAATCCGCGTCATTATCGACACCCCCCGCGAAAAGGAGAAAAGCGACTGCTGGCTCGCCTATTCTATCCTCGCCGACATGTATACGGCCAACCCCGCGCGCATGAAAGACTGGATCTCGCTCCCCAAAAGCAACGGCTACGAAAGCCTCCACGCCACGGTGATGGGCCCTGGTTCGAAGTGGGTGGAGGTACAGTTCCGCACACGCCGCATGGATCTCGTTGCCGAGAAAGGTCTCGCCGCCCACTGGCGCTACAAAGGTGTTAAAAGCGACAATACCGACCAATGGATGAACAACATACGCGATATCCTGGAGACGGCCGAAAGCGGCCCCATGCAGCTCATGAAGGATATGCGAATGGACGTCTACGGCCGCGAAGTATTCGCCTTTACTCCGAAGGGCGACCTCTTCCGCCTCGGCGCGGGCGCGACTGTGCTCGACTTCGCCTTCCAGATCCACTCCAACGTCGGAGCCCACTGCACAGGCGCCGTTGTAAACGGTCAGCACCGCAAGATCACCTACAAGATCAACTCGGGCGACACCGTCGAAATTCTCACTTCCGCCAACCAGTCGCCCAAACCCGACTGGCTCAACATCGTGGTTTCCTCGAAGGCCCGAAACAAAATCAAACAGAGCCTCAACGAAGACCTCCAACGCCGCGCCGAACTCGGCAAGGAGCTCCTCGAACGACGCGCCAAAAACCGCAAGATCGAAATCGACGAGGCAACCCTGATGAAGCTTATCCTCAAGAACGGTTACAAATTCGCCAACGAATTCTTCGCCGACATGGCCGACGAAAAGGTCGACCCCGGGAAATTCCTCGCCACATATATAGAGGAGACAACTCCGCGCTCGGAAGTGCAGAAAGTATCGGCCGGCGAATACCAGATGCAACGCGAAGAGGAACCCGCTTCGAAAACCGAAGTGCTCAAAATCGGCGAAAAATCGATCAGCGGCCTCAAATACAAGTTTGCCAAATGCTGCGCCCCGATCTACGGCGACGAGGTGTTCGGCTTCATCAGCTCCGACGGCATGGTCAAGATTCACCGCTGCGACTGCCCCAACGCCGCCAACATCCGCGAGCGTTACCCCTACCGCATTATCCGCGCCGACTGGAGCGGCAAGGAGGGCGACATGCTCCCTGTAACGCTCCGCATAATCGGCAACGACGACCTCGGCATCGTAGCCAACATCACCTCCATCATCTCGAAGGAGCTGAACGCCAACCTCCGCAATATCACGGTCGACAGCCACGACGGCCTCTTCCAGGGTATGCTCGTGGTGGGCGTGAAAGACCAGAAGCAACTCACCGCACTGCTCCGCAAACTCAAAACCGTAAAAGGCGTAAAAGACATACGTCGAATTTAAACTTATGAAAACAAGATCTTTAATCATACCCCTCGCTCTTGCAGCCCTCCTCCTTCCGGGCTGCAAGGTGAAAACGCCCGAGGCTGTCAAAGAACGCGAAGCGTGGCTCGAAAGCCTCAACGACTCGATCGCAAAATACGAGAAGCAGCGCGAAGAAGTTGAAGCTGGTCTCTCGGCCGCCCGCGAACGGGTAGGCACGATGGTGGCCCACTTCGACTACGTCAACAACCCCCGCGAGGTGGAGGGCTACTACATCTTCTCCGGCTGGAAAGGACGCTACCCGATGAAGCAGACGGCCCTCGTGGCCCGCGTGACGGAAGACATCCGCTTCGAACTGATCGCCACACTCACCGGAGCCCACTTCAACGAAATCGGAGTGTCGGCACAGGGCATCACCGTCGCTTCGGAGGTAGTGCCCCACGACCAGGCTTTCAATTACCGTGCCGGCAACCTCAACACGGTAAGCTTCACCGGTGCCAAAGCCGACTCGATCGGAGCCTTCATCGCGGCCCACAGCAACGACGCCTTCACCGTCTCCTACCTCGAAGGAAAACGCACGGGCTCCCTCTCTCTACCCTCCGACGAGAAGCAGATGATAGCACGCACTTGGGAGCTCTACGCCGCCCAGCGCGACATGCACACCCTCGAAAAGGAGCTCCCGCGACTCTCCGGCAAAATCGCCGCCTGCCGCCGCATGCTCGCCTCCTCCGACACTATACAATAAAAAAGTTTCACTTCCGAAAACTATTTTACTATCTCTGTTATTATAATTATAGGTATAAGGTGTCTTCACGCTTACCTACCCAGGCAAAACAAACAAACTTACCCAAAATAATACGAATTCAATTATGGAATTAAACGAAAAAGACCTTGAGATACTCGAAGTGAAAGGTATCTCGCAGGAAAAACTCGCTGAAGAACTCGAAATGCTCGCCAAGGGCTTCCCCTTCCTCAAAATCGAAGGCCCTGCTACCCCTGGCCACGGCATCTCCGTCCTCACCGAAGAAATGGAAGACCAAGCTGCCAACCTTTGGAACGAATACCTCTCCAAAGGTGGTAAAGTGCTCAAGATGGTGCCCGCTTCAGGTGCTGCTTCCCGTATGTTCAAAGACCTCTTCGCTTTCGTCAACGGCTCGAAAGATAAACCCGATACCCCTTTCATGAAGAAATTCTTCGACGAAATCGAAGACTTCGCATTCTTCATGGAGCTCAACTTCACCTGCCTCCAGCTCTACGGCCTCAGCGTAAACTCTCTCATCAAGGAGAAGAGATACAAAGACGTTGTTAAAGCCCTCATCGACAAGGAAGGCATGAACTACGGCCAGCTCCCGAAGGCTCTCCTTCGCTTCCACAAAGTGATGGGCGCAGCCCGCACAGCTATCGAAGAGCATCTCGCTGAAGGCGCTCAGTATGCTGCCGGCAAGGATGGCAAAGTGCGCGTCCACTTCACGGTCAGCGAAGATCACCTCCCCTTCGTTCAGATGAAATTCGAAGAGATGAAAGGCAAACTCGAGCATGAGTATGGCGTTGAGTTCGAGCTCTCTACAAGCGTACAGAAGCCCTCAACCGACACCGTCGCCGCCAACCTCGACGGCACGCCCTATCGTGAGAAAGGTGGCCTCTTCTTCCGCCCCGGCGGTCACGGCGCTCTCATCGAAAACCTCAACGACCTCGATGCCGACGTGATCTTCATCAAGAACATCGACAACGTTGTGCCCGACACTCGCCGTGCCGACACTCTGAAATACAAGAAGATAATCGGTGGCGTCCTCGTTGGCGTTAAGCAGAAAGCCGACAACTACTGCCGTATCCTCGCCAAAGGCACTCCCTCCGACGAGCAGCTCCAGGAGATGCTTGAGTTCCTCCGCAAGGTGCTCTGCATCACCCACGACAAAGCCGACGAGATGGATGCCGCAGCTAAGGCCGAATATATCTTCTCGAAGCTCAACCGCCCCTTCCGCGTATGCGGCATGGTGAAAAACGAAGGCGAACCTGGCGGCGGCCCGTTCCTCGCTTACAACCCCGACGGCACAGTGTCTCCCCAGATTCTCGAATCTACCCAGATCGATCCCGACAACAAGGAGGCTCAGAAGATGCTCAAGGAGAGCACTCACTTCAACCCGGTAGATCTCGTTGTGTGCACCAAGAACTATAAGGGCGAGAAATTCAACCTCCCCGAATACGTCGACAAAGCCACTGGCTTCATCTCGCAGAAGAGCCGCGAAGGCGTAGAGATCAAAGCCCTGGAGCTCCCCGGACTCTGGAACGGCGCTATGAGCGACTGGAACACGCTCCTCGTTGAAGTGCCCGTAAGCACCTTCAACCCCGTCAAGACGGTCAACGACCTGCTCCGTCCCGCACACCAGTAAAAAAATTTTTCAAAAAAAATTTAATACTGCCACAATAATATCACAAGCACTTCGTTATCTAAGTACGATTATTGTATTTGCACTGTGTTTTATTCATGGTATTAGATTTTAATGCTATCAGAGAGCGTGATTGTGAAATCCCGCTCTTTTTTTATTCCCAAGAATTTGTTAATTTCGCGGTATGATTTCAAAACGCGTTTTCCTCATCTGCGCCGCCTTCATCTCTCTCGGCCTCGCAGTTGCTCAAAATAACCGACCATCCGCTCATAATGGTCACGACGTCCAACAGCCGACCGACACCGTTCGTCCCGGGTCGGCCTGGACCCTTACGTTCCCTCTCGGTGCCCACGTCGAAAGCACAATCGACACGCTCACTTATAATTACCAGCGTTCTGCCATCCCTTCGATGGTAACCGATGCTTACGCCACAACCGGCACTATCGGCGCAGAAGGTATCAACCTCATCTATTACAACCGCCCCTCGCGCGCCACATTCTTCTTCCAGGATGCCCTCGACGCCTGGATTCCTACTTTCAAAAAGCAGAAGTTCTACAACGTCTACGTCCCCACCACGATTCTCTCCTACGGCTTCGGCGGCAACCGCCTCAACCACAGCGACCGCCTTCAGGTTGACTTCGCCGGCAACGTCAATCGCCGCATCGGCGTGGGCGCAACAGCCGACTATATCTACTCGAAGGGTGCCTACGAAAACCAGGCCGTGAAAGATTTCGCCTTCAGTTTCTCGACCTACTATATGGGCGACCGCTACGAACTACAGGCCTTCTACAACCATTTCAACTTCCTCAACAAGGAGAACGGCGGTATCACCGACGATCTCTACATCACCGACCCCGCGCAGCTCCAAGGCGGTGTCAGCAAGATCGAGCCAAAGAGTATCCCTACCCGACTCACCGCCGCCCACTCTCGCGTGAACGGCGACGAACTCTTTATGACCCACGCCTATAAGGTGGGCTTCTGGCGCTCCGTGCAGGTCAACGACACCCTTACCCGTGAGGAATACGTCCCGATGACCCGCTTCATCTACTCTTTCGACCTTCAGCATCGCCGCCATATGTTCCGCAACGACAATGCCTCGCAAGCAAGAGAGTTCTGGAAAAACACTTACCTCGACCCCAACCGCACAAACGAGGATGTCTATCTCACGCAGATGACCAACTCCATCGGCGTAGAACTGATCGAGGGCTTCCAACGCTGGGCCAAATTCGGCTTGAGCGCATATGCTTCCTATCAAACTCAGAAATACAAACAACCCACTTATTTCCGTCAGCCGGAACTCTCTGACACTGAGCTCGAAGAACTGACACCCTTCCCCGCCGGCTTCCACACTCCACCCCCTGCCACTACCCGCAATCTCCTCTGGGTTGGCGGTCGCCTCAGCAAAGACAAGGGCAACATCCTGAAGTATGCCGCAAGCGTGCGCTTCGGTCTTGTGGGCGACGTGGTGGGCGACCTTGAGCTCGACGGAAGTATCAACACGAAGTTCAAACTCTTCGGCGACTCCGTGAAGATCTCGGCCAACGGCGAATTCCGCAACGTGGCCCAGCCTTACCTCCTCCAAAACTACATCTCCAACCATTTCGCTTGGAGCAACGACTTCGGCAAGACCCGCACTTATAAGGTTGGCGGCGAGCTCCTTATCCCTTGGACTCGCACCACCCTCGGAATTGGCGTCGAAAACATCCAGAACCTCGTTTATTTCAACGAAAACTCCCTCCCCGCTCAATACGGCGGCAACGTACAGGTGTTCACCGCACGCCTCGACCAGCTCTTCCGCGTCGGCGTGCTCAACTGGAACAACACCATCTATTATCAGAAGTCGTCGACGCCGAGCGTGCTCCCTCTCCCCGAATTGGCTATCTACTCCAACCTCTACCTCGATTTCATCGCTTTCCGTGTGCTCCATCTCCAGATCGGCATCGACTGCGACTATTACACACGCTACAACGGTCTTGACTATCAGCCCGCAACGATGAGCTTCCATGTGCAAGGGGCCGACCCCGTGAAGATCGGCAACTATCCCTTCTGCAACCTCTACGTTACGGCACGCCTCTACAAGACCCGCTTCTACGTGCTTTGGAGCCACGCCAACCAGGGTATGTTCTCCAAGGAGAGCTTCGTGCTACCTCACTACCCCCTCAATCCGCGTCGCATCGAATTCGGCCTCTCGGTCGACTTCTCCAACTAACCTCTGCCGATATTCCCCATGCGTAACTTCTCCACAAAATACAAGCAGACGGCTCTCTACATTCTCCTCCTCATCGGAGTGCTCGTCTTGATGGGGCTCGCCCGACGTTGCACACCTGGCGGCCCCCTCCCGCAAGTGTTGCAAGGCAACTCCGGGGGCGACACCCTCGACGTCGGGATCCTCTATGGCCCCATGAGTTTCTACACCTACGACGATACACTCGGCGGCCTCAACTACGACCTCCTTAATATTATGGAGCGCGACACGCGTCAGCCCATCCGCCTCTGGCCCGTAGCCAGTCTGAACGACGCTCTTCAGCGACTCGAAAACGGCAAGTTCGACATGATCGCCTCCCTCCCGTCCGACAAATCGGTGAAGCAACGGTTTCTTACCACAAAGAGTGTGTTTCTCGACCGACTCGTGCTCCTGCAGCTCGCCGACACCAACGGCTCTACGGCGATCCATTCTGTGCTCGATCTGGGCCGCGACACAATCTTCATCCCGAAAGGCTCTCCGGCCGCCGCCCGTCTCGAAAACCTCTCGGCTGAGACCGACAACGATATCCCCTACCGCGAAACCGACCTCTCCGAAGAATACCTCTGCATGAAGGTCGCCTCCGGTGAGTTGCCCTTGGCCGTCGTCAACGAGAAGATAGCCCGACGCATGCACGAAAGTTATCCCCGCCTCTCTTACGACAATCCTATCAGCTTCACCCAATTCCAGGTGTGGCTCCTGAATCCGGCCGACTCGCTGCGTCTGCGCCGCGTCGACGGTTTCCTCGATTCACTCCTCTCTACCGAAACTTATAAGACTCTCCTCGAAAAGTATAATTAACCAAATGAAAAAGATCAAAGTAAACCTCCTGGTCAAGATCCTGATCGCCATAATCCTCGGCATCGTGGCCGGCAACTTCTTCCCCGTATGGCTCGGCCGCATCTTCGCCACATTCAACGCCATCTTCAGCCAGTTTCTCGGCTTCCTAATCCCGCTGCTTATCGTGGGCTTCGTAGCCCCGGCCATCGCTGAAATCGGCAACAAAGCCGGCAAAATGCTGATCGCCACGGCCCTGCTGGCCTATCTCTCTACTATCGTGGCCGGATTCCTCAGTTTCTGGGTGGGCGATTCCTCCTTCCCACACCTCATTCATCCCCGTCAACTCGACACGATCGCGAAGGGCCATGATCTTATCCCTTATTTCACAATCGAGATGCCACCTATGGCTGAGGTCACCTCGGCCCTCGTGCTCGCATTCGTGCTCGGCATCACGCTCGCCTATCTCAAAGCCGACGTGCTCAAAGCAGCACTCAACGAATTTCGCGACGTGATCTCGATGACCATCGGCAAGGCCATCATACCCCTCCTCCCCATCTACATCTTCGGCATATTCCTTAATATGACTATGGCGGGCGAGGTGGCCACCGTGCTCTCCGCATTTGCCAAAATCATCCTCATCATCTTCGCGATGCACATCGGCCTGCTCCTCTTTCAATATGCCATTGCCGGACTCGTGGCCAAAAAAAATCCTTTCAAACTGCTTTACACGATGCTGCCGGCCTACTTCACAGCCCTCGGCACTCAGTCGTCGGCCGCGACGATTCCTGTCACGCTCCGTCAGGCTGTCAAGATGGGCGTCAGCGAAGAGACCGCCGGATTCGTCATACCGCTCTGCGCTACGATCCACCTCTCAGGCAGCTGCATGAAGATCGTAGCCTGTGCCCTCGCCCTTATGATTATGGAGGGCATACCCTACGACGCCCGGATGTTCTCGGGTTTCATCATGATGATGGGCATCTCTATGGTGGCCGCGCCTGGTGTGCCGGGTGGCGCGATCATGGCCGCCCTCGGTCTCCTTGCAAGCATGCTCCATTTCACTGAATCAGACCAGGCCCTGATGATAGCCCTTTACATCGCCATGGACAGCTTCGGCACAGCCTGCAACGTCACTGGCGACGGCTTCATCGCCGTGATCATCAACCGCCTCTTCCCCACTCGCCCCTCGGCTCCCCAATCGGCCTCCGACGCC
>CAZGJH010000068.1:0-1598 GCA_964525735.1 uncultured Sangeribacter sp.
GATTCCAGCTAATGAACACCTTACAATGCAGATTGCATCCCAAGTATATGGAATACAAACTGCAGAGAATGGCTTATGCTTTACGCCTGACGGGCACGCTGTTTACATTACTCGCCGGTTTGATGTCCTACCAGACGGATCCAAAGTAAGGATGGAGGATTTTGCCGTATTAATAGGTAAAGATAAAAAAATAGTTGGGAGCCTATTCAAATATGAAGGTTCTTACGAGGATATTGCGAATGCCATTAAGGAAAATACTTCCGTTTCGATTATTGAAATAGAACGTTTCTTTACTATTGTGGTATTTAATTATATCTATGCGAATGGGGATGCTCACATGAAGAATTTCTCTCTGATACAGAAAGATTCTGAATTGGTTCTATCTCCTGCCTATGACTTAATGAATACTTGTCTTCATATCGAAGATGATGATTTTGGTTTGGAAGGTGGTCTTTCACCAGATATTGAAAAGAGTGATGTTTATGATCGCACAGGGCATCCTTGCCGGTTAGACTTCGAAAGATTCGCAACTAAAATAGGACTACCAAACAGACGTATAAAAAGAATATTAGATCGGTTTATGGCAGTACCCGATGATACGAAGCAACTTGTGGCCAAAAGTTTTCTTACGGAAAAAATGAAACGAAACTATCTGCGAATCGTAAACGAACGAATCAGTCGTTATACCAGACAGTCTGAATAGATGTCTGAGTGTGTTAATAATTAAGGCCTCCCCGGGTGCCAGAGAGGCCTTGGTATTTATTATCGGTGGAGATGTTTTTTTACCAGCTTGGATGAAAATTTGGCTGGGTTGTTGATTATCGATCCGATTGCCCTTAAGGTCGTAGATGGGGGATGTATCTTCGTGTGACGAATGAGCTGACGTGAGATCGTCAATCATAGCGTAAATACTTTCTCCCTAACCTTTTTATTACGAAGTTTTTTAAACTTAAGCACTGTGAGTTAGAGTTTTTTGTAGTGGAGGGTGTTTTGGATTTTCCAGGAAAAACCTGAGGCGTTGTAGTGTCTATGAAGATAGCTGGAGATTTGGGAGCCTTCAAACTCGTAGGTGTATATATTTGAATATTTAAAACCGTATTTTGTGAAGGTCGCATGCGATTCAAGCAGGCAACGAGACACTGGACCAAACACTCCTTGAAGTAGCAGGGGAGTTTCCATCCAAACTTTCCGACTCCGATTTTACATTTATGGTGTTTTCGTCGGGATAGCTGTATTGCACTGAGGTCTGCGTATCAAAACTACTTTCGGAATGGGAGTCCCATTTCAAGATCCTTCCGGTTTCGTCGTATTGAAATGTTTGAGAAGATTCAGTTGAATAGCCTTCTTCTACAGTGACTGAAGAAATTGAAGAGAGGTAGGTTTTGACAGGAGGAGCAGCAGCTGGTTCGTCATTGTTGGAACAAGCAGTGAGCATAGCTAAGGATGTTAGACAGATGGTTTGAAATAGATACTTCATAGTGGAAAATTTCGGTTAATAATATTATTATTTGATGTTTCTGAGCGCAAATTTAATAAAAAACTTCATTTATAGCAAATTGTATGGTAATAATTGTGAACGGGTGTATATTTTTGTAGGT
>CAZGJH010000068.1:1698-3923 GCA_964525735.1 uncultured Sangeribacter sp.
TCTTTGCTGAGAGGATGTGTTGCAGGTGCTCGGTGGACGCGAAAAATCGCGTCCCTACAAGTTGAATTTGGGTATAAGAAAGGAGCCAGAGGCTTGGGTAAGCTACTGGCTCCTTTTGAGTTTATTGCTTTGTTATGAAGCAATTCGGGGGATATTTATCCCGATTTATTTAACGATTAACGTTTTTATTTTACGATTGCGGTTTATTTAACGACTACCTTGGTGGCTTTGCCGTCTACGTTTACTACGTAGATGCCAGCGGGTACGTTAGCTGTGCCGTTAGCAACTTCGGCTACTTTCTGGCCAGCCATGTTGTAGACGTTAGCAACTGCGAAATCGCCGTTTACAACGACTGCGCCTTCAACACCATAAACCTTAGCAGCAGCCTCTGCCTCTACACCGGCAACAGAAGTCATAGTCTTGTTGGCGGGGATCATGCAAGAGTTGACAATTGTATTGTTCTTTCTGTTGATGATGTAAGCAATCACGTAGAAGTCGTCGCTTGTCACATTAGCGAGGCTAACGTTCTTAGTGTATGAATAGGTCTCACCAGCAGTGATTGTAGTGGGGATGCTACCAGTGATACCATTCTTACCACCTACGATTTCACGAGCAACGTCGTCAAAGGTCATCTTAACGCGAGAGCCTTTGTTTTCCCAACCATAGTAATCACCACCAGCATTAGCATAGTTGTTAGCCTGATAGTAGGGACCCATACCATCCTCAGTAAGATAGATACCGAGACGGAAAGTATTGCTTGAACCAAAGTCGAATGCAAACTCAACATCTGTAGCTACATCAAGTGTACCATCCCCTTTGACCTCCACGTTCAGACCAGTGATACCAGCATAGGTTTTCTGATTTGAAAGTGAAGCGTAGAGAGGTTCGAGTTCAGGAATAATGTTCGCGGGGTGCTCAACCGGACCGCGGTTAACCATAGCTGAGGGGAAACCAGTGAAGAAAGAAGAAACGAGGGAGAAAGAAGAAACCTCCATGTTGTCGCCAGAGTGAAGAGCTACACAATGGAAGAAATCGGGATCTATTGCTTTAGCCATCTCCATCATAGTGATACCGAGCGGGCAATAGCCACACCATGTACCAGTGCCTTCTTCGATAAGCACATGAGAATCATAGCCTGCACCAGCCTCCAAGCAGTTGATAGTGCCAGAGAAAGCGGCATCAGCCACATAGTTTGCCTCGCCATTTACAGTAGTGATCTTGAAGGTGTAAGGGAGTTGATAAGCAACTGTGTTGCAAACTACATTATCGATCTGAACGGCAGTCCAGCTGCCAGAAGCGAGTTCCATACCAGCGGGGAAAGTGTAAGTGCCAGAAACAGGAGTCTCTTCACCGATCTGATACTCATAACCGAAAGAAGAAACGCTACCAGCCACCGGGTTCTTCACAGCTACAGCAAGAGGGAAGTCGACACCAGCAGACACATTCGCAGGAGCATCATAAGCAAGAATGCTCAGACCGTTTTCTGGGAGGCTTTCACCCTGAATGATCAAGCCAATGCAGAGTGAACCGTAATCATAAGCCGTTTGCCAGCTGATTGAGGAACCAGTTTTTGTTTTCGTACCGATAAGGCAGGTGTTTTCAGAAGCCATACCACTAAGGCCGTCAACTACAATGTAGTAGCCGTCAGTAGGTTGAGCGCTGTAACCCACGTAGAAAGGCTGATCGGCAGAAATCTCAAAAGGAGTAGCGAGGGTAAGGTTTATCTTCTGATAGTCGGCTGTAGGAAGTCCTGTGAAAGTTTCTGTATAAAGAGGATCAGTCAATACAGTGGTTTTCTGAGCGGCAAAGAATACCGTAGCAGAAGTCACGTTTGATTGTGCGCCAGAATATAAGGTAAAACCAGTTACCTTGCAACCATCGAAATCTGCCAATACAGATTGAGGCATATAAACAGCCTGATAAACTGTCGTACCAGAGCCCAAGTTATTGAAAGACAAGGCCTGATAGGGAGTATCGGCATAGGAGAACTCCATTGAGGCTTCGGAGCGGGTGGGGGCGTTGAGGGCCACCACGGCTTCTGTCTGGCCGTTTGGCAACTGACGAGTGGAGAGAACTCTCGGAGTGAAGGGCTTGGCGGAAATCAGATCCGTCGCCTTCTCGATGGTCGCTGCGTTAGCACCGGCAGCGGCCACGATTGCTAAACAAAGTAAAGTTTTCTTCATTTGATCAATCTATTTGGTTAAATTAGTTGAATTCGGGTTCGG
>CAZGJH010000068.1:4023-10425 GCA_964525735.1 uncultured Sangeribacter sp.
GCGGGGGATCGCGTCCCTACAGGCATTGGATCGCGTCCCTACTGGCGGGGGGAGCGGCGCGAATGCACACCCGAAGCGCAAAATTAACCAAATATTTTCAATCCGCAAATAAAAATCGGGTCAACTTTCACGAAAAGTGAAAATTGACCCGATTTTTTTGTCTTTTATTATCGAGAGGCTTGGATGTTTTGGTTGATTACGGTTGAGATCTGGGGGATGTCGTAGCCTTCTTCGCGGTTGACGGCCAAATCTTTCTTGCCGGGGTTGACGATTACCGGCATTCCGGTCTCTACCCTATCTACAAGGTCGAGGATATTCTCATTCTTCAGACGTATGCAACCGTGGCTGCGTCGGCCTCCGATGCTCCAGGGGGCACATGTGCCGTGGATGCCTATCGAGCTGATGCCGGGGATGTCGAGGCGAATGAAGCGCGGACCGAACTCGCCCGTCTTGTTGCTGACGTTGCCATTGTCGTCGACGTATTTCCAATCTGTGCTGTTCTGGATCTTCTTGACGGCGAAGAAGCCTTCGGGAGTGCGGCAGTCGCTACGTTTGTGCTTTGTGCCGTAATTCTTACCGCAAGCCATGCCGTAGACTACCTCCTCGCGTCCGAAGCGATCGTATTTGATCACCTTCATGCGAGATTTATCTACAATCACAAAGCCATCGTGAGAATTATTGAGAAGTTTGGTGGCATACTCAAGGTTTTCCTGAGCCATCTGGGGGAGGATGCCGTCGGCATATTCGCGCCAGTAGCCCGACTCCTGCATATATTCGATAGCGTCGGCAGAAGTGTCGAAAGAGAGATCGGGATATTCTTCGGCCGAGAAGTCGTCGACAAACTGCGACCAGAGGGAATCTCTCACGGCCTCGCGGGCTGCGTCGATCACTACGGGATCGCCTTCGGCGGGTGTGCCGGCCTTACAAATGCTGTCGGATGCTGCTGATGCGGAGAAGAGGGCCGCTGCTACAAAAAGTAGGTAATATAGCTTTTTCATAATCTGTTTTGGTGTTAAATATAGATATGGTCTATAAATTTGCGGGAGAACGGTGGTGGATCGCTTCCCATGCGTGAATGTTTAGTTTTTATACTATCATAACAAACTTCGGGGCGAATAGATTGATGAGAGGTGAATATTTTTGGTAATATGGATTTTTTTCCGTAATTTCGCGTTCACTCCCCCACACTCCGCCGCCGCGGGCGCGTTGCGTGGGAGTCTTTTTAGGCAATTACAAGTATACGATCTATGAATAAAGGTGTGAAAATAGCGGGCCTGGCGATACTGGCCATTGTCTGGATATGGCTTTGCAGAGCCATAATCTGCTACGCGGGCGGCTTCACGTTGAAAAACATTTTCCTCATCGTGGCCTCCGGGATCATCATTTTCGTGCCTCTCTGGAAGAAATACTTCGCCCCGACCGGCAACAACTGAGCCGTTTCAACTTCTTAAAAAGATGTTTTGATGGAAGCTAACTCCGCCAACGAACAGTATCCTCTCCTCAGCACCATAAACGATCCTTCCGACCTCCGCAAGCTCCCCCTTGAGCAGCTTCCCGAGGTATGCAATGAGATCAGACGGTTTATCATAGCCAACCTTTCGCACAATCCTGGTCATTTCGCCTCCAGCATGGGAGCCGTAGACCTGATTGTGGCCCTTCATTATGTCTACGACACTCCCACCGACCATCTCGTCTGGGATGTGGGCCACCAGGCGTATGCCCACAAGATTCTCACGGGGCGCCGCGAGGCCTTCGCCACACAGCGCACCTTGGGGGGCATAAGCGGATTCCCCTCCCCTCTCGAAAGCAAATATGACACTTTCATTGCCGGACACGCGGGCAACTCCATCTCGGCTGCCCTCGGCATGGCCATAGCCGACCGCAGCACGCCAGGGCATGAGAACCGGAAGACCGTGGCAATCGTAGGAGACGCGTCTATTTCAGGTGGCCTCGCTTTCGAAGGCCTGAACAACGCCTCCAACCACCCCAACAACCTGCTGATCGTGCTCAACGACAACGACATGAGCATCGACAACAACGTCGGGGCCCTTCACCATTACCTCTCCGAGCTGACAACCTCAGCGGGCTACAACCGCCTGCGCAACCGCATGGCGGGTTACTTCCGCCGCAAAGGGATACTGACCGAAAACCGCAAACGGGCCATAATCCGCTTCAACAATTCGATAAAATCGCTCGTATCGCGCAAGCAGAATATCTTCGAGGGGCTCAACATACGCTATTTCGGCCCCTTCGACGGCCACGATGTGGTGAAGCTCGTGAAGACTTTGCGCGAAATAAAGGATATGGAGGGGCCTCACCTGCTGCATCTCTGCACAATAAAAGGTAAGGGCTACGAAATGGCCGAGCAGAACCCGACGGTGTGGCATGCCCCAGGTAAGTTTGACGCCGAGACGGGAGAACGCCTCGGCTCATCGGGGAGCAAGACGCCGCCACTCTGGCAGGATGTGTTTGGAGAGACCCTCGTGGAGTTGGCCGAGAAAAACGATGCCATCACGGGCATCACGGCCGCCATGCCCACGGGCACCTCAATGTCGAAACTCTTCAAGGCCATGCCCGACAGGGCTTTCGACGTTGGAATCTCCGAGGGACACGCCGTGACCTTCGCCGGCGGTTTGGCGGCGGGAGGGAAGCGACCCTTCGTGGCCATCTACTCCTCTTTCTTACAGCGCGCCTACGACAACATCATTCACGACGTGGCCATTCAGGGGCTGCCGGTGACATTCTGCATAGACCGCGCCGGCCTCGTGGGTGAAGATGGAGTGACCCACCACGGATTGCTCGACATCGTATACCTCCGCTGCATACCATCGATCAAGATAGCCTCGCCGGCCGACGAGGAGACATTGCGCAACCTTATGTATACGGCCACCACCCTCGACGGCCCCATGGCGATTCGCTACCCGCGCGGCAAAGGCACTACCACCGACTGGCACACACCGCTGCAGGAGATAGCCGTGGGTAAAGGACGCAAGGTGAAGAGCGCGGAGAGGGCCCGCATAGCCATTCTCACGCTCGGGCCGATTCTTTCGGAAGCGCTTGAAGCCGCCAAGAAGCTCGACGCGGAGGGTATACCTGCGGATATCTACGACATGATCTGGGTGAAACCCCTCGACGAGGAGATAATGAAAGAGGTGGCCGAGCGTTATGACGCAGTGGTGACACTCGAAGACGGCGCGCGCTCCGGAGGCTTTGGAAGCGCTGTGGCCGAATGGCTTGAAGAGAACTCGGCACGCCCTATACCCGTGGAACGCCTCGGAGTGCCCGACCATTGGGTGGGCCACGGCAGCGTGAGCCAGTTGCGCAGATTGTGTGGCATCGACGCGCAAGCCATCGAGGAGATCGTGGGGAAACTTAACGCTACGCTCTCATGAAGATCGTGATCGCGGGGGCCGGAGAGGTGGGCACTCACCTGGCCAAGATGCTCTCAAACGAGAACCAAGACATAATCCTGATCGACAGCGACCAGGAGCACCTCGACATAATCGACTCCAATTACAATCTGATGACCTGGAACGGCTCCACCTCATCTATCGCGAGCCTTCGCGACGTGGGTGTGATGTCGACCGACCTCTACATAGCCGTGACGCCCTACGAGACGCGCAACATCGTCTCCTGCGCCATCGCCAAAAATTTGGGCGCGAAGAAGACCGTGGCGCGTATCGACAACAGCGAATTCCTTGTGCCCGAAAACGGCGCCATAATAAAGAAGATGGGGGTGGATTTCCTCATTTACCCCGAAGAATTGGCGGCCGACGAGATAGCTCTCGCTCTGGAGCACAACTGGGCCCGCTACTGGGGGGAGCTCCACAACGGCGGCCTGCTGCTTATCGGAGTGAAACTGCACGGCGACTCCCCGCTGCTCAACCATAAGCTGAGAGACCTCCCCGTGAAAGACCACAACTTTCACGTGGCGGCCATAAAGCGCAACAACGAGACAATCATACCTGGCGGCAACGACGATATCTTGCGCGACGACATACTCTACTTCATCACCACTCCCCCATTCATTCAGGAGGTGCGAGAGCTTTGCGGCAAGAAGAAGCGTGTGATCAAGAAGGCCCTCATAATGGGAGGTTCGCGCATAGCGGTGCGGTTCGCCACACGCTATCACGACAAATATCATCTGAAGATTATCGACAACGACCGGGAAACTTGCGAGAAGCTCGCCGTGATGCTGCCCGACTGCGAGATAGTGCATGGCGACGCGAGAGATATCGAAGTGCTCCGCGACATAAACACGGCTCAATATGACGCATTCTTGGCACTGACGGATGCTTCGGAGACCAACATACTCTCCTGCTTGACAGCGAAAGAGTTTGGAGTGCCGAAAACGGTGGCCGACGTGGAGAATCTCCAGTTTGTGAGTCAGGCCGAGAGCCTGAACATCGGCACAATCATCAACAAGAAACTCTTGGCTTCGAGCCATATCTTCAAGATTCTGCTTGATGCCGACGAGGCCAACGCGAAGTGTCTGGCCTTGGCCGATGCCGAAGTGGCCGAGATGCTCGTGCGCCCCGGGGCGAAGATAACGAAGGCTCCGGTGAAAGACCTGAAGCTCCCCGTGGGGATGACGCTTGCGGCCACCGTGCGCGGCGACAAGAATATGCTCGTGAGCGGCAACACGCAAATAGAGGCCGGCGATTATGTGGTGGTGTTCTGCCTGTCGGGCACAATCCACAAGATCGAGAAATGGTTTAACTGATTTTGATGTGTTTAACTGATTTTGAAAGGATAAACTGATGCAAGGGAAACGAGTGGCGTTTTTCAAGTCGAAAAGTTATATCAACGTCAGGATGCTCCTGCGCGTAATCGGATGGCTTCTTCTCACGGAGGCGCTCTTCATGATTGTGCCCTGCGTGGTGAGTGTGCTCAACAGCGAATCTAACTTCTGGAAGTTTCTGATGTGCATGGGTGTGACGGCGGCTTGCGGCGCGGGGATGGTGAGCCTGAAGCCGAAAAGCAGAGAGATGGGAAAGCGCGAGGCCATCCTGCTGACGGGGATGATCTGGGTGATACTCTCCTTTTTCGGCATGACCCCCTTCTTGCTCTGCGGCACGCACGAGAGCGTGACGGACGCCTTCTTCGAGACGATGAGCGGCTTCACCACGACCGGCGCGACCGTGCTCAATACGCTGGCCGAAGTGCCGAAGTCGATTCTCATATGGCGATGCGTGGTGCAATGGGTAGGAGGCTTAGGAATCATTCTGTTTACGCTCGCAGTGGTACCGATGCTCAATTATCAGGGTGGCATGCAGCTCTTTAACGCCGAAGTGACGGGCATAACCCACGATAAACTGAGGCCCCGCGTGAGCTTCACGGCCCAGAGTCTTTGGTTTGTGTATATCGGGCTCACCACGCTACTGATCTTGCTGCTCAACTTCTCAGACATGTCGTTTTTCGACTCCGTATGCTACGGACTCTCCACGATGTCGACCGGCGGTTTTTCGACGAGCGATTCATCGATTGTGGAGGAGGGATCGATGTATGTGAAGATAGTATTCACGATATTCATGTTCTTGGGGGGCATCAATTTCGCGCTGATCTACAAGGCCACGCAGGGAGATTTCAAAGCGTCGTATACCAACGACGCCCTTCGCTGGTATGTGGCGATAATATTGATCTGCTACGCTCTGCTCTGTTTGAATATCTGGTCGCAGGGACTGGTGAAGGAGGTGGACGATCTGACGATCGACCCGCTCTTCCAGGCTGTGTCGATACTGTCGTCGACCGGACTGACGGAGCCAGACTTCCACGACTGGGGGCCGTTGGCAACGGTGGTGCTGATCATCATGATGGTGATGGGAGCTTGCGCGGGTAGCACGTCGGGCGGCGCGAAGATAGACCGTTTCATCATACTCTTCAAGTTTATCAAGAATGAGTTTTACAAGATGATGCATCCGAACGCGGTGACTACGGTTGTGATCAACAAGAAGGGGACGCCGTCGGCGGTAGTGGCGAAGACGTTGGCGTTTCTGTTTCTGTATGTGATCGTGATATTGATCGGAGGGTCGCTGTTGGTGCTGATAGGGATGCCGCTGAAGGATAGCTTTTTCATTTGCCTGTCGGCGATTTCGAACACCGGCTTGGGGACGGATATTACCGGCATTCAGGGGAATTATAATCTGGTGCCGGATGTGGCGAAATGGCTTTTGGCGTTTATAATGTTGGTAGGGAGGTTGGAGTTATATACGATTTTGCTGTTGTTTACGCCATCGTTTTGGAAGAAATGAAAAGAAATCCTTGTTAAGCCCAAGCTTAACAAGGATTTCTTTGATAATAGTTCAGAGGCGCGCTGACGCACGGGGACCGTGCTTTCCACCTAACAGGTGCTTTGGGCAGGTGCTTTCCGGAGGGGCGAGGGCGCCCCTCTTCCCAGTCAGC
>CAZGJH010000068.1:10525-13807 GCA_964525735.1 uncultured Sangeribacter sp.
TTTCCGGAGGGGCGAGGGCGCCCCTCTTCCCAGTCAGCATTATTTGGTGGAGAGGACGATGGCGTCGATGGCGGCGATTGTCACCAGGTCGATGATCTCGCGGACGGAGGCGTTGCTGTTGGTGAAGTAGACGGGTTTCTTGAGGCCCATCTGGATCGGGCCGATGATCGAGCCCACGCCCATGCTGAGGAGCATCTGGCAAGCGGTGTTGGCGGCCGTGAGATTCGGGAACACGAGCGTGTTGACCTGTTTCCCCTTGATAGTGTTGAAGGGATAGGTTTCGTCGCGCAGTTTCGTATCGAGCGCATATTCCACCTGCATCTCGCCGTCGACGGCCACACGCGGATACTTCTCATGGAGCTCAGCCACGGCCCCGGCCACCATCGTGGCCTCCTCATGCTTCGACGAGCCGAAGTTGCTGTAAGAGAGCATCGCGATGACGGGATCTTGTGCGAAGAAGCGCACGGTGTGATCGGCCAAGCGGGCGATGTCGACGAGAGCGGCCTTGTCGGCGTCGGGGTTGACGGCGGTGTCGGCGATGAAGAATGTGCCCTTGCGGGTGTTGAGAATGTGCATCGTGGCAAAATGGTCGTAGCCATCCTGCAGACCGATGATAGAGGCGACGTCGCCAGCGGCATGTTCGCCGGCAGAGAAAGATGAGAAGAGGCAAGCGTCGGCATCGCCGGTTTCTACCATCATCATGCCGAAGTAGGAACGCTCATACATCTTTTCAAGAGCGAAGTCGAAAGAGAAGCCCTCGCGAGCCTTCTTCTGGGCGAGCAGACGGGCGTAGCGTTCGCGCGTTTCGGCTTCGCGGTCGTGGCGCGGGTTGACGATCTCCACGCCGTCGAGTTTGAGGCCGAGACGGTCGGCGCGCTTCGTGATCATCTCCTCGTTGCCGAGCACCACGGGGCGGCAAACGCCATCGTGGGCGCAACGGACGGCGGCACGCAGCATATTGTCCATGTTGCCTTCGCAGATCACGACGCGTTTCGGGTTCTGGCGAGCGAGCTCCGAGAGGCGGCGCATCATCTTGCCGTCGTCGCCCATGAGAGTGCGGAGGCGCACCTTATACTCAGCCCAGTCGGTGATGGGACGACGGGCGATGCCTGATTCGGCTGCTGCGCGAGCCACAGCGGGGGCCACGCTGAGGAGCAGACGCGGGTCGAGAGCCTTCGGGAGGATATATTCGCGGCCGAAGCGGAGGTTGTTGATGCCGTAAGCCTCGTCGACGACAGCCGGCACCGGTTCTTTGGCGAGAGCGGCGATGGCATAGACGGCGGCAATCTTCATAGCCTCGTTGATGCCTGTGGCGCCGCAATCGAGCGCGCCACGGAAAATATAGGGGAAGCCGATTACGTTATTAATCTGGTTGGGATAGTCGGAGCGACCTGTGGCGACGATGATATCGTCGCGGGTCTTCATGGCGAGGTTGTAGTCGATCTCCGGGTTGGGATTTGCGAGCGCGAAGACGATAGGACGCGGGGCCATTGAGAGGATCATCTCAGGGGTGACGACGTCGGCCACGCTGAGGCCGAGGAAGACGTCGGCATCGACCATAGCCTCCTGAAGAGTGTGGAGGTCGCGATCGGTGGCAAACTCACGCTTCTGCGCGTTGAGGTTGTCGCGATCGGCGCGGATTACACCCTTGGAGTCGCACATCACGATATTCTTGGGGTTGACGCCCAAAGAGACGTAGAGGCGCGTGCAACTGATAGCGGCCGCGCCGGCACCGTTGACCACGAGGCGGATGTCGCCGATACGCTTGCCCTGGATTTCGAGGGCGTTGATGAGGCCCGCGCCAGAGATGATGGCTGTGCCGTGCTGGTCGTCGTGCATCACCGGGATATCACATTCCTCCTTGAGGCGCGTCTCGATCTCGAAGCACTCCGGGGCCTTGATATCTTCAAGGTTAATGCCGCCGAATGTGGGAGAGATAGCCTTCACGATCTCCACAATCTTTGCGGGATCCTTCTCATTGATCTCGATATCGTAGGCGTCGAGGCCCGCGAATATCTTAAAGAGGAGTGCTTTGCCCTCCATCACCGGTTTGCCGGCGAGGGCACCGATATCGCCGAGGCCGAGCACTGCTGTGCCATTGCTGACGACGCCCACGAGGTTGCCCTTGTCGGTGTAGCGATAGGCATCTTCGGGGTTTTTCTGAATTTCGAGACAGGGATAAGCCACTCCTGGGGAGTAAGCGAGAGCGAGATCGTGTTGCGAGGCGTAGGGTTTGGTAGGCACGATTTCGATTTTGCCGGGTTTCCCCTCCTCGTGGTAATCGAGGGCCATCTCTTTCGTGACCTTAGACATTTTGGTGTTATGCGACATTTTTTGTATAATTTTTTGAACTTAGTTAGATCGAAGAGTCGGCCCCGGTGCGGGATGGCGAATAGCGGCCACAAAAGCTCCGGGGATAGAAAAAGGTTAGAAAAACCTATCTTTTAACATAACAATCCGGAGTGGGAAATTGCTCTTACGGATGAAGAAATTTTCCGAAACAGACCAATGCGCGAGAGGCTGCAGGGAGGGGAACAGACGGTGTTTTAGAGGGTTGCGAAGGGGGATGACGGCGAAAGAAATTTTATAAAAAGCACATAAATATAAATTTTCAATTTTGCAAATCAAAATTACCATATTTTTACGAAAGTTTCCCAAAACAAATTTTAAGGCACTGTGAAACAGAGGTATAAAAATTTTATTAAAAAATTTGTTGTCCAAAACAATAATTTTTAACTTCAAATTTTCTCAAAAATGTTTGATATTGCAAAGATTTTCCTATACCTTTGCAGACGGTTTCGGGATATACCGGAGCCGCAACAACCCCTCAAACCATTTATTGTACGATGATACAGATAGTTGAGAAACGCGACGGCCGCATTGTTGGATACAATGAAGAAAAAATCAAGGCCGCTATCCGTAAGGCTATGCTCGACACCGACCTCGGTGAGGACGAGTCGCTGATTCATAAAATTTCCGACCGCATCGGAAAAATCGGAGCCCACAGGATGACCGTAGAGGAGATCCAGGACAAGGTGGAATTCGAGCTAATGAAATCGGCACGTAAAGATGTGGCAAAACGCTACATCGCCTATCGCGACAAACGCTCCATCGCGCGTCAGGCCAAGACCCGCGACGTTTTTCTGGAAATCATCGAGGCGAAAAACAACGACATCACCCGCGAGAACGCCAATATGAACACCGACTCTCCTGCGGGAATGATGATGAAGTTCGCCTCCGAGACCACCAAGCCCTTCGTCGACGACTATCTGCTCTCGTCGA
>CAZGJH010000069.1:0-6603 GCA_964525735.1 uncultured Sangeribacter sp.
CTCTCTCGGCGTATTGCGACTGGTTTAAGGGTACACGCGCGGAGTATGACGATATCGAGGAAAAGAATGAGGCTGGCACTGCGAAAGAGGGTGGTCCCTCTCTCTACAAAGCCATGACATGGTTCCGCGAATACTATCCTGAGGCTGCATCGCCTGCCGATGTGGAGGCTAAAGAGGACTTTACTGAGGAGATGCGTCAGTATATCCTCGCTAATTCGGAGAAGCTGATTTTCTATCAGAAGTCGTACAAATTCCCGAAGATTATGATACCGGAGGGTGAGAAGACGGCTGATGATGTGATACTTGTTTTGCCGATTCCAATTCCGCAGGAGAATACTCCGGAAGGGGAGAATGTGACGGTTTGTACGGCTCCGATGGAGATTAAGATTCATGCCGATTTACATTCGCCAACGGTGATCCACGGTTTGACTTCCGGTATTACTTATCCCGATGATATGGGTAATGCGCCTTTGCGTATCGGTCTTGACCAGTTGAAGAAAGTGATTGTGGATGATGCGGTTGGCTCCGGAAACGGTGACTCCGGCACTGAGGGTTCGGCTCCCGAATCACGTCCGTTGCTGGTGATTCCGATTCGTAAGGTGGAGACTTCGGGTGTTGTCACTGACGTCAAGGCGATGAAGTGCGGTTCGGAGGAGGTGATAGTGCTTGAGAGCACCAATGACCCTGCCTATAGCTTTGAACCTACGACGGAGAAATCGGAAACAGGCGAGGAGTATGTAGTGCTTCCTGAGTATGAGGCTGGTAAGATTATGAGCTTCACGGCTAACTTGGAAGAGAGTGAAAACAGTCTTGGGGCTGTGTTTAATAAGTCGTTTACGTTCCGCGAGGGATATGAGTATACGTTCAGTTATCGGTTTAAGGAGGTTGTTCCGGCGGCCGAGAAGGATACGAAGTTGTGCGACGGCCGGACGTTCTTTACGATTAAGGTTGTGCCGGAGTACTTAGTTTGGAATGGCTCTGAGGGCAGTCGTAACTGGAATAATGACGACAACTGGCAGCGTGTAAGCTCTGGTGATCTGTACGCTGACGCTTCCGATGCCGCTGAAGGTAAGCGCCTTAACGCTAAGGTGACTGACGGCGAGAACAAGAAGGTTGGTGCGTATATGCCGATGGCGTTTACGAAGGTGATCGTTCCGGAAGCAGATGAAACTGTGCTTCCTCCGTACATGTATTCGTCGGCGTATCTAAGAGGAGTGGAATCTGTTGCGGCTGAAACTCCTGCGGATGCTTATGCGGAAGGAGCTGATGATTCTTCAACTGGTAATCCTACGGAGAATATCCAGTATGATATGGTGGCTGAGGTGGCTGAGGATGAGGGTGCGAATGTTGAGTGCGGGCTGTGGTATGCCAACACTTGCAAGCAGATCCACTTCCGTCCACGGGCTACGATCATGAATCAGCAGTATCTGACGTATCAGAAGGCGTGGGTCGACCTTGAGGTGGATCCTTACAGATGGTATACGCTGGCGATGCCGTTGAAGAAGGTGTTCGCCGGTGAGTTCTACCTGCCGTCGGATAACGGTCGTCAGGAGACGGAGCTGTTCCAGGACATTGAGTTTGCCTATGGCGTTAATGATCGCTTCAAACCAGCTGTGTTCCAGCGCGGTTGGGATAAGTCGCAGGCTAAGATCTACCATCCCTATCCATATCCGGAGGCCGATGGTGAAAGAACGACGTCGGCTATTGTGAAGGCTAACTGGAGCCACGTGTATAATGACGTGGAGGAGAGCTATGGCAGCGGTACCGGTTTCTCGATTAAGGTCGATATGACGGCTGTTGAGGCTGATAAACCGCAAACCGTTGATGATGCTGAAGGCTCTGAAAGTAACTCGAACAAAGTGCTGTTCCGTCTGCCGAAAGCCGATACCTTCTATGAATACTATGACCATGATTATGATGATCAAAAAGAAGAGAAAAAGGGTAATCACACGGAGATAATCCATGGCGATGACCACTATCAGTTGAATCCGACGAAGGGTACGATTACTGCTGAAACGGCTGGTGAGGCTGACGAGAGCTATTTCTTGGTAGGCAACCCGTTTATGACGTATCTCGATATGGCGAAGTTCATGACTGCGAATAGCGAGAAGATTGAGCAGAAGTATTGGCTCGTAACAGCCGGCACTCAGAAAGCTGCGGTGTTTGAAGAGACGGAGGACGGATTTGTCGGAGATGCATCAGGTTATGTGGCTCCGATGCAGGGTTTCTTCGTAAAAGCGAAAGGGACTGCAAAGGTCAATAAGCTGGAGTTGGCTTACGAGGAGACGATGATGGTTGACGAGCCTACGGCGGTTGAAAACTCTGTGATGCTGAAGACCAGAAGCACGGCAGCGGACGGTTGGTCGCTGACCGTCTCTGCCGAGAACGAGGGCACGGTATCCTCTACCGCTACTCTGATCGTAGCGGAGGAGGGTGCGGAGGCTGATCTGCCGGTGCTCGACAACTCCGACCTCGAAGTGAGAGCCACTGTCTACACCGTAGGCCAGGGCAAAGCGTTGTCGGTCAACCCTCTCGCGGAGATCGAGCGCGTGGAGTTGGGCGTGATCGCACTGCCGGAGGAGGAGACTGTGCTCCACTTCAATGTCGATGATGCGTCGGTTGGCATGATGCTTTACGATGCTGAAAACGACTCGTATACCACGCTCTACGACGACATGACTTACACCGTGAAGGGTAATGCGGCTGGTCGCCTCTTCCTCACGAGTGTGAAGGCTGTGGAGGCTGCGCAGGCGGCACTGATAAGCTGGAGCTCCGAGGGCCAGGAGGTGACTGTGAGCAGCAGCGTCGAAGGGGCCGATGGGCTCTCAGTGAGAGTCTACGACTATGCCGGGCGTTGCGTGGCAGCGCAGACGGCGCAGGGGCAGGAAGTGCGATTCCGCGTCGCGCCAGGAGTCTATGTGCTTGAGGCAGAAGCGGGTGCAGAAAGACTATGTATTCAGATAAAGATATAATAATTTGTTGGTTTTGTGAAATGACTCGGTCCTAATGAGGAGAATTTTGTTTGTTGGGATAATGGCTGCCTTAAGTAGTGTGGCAGCCTTTCCGGAGGCTGGCTTGACCCTCCTGTCGGATGAGATAGATATGGGCAGCTTTGAGGCCACGGAAACCCGTGTGGGTAGTGTCACCGTCAGAAACGACGGTGACACGCCTTTGACGATTGTGAGGGTGACGAGCGACTGCGGTTGCACCGTCCCCTCATATCCTCGGGGGCAGCTTATGCCGGGCGACACGGCCACGATCAGTGTGAAATTCGATGGCAAGGGCCGCGAACCGGGTATATTCAAGAAAGTAGTGAGAATCAGCAGCGAGAACGGCTCGGAGCGTTCACGTCATCTCCTCTTCATCAAAGGAAAAATCTTGCGCGCCATCCGCAAATAAGCTGATTGATGGCGTGCAGAGTGTGTAAATGCTGGAAATTCTTCGTAACTTTGCAGATGTACACATCAATAAGCGATTTCTATGAAGAGAATAAATAGGGTAGGAGGGATGTTTCTTTTGGCTTTGGCCGGATGTTTTGCTGCTTCGGGGGCTACTTCGGCTTCAGGAGCTTCTGTCGCTTCGAATGAGGAGCAGCATTGGCTGGGGGAGCTTTATGCTGTGATGAACCCGGCTGATTCGGCCGACCGCACGGCGGAGTTTTATCTGGAGAATTGTATCCGCCCGGCTTTGCGGGCGCGCCAGGAGATGCCGTGGGGCGCTGTGGTGCCTGAGCGGGAGTTCAAGTATTTTGTTTTGCCATTGCGTGTTAATAACGAGGCTATTGATGCTCATCGCCCGGAGTTTTATGCGGAGTTACGTGAGCGTGTGAAGGGTCTTTCGATGGAGGAAGCTATCCTGGAAATCAATCATTGGTGTCATGAGAAGGCTACATATCAGCCGTCGGACGGACGCACTCATTCGCCGCTCCAGACGATGAGCTCGGCTATCGGCCGATGTGGCGAGGAGTCGACTTTCGGTGTGGCTGCGTTGCGCGCGATGGGTATACCGGCGCGTCAGGTTTATACACCGCGCTGGGCGCACACCGACGATAATCATGCGTGGGTCGAGGCGTGGGCCAACGGTCGCTGGCACTATTTGGGTGCATGCGAACCGGAGGCTGTGCTCGATCATGGCTGGTTTGACGCTCCGGCGAGTCGCGGAATGCTGATGCATGCCCGTGTGCCGGGGGAGGATTATGACGGCCCGGAGGAGGTGTTGATGCGTCGCCAGGGGAACGCGGAGATAAATGTGACGGCTAATTATGCGCCGGTCGATACGCTGCGTGTCAGGGTGTTGACGCGTGATGGCCAACCTGCTGAGGGGGCGACGGTGTCGTTCCGACTTTACAATTATGCGGAGTTTTATCCTTTGGTTACGAAAACGGCTGATGCCGTGGGGGCTACTTCGATTGTAGCCGGATTGGGCGATTTGCTTGTATGGGCACAGAATGGCCGCGATTTCGGTTTTGCGAAGGGGAGCGTAGGGAAGGATCGGGAGGTGAGGGTAACGATGGATTGTGATGAAAATACCACGCTGACAGTCGATTTTGATCTGGTGCCGCCTGTGGATAGGGGTAAGGAGGTGTTTGTGCCGGCTGATTTGCAGGAGGCGAACAAGCGCCGACTGGCTCAGGAGGACAGTATCCGGAATGCTTATGTGGCTACTTTCCCTACGGAGGCGTCTGTGAGGGAGGTTGTGATGAGTCGCGGTAATCATCAGACTATCACTGATTTCCTTGACGCTCAGCCGGCGGAGTTGCGAGAGAAGGCCCTCAGGCTGCTTGGGGCGCTGACTGAGAAGGATCTTACCGACGTGAGTCGGGATGTGCTCGACGATGCCCTTGCGACTGCCGATGGTGCTGAGGGAGAGTTGTTTGACAGGTATGTGATGTCGCCACGCATTGCCAATGAGGAGCTTACACCGTTTCGCGCATATTTTGCCAGGCAGTTTACGCCGGAGGATCGTGAGCGTTTCCGCAACAATCCGGCCGAATGGGTGACGTATGTTGGCCAGAATATTGTTGCCGACCGAGATTGGTATCCGGAACAGGCTACGATGTCGCCGGCTGCGACGGGTAAGTTGCGTCACACTTCGGCAAAATCGCGCGACGTGTATTTTGTAGCAGGTGCCCGGTCGTTTGGTATTCCGGCGCGAATAGATCCGGTGACGGGTAAAACGCAGTATGCCGACGCGTCAGGCCGCTGGGTTGATGCGTCGTTTGATCAAGCTGCCGGCGGGATGGCTGAGGGTAAAATGGGTAAGCTGCAGCTCGTGGCGACGGAGAATCCTATTGTGGCCGATCCGAAATATTATGCGAATTTCACTATCTCCAAGATTGTTGACGGTGAGCCGCAACTGCTTGAGTATCCCGATTTTGCGGAGAACAGTACGCTCTTCGGTAACCCTGCTGAGATTGAGAAGGGCCAGTATGCTATCGTCACCGGTCAGCGTATGGCCGACGGCAGCGTGTTGGCTCGCATGGTGATTACGACGGTAGGCGACGAGGTGCAGGTTGATTCGTTGGCGGTGCGTCAGGATGCGTCGGGCGTGCAGATAATCGGCTCGTTTAATTCTGAGAATCTTATCCGTCCGCTCAACCGTGCAGCATCGGGTAGTGATGAACTCGTGTCGATTCTTTCGCAGACGGGGCGTGGCTACTTTGTGGTAGGCGTGATTCAATCGGGCGATGAACCCTCGAACCACGCGCTACGCGACATAGCGGCTGAAGCTGCTGAGATTGAGCGTCTCGGGTTGCCGGTCGTGCTGCTCTTCGAATCGGAGGCCGACGCGGCGAAGATGGATTTCGCGGCTCTTCCGCAACTGCCATCCTCGACCATACTCGGTATTGATCCGGATGGGGCAATATTACGAGAGATTGCCACCAATATGGCGTTGCCTTCAACTGAAGCGCCTGTTTTCATCATCGCCGACACGTTCAATCGTGTGATCTTCGTGCGCCAGGGCTATACTATCGGCCTCGGCTCTCAGCTCGTTGACACCCTCAAACGGATCTAGTCGACACCCTCAAACGGATTTAGAGGTCGAGCTGGGTGACGATGCGGCCGTCGTAGAGGTTGATGATGCGATCGGCGTAGGCGGCGTCATGGCGGGAGTGTGTCACCATGATGATGGTGGTGCCCTCCTGATGCAGCTCGCTCAGGAGTTTCATCACCTCTTCGCTGTTGTCGGAATCAAGATTGCCGGTGGGCTCGTCGGCAAGGATGATCTTCGGCTCCGGCAGCACGGCTCTGGCTATTGCCACGCGTTGTTGCTGTCCGCCCGACAGTTGATTGGGGAAATGCTTGCGGCGGTGGGATATTGCCATGCGATCCATCACTGCCTCAGTGCGCTTCTTACGCTCTTTGGCGGGGGTGTGCATGTAGAGCAGAGGCAACTCGATGTTCTCGGCCACATTGAGTTCGTCAATGAGGTTGAAACTCTGGAATACAAAACCTATCGTGCCCTTGCGGATATCGGTGCGCTCGCTCTCTTTCAGTTTGCTCACATCCTTTCCGTTGAGTAGGTAGGAGCCCTCTGTGGGACTGTCGAGCAGACCGAGTATGTTGAGGAGGGTAGATTTGCCGCAACCCGACGGCCCCATGA
>CAZGJH010000069.1:6703-13767 GCA_964525735.1 uncultured Sangeribacter sp.
AGCAGACCGAGTATGTTGAGGAGGGTAGATTTGCCGCAACCCGACGGCCCCATGATGGCTACGAATTCTCCTTCTTTGATTTCGAGACTCACTTCGCGGAGCGCCCACGTCTCTACTTCTTCTGTGCGAAACACTTTCTTGATATTATTCAACTTTATCATAATCAACTGCTTTTTATTCTTTTGCTATTACTTTTGCTGGATCTACTTTCATGACAGAGCGGATCTGCCACCCCACAATCAGGAGCACGAGGAGGACGACGATTCCGATGCCGAGCATTATGGGGCCGACAGGCGACATAGATACGACCACTTCCTCACGATTTGCCTTGCCCACCATCTCGCAAACAAGCTTATTGAACAGCAGGCAAACTGGCACGGCTATGACGAGGGCAATCGCTATGATCACCAGATAGACTCTGCCGAAGAGTCGGAAAATATCCTGCCTCTTGGCTCCGTTCACTTTACGAATGGCCACCTCCTTGCGGCGCGAACGGGTGTCTAACGCTACTGCGCTGAAAATTGTCATCGCGCAGATAATGAGGCTGACGATGCCCAGGATGGATGCCCCCACGCCTATGGCTTCTACCATGACGTAGAAGGGAGCGGAGCGGGTGCGGTAATTGAATACTTTCTGGTTGATCTCTTCGGGCGCGATATAGGCAATTACCTTGTTGACGGCCCTGAGCAACTCTTTCCCGCGGCCCGGTTTGGGCACGATGAGATATTCCGCTCCATCGCTCAAACCAGGGTAAATGGCCAGAAGAGCCTCACCCTGCAAGTCGTAAGGTATGCTTTTGATTATGCCACCTATGGGCAATGTGAGTCCGTGCTGGCCGTCGACTTCGATATCAAGTGTGAGTGTGCTCTTGTTGAGCAGACCGAGTTCGCCTAATTGTTTGTATGTATTCTCGCTTAGAAGTAGAGAGGAATTGCGGTCGAAATCACGGTTGAACCATTCGATATCCATTCCCAAGGTTTGTGGCGTAACGGTATCTTTGGCAAAGTAAGTGGGGAAATAAATCGCGTGGTTTAATTTATCGACTATTTCGGGGTTGTCTTTCACTTCGCGCAGAGGAGTATACCTTAAGTCGGAAGGAACCATTTGAGCCACTTCAGGAAGCTGTCTGATTGCGTCGATGAGCTCTTGCTTGTGGTCGGTGGTCCAAAGGCGCAACAATACGTAATCTTTATATTCGGAGTCGTTTTCAGGGATGTTGTGCAGTCGGCCTACCTCTTTCTGGCCCTGAAGCAATATAAATGTGCAGCCTACGAATATGATGCTGATTGTGAGCTGTATGCCGAGCATTATGTTGCGGAAGATATGGTTTCTTCCTGAACGCATATTCGCGGCCAGTTTTTTCTGCAATTTCACTGTGCGCAGAAGAGCTATCCAGGCAATAGCTGAGCAGATCAGCAGCAGACTCCCGCCCACTATAAGGCAATACTGCCACAGATTGTCGATTATCATGAGGGTATTTTCGATTACGAGTTGCAGATGAGAATCTACAAAGGCTTGTAATTCATAGCCGAGCAGGGCAGCCAGGAGAATCGAGATGATGATTGTGATGGCAATTTCCATGAAGAGGAGGCTGAAGAGCGACGCAAGGGATGCGCCGTTGACGATTCGCAGGGCAATCTCACGGCGTCGGAGGCGGAAGAGCTGAAGCTCGACGCGCAGAAAACCAATTACTCCCGCCAACAGTATCAGCGAACCGATAAGGTAGATGATTACCTTGATAGTGGATATTGTAGTGATTTCGCTGTGGTCGAATATTTCCTTGAGGCTGGCTTCGTAGCCCAAAGGGGAGACTCTCTGATTGATCTCGTCGATAAGTTGTTGCTCGCTGCTTCCCTCACGTAGGGCCATGCTGATGAAGGAGGCGTAGAAATCGTCGTCAGACAGATAGGTGTCTTCGAGATGGTCGACCGTACAGAAATATATTTCATTGTTGCCGACTGGGAAGTATTTCTGGTCGTACATCGCTAAGGGCCGGAACACGTCTACAATTGTAATAGGCACGGGTAAATATCTGATTTGCGTGCCGACAGGATTTATATCTCCGAAGAGCTTTTTCGCTTGATATTCGCTGATTATAGCTTCCCCTTTCTTGAGGGGAGGGATTTTCCGGCCTGTGATGGCGGAGCGGAATCCGATGAAGGCGGGATATTCAGGATCAGACAGTTTTGAATCGACAAGACCTTTTTTGACTGTGGAATCCGGAAGATGAAACTCAACGGGGTAGCCTTTCAGCAACCCATTGGGAACAGCGATTTTTTCGGCATTCTTAAGGCCTCCGTCGCGCTTCACGGCGCGTATCAATTCATTCGTGATGCGGGGATATTTTTGATCGGTTTCCCAAATTGAGGTAAAACCCACATTAAAGGCTCGCTCGCCGTAAGGCTGTCCGTAGAGAAGCGGCAACCGCATGTTGGTGATGATAGAATGAGCGAAGGCGAGCGTCACGATACCTATGGCGATGCTCACGATGCTGATGAGGGTCTGAAGTTTGTATTTCATCAGATTGCGCGTGGCAACCTTTAAATTGTGAAGGAAAAGATTCATAGCTGTTTATGTGGGTTATTTTATTTGTATTGACTCATGTTCTCCTAATTTGTCGTATCCGTCGATGATAACTTTGTCGCCGGGCTGGAGGCCTGAGATAATCTCGTATTGCTGAGGGTTCTGCCTGCCGATTTCGATCTCCGTCTTTCGTGCAGTTAGGCCGTCGGGAGATAGACGGTAGATCCAGTGTCCGGAGGTGGTCTGGAAGAAATCGCCTCGTGGAATCACGAGGGTTTTCTCCGGTTTGGCCATTTCGATTTGCACGCGGTAGCTTTTGCCGAGCCGGATGTTGGCGGGTTTGTCGGCCGTGAAGAGGAGATCGCAGGAGAAATTGCGGTCGATCACTTCGGGGACTACTTTGCTCACCCGCAAGGGGAATTTCGTTGACTGATACTGGATGTTGGCCGGAAGATTGGTGACAATGCGGTCGATGTAATATTCGGGTAGCGAGACCTTTACCTTGTATTCCGAGAGCACTTTGATCTCGCCGACGCTCGTGGAGGCCGCCACCTGCTGGCCGAGGGTTACGTTGAGGTAGCTCAACTGCCCGGCAACGGGGGCACGGACGACAAGATTGGCTGTGCGGCCTTTCGACCGGGTGTATTTACGCGACGATGCTTCGGCATTAGCGCGTATCATCTCACGTTTCAGGAGCGTGGCCACGGAGTCGTGGTGCAGGCTTTCTATCTGAAGGCGAGCTTTCTTGTGCTGGTAGTCATAGTCTTCTTCCATCACCTCCAATTCGGCTTTGCTTTTGATGCCCATACGGTATTCTTCACGACTCTGATTAAGCGATTTGTCGAGCGATTTTATCTGATGGGCTGCCTCGAGCGATTGCTGCCGCAGGGTTATGGACCGTTGCTCCATCTCGATCTCCTGCTCCTGATAGTTGCGTTGCAGGTTTTGCCAATCGGCCTCGTCGTCTTCGATGGCACGTAGGAGCTCTACGTTTGAGAGCACGAGAATAGTATCGCCCGGTGAGAGCATGCTGCCTTCTTCGGCAACGATGCGCTCTACGAATCCGCTTTCGAGGGCGTTGATACGGATGGTCTGTATGGGTTGCACCACTCCCTCCACGTCAAGGTATTCCATAAATGGCACCACCTCTGCCTCAACGATCTTATGATCGGAGGAGCTCACTTTCTTTTGCAGGGGCCGCAAGGCCAGGTAGGCGACGTAGACCGCCAAGACAAGGAGGAGAATGGCGGCTATGACGTAAGGATAATAGCGTATATACCAGGGTTTCTTTTTGAGCAGGATATCCATTTGTTGGGGTCAGTTTAAGGGTAATTCTTGGGAGAGGGGGATGCCGTTCTCGAAATCGAAGGCCGTGAGGCTCCGGAGGGTGTAGTAGAGGCTCCAGTAGGTGCGCAGCGTGTTGATGAAATTACGCTTAGCGTAGTTTTTTTCACTTACGGCCGACATAAGGTCGAGTATGCTGCTGCGCCCCATGACGTAGAGGCGGCGCGCCACAGTGTGTCGCTGCGTGGCCCGGCGGTCGGTGAGAGCCGCTATCCTGACCTTTCTCCCTTGCATATTGAATTGGAGCACCAATTTCTCGACGTTTTGAGAGAAGTCTTTCATTCCTTGCTCTGCTTGGGTGCGAGAGAGTTGCAATTGCGACTTGGCAACTTTTACCTTGCCGCGTCCACGCCCCCAGTCGAGAATAGGGAGTGAGAGCGATATGCTGGCGTATTCCTGATGCATTAGATTGGAGAAGGATTGTCCGATGTCGGCTCCGGTTTGCGACAGACCGAACTGCACGTAGAGGTCGGCTTTCAGGCGGGCGTTGGCTTTTGCGTAGGCCAGGTCGCTCTCCCGCTCCTTGAGTATGCGGCGGTAATATTCCGGGTCGGGACTATTGTCGAGGGCGAGCTCCATGGCTTTTGCGAGAGGCACTTCAAATTGTGGCACACTGTCGGTCATTAGCAGGCGGAGCTCCCGGAGGTTGTCGAGTCCGAGGAAGGAGCGCATTGTTTGAGTAATCTCCTGAAGGGCTATTTCGGCATCCATCACGTTGGTTTCCTCGTTGAGACGGTTTATTTCGAGCTGTAGCATTTCGTTTTCGGAGATAGTGCCGATCTCGTAGCGTCCTTGAGCCATATGGTAAAGGGTGTCGGCCGAAGCGAAATTCTGCCGTGCGAGGTCGAGGTCGGTCTGCGCGGAGGCGAGAGAGAAGAAGCGCTCGCATGTGGTGGCGGCTATGAGTTCCAAGTTTTCGGCATACTGTTTTTTTGCCTCCGTGTAGCGCAGAGGTTCTATGCGGCGGTCCCATTTCAGGGCGTTGTAGCCGAAAAGGCTCTGCTCGTATCCGATGAGGAGGGGCTGGCTGCTGTAAGCTTTAGTCTTGTTGTGAAGCTCGTCGAGGCGATTGAGAGAGCTTTTCAGAAAGATACTTCCGCCCGTGAGGCTGATATTCTGATTCACCTTTAAGGAGAGGTCGGCGCCAAACTGATCCTGGCGGATAAACATCGCAGTGCCGTCAGATTGGGTAATCTTGTTCACCTCCTTGTTGATATAAGGGGAGGAAGTGAGGGTGACCGACGGGAGGTAATTGGCCTGGTAATACCGATAGTTCCAGTAAGCGGCCAGAAACGTATTCCGAGCACTCTGAGCCGCCGGCGACTGCAGGCGTGCGAGCATGATCGCATCGTCGAGGGTCAATGCGATCGTGTCGGGCGCGGCGGCGGCCGTGAGAGGCAGGAGTGCCAGAAGTATCAATATTGCCATTATTTTCTTCATCATCAAATTTTTGTTTTGCAAAGGTAAATGCGACGGATGAAACGACAAAGAATCGGGGCACGGTGTAAGATAGTTTGTATGAAAATCATACGGAATAGTGTATGATTTTCATACACAAATTTTTTTGGAGCCTGCTTTTTACATATGGTTGTGTAAGAAAATGTGTAACTTTGCAGTATGAATGGAAATTATGGTACGTTGCTCGTAATCGATGATAATCCGGCGATACTCACCGCCGTGAAAATCAGTCTTGGCAGAGTGTTTGAAAGGATAATCACCCTTTCAACGCCCGAGCCGGTGCTTGTCACGCTCAGGCAGGAACACGTAGACGTAATCTTGCTCGACATGAATTTTTCGCCCGGCATCAATTCTGGGCAGGATGGAATGATATGGCTTTCGGCTATCAGGAGGAAACATCCCGAGATACCGGTGGTGTTGGTGACAGCCTATGCCGATGTGAAACTTGCCGTGAGAGGGCTTAAGAGCGGAGCGGCCGATTTTATCACCAAGCCGTGGGATAATGATGAGCTGATACGTGTGCTCAAGGATGCCGTAGACAAAACGGAAGAAGTGGTGCCGCTTCATGAGTTGGAGCGCGAACATGTGAAGAAAGTTGTAGAGAAGTGCAATGGCAATATGAGTAAGGCGGCAGAATTGCTTGGCATCACCCGTCAGACTCTTTATCGGAAATATCAACCATGATGTGGATTTTTGCAGGAAGTGTTTTGGCTGTGATTATAATGATTATTGCAATCATATATCGACATCAGCGACTGCTGCAAGACAGGGCACAGTTGATGCGCGACGCCATACGCCATCGCGACTTCTCTTTCCGTCTGCCTACGAAGCGATTGCTTTTCGGCGAGAGGGCATTGCAGAGCACGCTCAACGACATGGGTCATGAGATCGAGAAACTCGTGGCTCATAATGAGGTGGAATCGTGGCAACGGCTTACTCGTGTGCTCACCCATGAGATAATGAACGTGATCACACCTATACGCAGCATAAGCCAGGCGTGTCTCACTGATCCGGATATAAAAGGGACACTCTCAGAGGAGGGTATGCGAGCCATTTTTGAGGCGAGCGACGGTATGGCGGCATTTGTTGAGAATTATCGAAAGATGACGCAGCTTCAGGAGCCGGTGTGTAAGGCTTTTGATTTCAATCGGTTTTTGGAGAGGATTGTTGCGCTGTATCCTGATCTGACGTGGGAGGTGGATGTGCCGGAGGAGACGTGGGTAAAGGGTGATGAGGGGCTGTTGAGGCAGGTGTTTATCAACCTGGTTAAGAATGCGGTAGAAGCCGGGGCTGGCAAGATTGGGATTTGTGCTGATGATGGCTTCAGGTGTGAGGGGGCTTCCGGATCTTTTGGGGCTTTTGGGTCTTTTGGCGGGAAGCTGACGATCAGCAATGACGGGCCGGGTATACCGAATGACGTGGCGCGGGAGATCTTCATTCCGTTTTTCACCACGAAGGCCACCGGTTCGGGCATAGGGCTGTCGCTGTCTCGGCAGATACTGCTGAAACAGCATCTGCTTTTGAGCCTTTCCGAGCATCCGCTGGCGGGTTATAACGTCACGTTCGTGATAGAGCCCGATGGACTGTAAGGAAGGGCGGGAGGCTACGCCTTCGTCGAAACTTTTCGGCACGATACAAATGATTCTTAGATTATAATTGGGCGAAATGTGATTATTTTAATCACATTTCGCTCTGGTATAACTTCAGCCAAAATCGTCAGTCACGACTGACGATTTTGG
>CAZGJH010000070.1:0-13734 GCA_964525735.1 uncultured Sangeribacter sp.
AAAAAAGCCGCTTCCTAATCGGGAAGCGGCTTTTTTTATTATCAGAATTCTGTCTGCCACACCACCTCGGGAGTGCCGTCGGCGGCAAACGAGATCGGGAGCCAGAGATAACGCGAGTCGGAGAGGCTCTGGGGGCGCCAGCGGTCGAAGATAGCTATGAAAGCGTTATCCTGCCCCTCGACGGGGAGAATATACGTGCTCTGCCCCAAGAAAGTCTTATCGGCGTTCTCACCCTTGCAGGGATTCGGGAGCTTCTCCCACGGGCCCATAATATCCGTGGCGTGCATCAGACGCGCCTCGTTAGGATCCCAGCCCGTGCAACCCGAAGCGATCATCCAATACTCGCCATCCTTCTTGAAGATGGCCGGAGCCTCATTGTGGCCGCCAGGGAAGATGCGCACGTATTTGCCGGTGTGGTCGGTGAAATCGTCGTTGAGCTCGGCTATCTGAAGCGTAAGGTTCTCTTCCGAAGAATAGATATGGTAGGCTTTGCCATCGTCGTCGACGTAGAGGGTCATGTCGCGCGACATCTGTCCGCCCGGAGCATCGCGATATACAAACATACCATTCGCCACATCCTTATACCATTGCGGCGTCCACCACTCCATATCTTTTGTGAGCTGAGGCACCTCCTGCACCGCAGGGAGATTCACCGGCATCACCTCCGGATTAACTCTCGCCGAACGAATCATCTTGAACGGGCCGCGAGGATTGTCGGCCACAGCCACAGCGGCGTGGGCGGCGGCATACCCCTCCCCTTTCAATTCGTGGTGAAACCACATCACATACTGCTTCGTGCGCGGGTTATAGATCACCTTCGGACGCTCTATGATACATCCGGGCACGACACCCATCGGATCGTCGTCGGCCACGGGGAGCACGATCCCCTCGAAAGTCCATGATTGAAGGTCGGGCGATGAATAGCAGGTGACACCCTTCTGAGGCTCACCCTTGGCATCGGGACGATGCTCGCCATACCACCAGTATTTCCCATCCTGATACATCACGCCGCCGCCATGGGCGTTGATGAGATTGCCGTCGGTATCGAGCCAGCGTTCGCCGTTCACGAGGGCCGACATCGTCGGAGCAGCCAGCAGAGCCGCGCCGAGTAAAAGATTTCGTAGCGTTTTCATTGGATGTTAGAATTTTGTATTTTTAGTATTTATAATTTGCGGGTCAGTAATTTGAGATAGTGAGGATGTATTGCTTCGGAGGCATATTCATCTTCTTCTTAAACGTCTCGCGGAAGGTCTTTATGTCGCGGAAGCCACACAACTCGGCCACAGTCTGCACATTTGTGGCTCCCTGACGGAAGAGCACCACAGCCTTGCATATCTTATACTCGTTGATGAAATCGATCACCGGGATACCCGTCAGCGTCTTTATCTTCTTATAGAGAGCCGAATGGCTCATGGCCAGCTTACGCGCCAGCATCTCTATGCTGAAATTGTCGTCGGTGAGCGACTCATCGATAATCGTGCGGCAACGCAGCAGAAACTTACGCTCGTCGAGCGTATATTTGCGCGACACCGTAGCCGGAGTGGCCAGCACGGCCGAGATATCCGTGTCGGAGTTGAGATGATCTACGTGATGACGCAGCATCTTGAGCGAGATCGGTTTGGTGAGATACATGTCGGCCCCCTCGTCGTAGGCCGCTATCATATCGTCGTCAGAGCTCAGGGCCGAGAGCACTATCACCTTCACATCGGCATTGCGCTGATCTTCACGCAACTTGCGTATCACGGCGTGTCCGTCGAGCCCCGGGAGCATGATGTCGGTGATCACGAAGTCGAAATAGCCGTCGGCCAAGAGATCGATGGCCTGTTCGGCCGTAGGCACAGCCGTCACCTCATAATCCGTGCCGAAAGCATTCGAGAGGAGGCGGCGCAGATTGTCTTCATCCTCCACCACCAATATGGAGTGGAGAGCCGTATGATTCGTAAGCTTCGGAAGTGTCACCTGCGCGGGGCGCTCCTTCGCCGCCGGCTTGGTCGAGGGCTCCGGGGCGGCCATGGCCTGGGCGACTTGAGCCTCCTTCTTCTCCTCGAAATCGCGCGGTATGGTAACCGTAAACATCGTCCCGACGTTCACCTCGCTCTCCACGCTCACAGTGCCGTTGTGAAGCTCCACAAGATGCTTCACGAAGGCCAGACCGATGCCGTCGCCATAGTTTTCGGCCGCCCCGCGCTCCGTGCGGAAGAAGGGGCGGAAGATAGCCTCGCGCATCTCCTCCACGATACCGATGCCGGTGTCGGCTACGCGGATCACGACGCTCGTATCCGTGACGTCGAGAGTGAGTTTCACCTCGCCGCCATCCTTGGGCGTATATTTATAGGCGTTGGTGATGAGATTCGTCACGATAAACTCAATCTTGTCGGGATCCACCTTCGCCACGGCCCTCTCCTTGGGTGGACGATACGTGAAGAGAAGCCCCTTCTGCGAGCAGAGATACTCATAATCGGGGGTGAGCTCGGCCAGCAGCGTGGCCACATCCATAGAGCGCGGCGCGATGCTGAGCTGCCCCGACTCCATCTTGCGGAAGTCGATGATATTGCTGATGAGCTTGTTGAGCTTTTGCGAATTGCGATAGATGCCGTTGAGCGAGTTTACGGGCACCGTGGTGCATTGGCGGTCGAGAATCTCCTCGATCTGTGCCGAGATCAGGAAGCAAGGGGTGCGCAACTCGTGAGATATGTTGGCCAGGAAGTCGAGCTTGGCGTCATTGATCTTGCGGGCATTCTCCTTCTCATTCTCCGCCTCGCGGGCCTTCTTGAGATTAGAGAGATAGCGGTGGCGGCCCATTATTATCAAGGCTCCGGCCGATATGAGCAGCAGCATCCATATCAGCAGGGCCCACCATTGCAGATACCACGGCCTATGCACGATGAGCGAGAGCGAGACCGGAGAGCTCCACTCGCCGTCGGCGTCGGCATGGCGCACTTTCATGGTGTATTGGCCCGGAGGCACATTGGTGTAAGTGGCGCTCCGCGTGTCGGTGACGTTGCGCCAGGCCTTGTCGAAGCCTTCGAGCATACATTCCATCTCGATGCGGTAGGGGTTGACGGTTTCGGGCACAGTGAAATGCAGCGTGAAGAAGTTTTCGCGCGCCTCCAGGTCGACGGTCTCCGTGTCGCTGCCGTAAAGCGGAATCACGCGTCCCGGCTCGTTGAGCACATCCATCGACGTGAAGAGCGTGGGGAGCTTCGCCAGGCGCGAGCCGGAAGATGAATAGGGTATGGCCACGAGGCCGGCCGTAGTGCCCAGCCAGATCTTTCCCTCGGCGAAAATAGCGGCATTGGCCGTGTATTCTTTCGGGAGTCGCACGTCGCTGATCTTTACGAAACGCTGCTGGGCCCGCATGAACTTGAAAAGACCGTTGATTGTGCCCGCCCAGAGATTCCCTTCGGGGTCTTCTACGATCGACTGCACGCGGGTGTCGTTGAGGCCGTCTACTTTATCGTATCCGCGCACGGAATTCCGGTTTTTGAGATCTACGGCTACAAACCCGTTGCCGTCGCGCGAGATCCAGAGCATATCGGCCGAGTCGCGATAGAAACAGGCCACCGAATGAAACGGTATCGAGAAGCCGCACCCCTCCGGCTTGGGAGCGCACACCCCCTTCGGGGCAAGCGTCGAGGCGTCGAGGATAAAAATGCCGTTGCGGCGTGTGGCCACGAGCATATCGTCGTCGTAACGGGCTATGGATGTGATGTCGAGGTCGCGGTTGCCGAGCAGAGTGCTGAATCGGCCTGTAGCCTTGTCGTAACTATGGAGCCGCAGGCCACCCACGATGATATTGCCCTGGGCATCTTCACCGAGTGTCCAGAGCTTGTTGCCTGGTTCACGGTTTTCTTCGAGCGGATGCGATATGAATACGTCGGCCGCGGGGTCATACTCCACGAGGCCGTGCGAATAGGCCGTCAGCCAGATTTTCCGGCCGTCGTAGATAAGGCCCGTGAGATTGTCGCCAGGCAGGCCGGAGTTGCGGCTGTTGCGGTTGAGCGTTGTGCCCGTCGAGGCGTCGTAAATATCGAGGCCGCCACCGTCGAGAGCCACGTACAAGCGCGAGCCGATCCTCACCATCCCCGTCACGATGTCATGGTGGAGCCGGGAGTTACCTTTATTATATAGCTCGTAGGAGTTGAGCTCGTGAGAGAAGAGGCAGAGGCCGCGGCGGTAGGTACCACACCAGAGATTGCCACGGCTGTCGGAGAAGAGCGAATAGATCACGTCGCCCGAGAGGTTGGAGTTGTCGGGATTGCAGTAGACGAACTCCCCTGCCGGATCGCCGATCACGAGCCCCTGGCCGTCGGTGGCGCAAGCTATGCGGCCGTCGCCAAAGGGGATGCAGCGCATCAGATTCGGAGGGAGGTGCAGGGAGGGTTCGGGACTGAGTTTACCACGGGAGTCTACCACCGAGAAAGCGAGCGACTGGGTGCCGATGCCTCCACCTATATATACGGCTCCTCGGATCGAATCGCAGAAGATATTCATGTTCGAGTCGAACTGAAGAGGGATTTCGGTGGTGGATATTTCGCGGTCGCCCTCCTGCGAGAGGATGGTGACGCCCTTGTTTGAGAGCATGGCGAGTCGTCCGCCGGTGAAGCGAGAAATGTCGGCATAGCGGCGGTCGGCCGGGCGGGGGAGCTTCACGAAGTCGGCGGGCGTCCGCTCCTGATCGAGGCGTAGGATATCGCCGTCGACGGTGAGCGCGAAGATGTGCGGGCCGTTGTGAAGGAGGTGGCTCACGCGCGAAGTGATCAACGTGCGGGAGGGGGAAGCCACCGACTCAGCCACGCGGCAGTGGGAGAAACGTCCGGAGGAGAAATTGAGGAAGTCGAGGCCCTGGTCGTGGGCCACGTATACGCCCCCCTCCACCGGGAGCAGGTCTCTTACGAGGTTGCTTCCGAGAGAAGTGGAGTCGCCGCTGATGTGCGAATAATTGTCCATCTCTCTGCCGTCGAAACGTGATATGCCGTTCCATGTAGCTATCCAGATACCGCCGAAACGGTCTTCGGCGATAGCGTTGATAGAGTGGTCGGGCAGGCCGGTCTCGGAATCAAATGTCTTGAAGAAGACGGGGCCTTGCGGGGCGGCCGAGAGGGTGAAAATTACAAAATGCAGGGCGAGGAGGATGGATAAGCGCAATATGGGGTGCATCTTTTTCATCTGGTATTACTAAGAGAGTACAAATTTAGTAATCCAGAGAGGGGGTGAGAGGGACGAAATTCGTACAAAAGAGGTAATTTTTCGTAATCGGCTGAAAACAGGGGTGATAAAAGGGTCAAAATAGCGTCGGTACGAAAACGCCCCCATATTTTACGAATTCTACCCCGACACTTTTGGGGGCTGTAATCTAATTTTGCAAGCGGAATCATCCGGCAAATCAAGCGGAACAATCCAGTAATTAAACCAAGTTAACCTCTAAAAAAAATCAACAGAAACAACAAACGGCTTTATCAACCTTATCGATAAAATCATGAAACAAATCAACCTAAACCTATTTAAAAGAAGAGTAATGTCGGTGCTGCTTGCAGCGGTGGCATTCTTCCTGCCGGTAGCGCTTTCGGCGCAGGGAGGCGGGAAGAACACGATAACCGGCACAGTCTATGACTCCGACGGCGAGCTCGCGATAGGCGCGACAGTGAGGCCGATGGACAAGTCGATTCAGGGCACAGTGACCGACATCGACGGCGTGTTTCAGTTCTCCTATTCGAAGCCTCTTGAAGTGGAGGTGACGTATGTAGGTTGCGAGCCTCAGAAGCTTACTCTGATGCCCGGACAGCCTGCGGAGATTCATCTCAAAGGCAGCCCGGCGGCCCTCAACGAGGTAGTCGTGGTGGGTTTCGCCACGCAGAAGAAAGTCAACCTGACCGGTGCTGTCGGCGTAGCGACTTCGAAAGATATCGAAGGCCGCCCGGTACAGAGTGCCGCAGCCGCCCTCCAGGGTGTGATCCCAGGTCTTAACATCTCCAACTCCTCAAGTGGTGGAGAGCTCAATGCGAGCAAATCAATCAACATCCGTGGTATGGAGACCATCGGTGATGGCAGCAAGGGTGGCCCGCTGATCCTTATCGACGGCATGGAGGGCGATATGAATACCCTCAACCCCGCCGATATCGAGAGCATTTCCGTACTTAAGGATGCTGCAGCCTCTTCTATCTATGGTTCACAGGCTCCTTTCGGTGTAATCCTTATTACCACAAAATCGGGAACAAGCGGCAAGACAAGCGTAAAATATAGCGATTCTTTCCGCTTCAACAAGCCATTGAGCCCTATGAGAATGATGGACTCTTGGGAATATCTCAACTATCTCAATGATGTCAATCTCTACACAAGCAAGAAAGTTAGATTTGAAGATGACTTCATGGAACAGGCTTACCAATATTATATTGGTGAAAGAGATAATCCATTCTATGAGAATGAATGGGATGGTACCTATCGTCGTTGGGGTAAATCAGGTGAGTCGAACGGTGTATTCGCCAATGTAAACTGGCTTGACGAGCTTTACAAGAAAACTGCTTTCGCTCAGGAACACAACCTTACGATCAATGGTGGTTCCGACAGAATCACTTACTATTTTTCAGGCAACTTCCTTGATCAGAGTGGTTTCTTGAAATATGGCAACGACTCTTACAAGCGTTACTCACTGATGGGCAAAATCAATGCCAAGCCTTACAGCTGGTTGACCATCCAGTATACCAGCCGTTGGATTCGTGTTGAGTATGACCGTCCGACCTGGCTCGATGGTGGCTTCTATGAGAAGGTGATCCGTCGTCTTCCTGCAGTCAATCCTATGTATGACCCCAATGGTTACATTGCTGGCGACTACAACTACATCCTCCATCTTAGTGAAGGTGGCGACCACATAGAGCAGAACGATAACTTCACCAATCAGTTTAAGTTTATCATTTCTCCTCTTAAAGGATGGAATATCACTGGAGAGTTTAACGCTCGCGTCAACAACGATTGGACCCATGAGGATACAAAACCTGTATACACTCATGATGCCGATGACCTCGAAGGTCTCAGCCATGAGACAGTGCACCTTGCATTTGACTCGCGCACCCACTCAGGTGTAAGTGAAAGATCTTATCGCTCCACTTACATCAACATGAACCTCTTTACTGATTATAGCTTCTCAATCGCTGACAAAAACGATTTCAAAGTGCTTCTCGGTTTCCAATCAGAGCAAAACAAACAGCGTTTAGTTCGTGGGAGCCAGAATGATCTCACCGTTGAAGACTATGCAATTCTTGACCAAGCAAATGCAACTTATGATGGTGGCTGGAGTGTTGGTGGCAATTATCAGAAAATGAACCTCGTAGGTTTCTTCGGCCGTATCAACTACAACTATGAAGGCAAATATCTTGCCGAGGTCAATCTCCGCTATGACGGTTCTTCTCGTTTCCGTCGTCATCACCGTTGGGTTGCTTCACCTTCATTCTCTGTTGGTTGGAACATGGACCGCGAGAAATTCTGGGAGCCTATCTTAGACTGGTTCTCCGCTTTGAAGATTCGTGCTTCTTACGGACAACTCTCTAACCAAAACACCAACAGCTGGTATCCTACATACCGTACGATTGGCGTATATAATCAAGGCAGTAACTGGATGGTTAATGGAAGTAAACCCAATACAGCCTATTTCCCTTCACTGATCTGGCCAAAGTTGACTTGGGAAAAGATCCGTAATACCAACCTTGGTACTGACTTCAGCTTCTTCAACTTCCGTTTGAATGGTTCATTCGATTACTATTGGCGTAGCAATAAAGATATGGTGGGTCCTCCAAGAACCTATCCTGCAGTTGCTGGTGTCGATGCGCCGAAAGAGAACTCTCTTGCTCTTACCACATATGGATGGGAGCTTTCAGTAGGTTGGCAAGATAAAGTTGGTGATTTCAACTATTCAGCAAAACTTAATCTCTCCGACGACCAGACAAGAATCGATAAATATTCAAATCCGGAGAAATACCTCAACAAATATATAGCCGGAGAACTTGCTGGTAATATCTATGGTCTTACCACAGTTGGCGTTGCAAGAGATGATGAGCAGATGGCCGCTCACCTTGCAAATGTGAATCAAGATGCAGTCGGAAATGATTGGGCTGGTGGAGATATCATGTATGCCGACATCAATGGTGACGGTGCTGTCACAGTAGGTGAAACCCTTGATGATCTTGGCGACCTCAAGATTATCGGTAATACTACACCTCGCTATCGTCTCGGCCTTAATCTCTATGGCGAATGGAAGGGCATCGACCTTACAGTATTCTTCCAGGGTGTACTTAAGCGTGATTATTACTTCAATCCTAATAACGGTAGCCAAACCTTAGGAAAGAGTGCCGTCTTCTGGGGTGCAACTTCTGGTGGTATCAACGAGTCAATCTTCTTGAAAGAGCATCTTGACTATTGGCGTGATGAGACAAGTGTATTGGGAGAGAACCGTGATGCCTACTATGCACGTCCTATTTATTACACCAATAAGAATCGCCAGACTCAGACTCGCTATCTACAGAATGCATCTTATCTACGTCTGAAGAACCTCCAGGTGGGCTACACACTTCCGCGTAGCTTTACAAGAAAGTTCTATGTCGACAAGATTCGTTTCTTCTTCGCAGCAGAGAATCTCTGCACATGGACAAAGATGAGCAAAGTGGTGGATCCGGAATCACTTGAGGTTTCAACAATGAAATCAGGTGCTTCTTATCCCCTCGCAAAGACATTCTCTTTCGGTGTGAATGTTGATCTTTAACCTAACAATCTACCTCTTCAACAATGAAACTTAATTCAAAGAAAATATTCCAGCTTGGCGTCGTTGCCCTTATGGGCATCGCCGCCGTGGGATGTGATGATCATCTCGATATCGCACCCCCATCAGATATCGCTCCCGAACTTTATTTCACCACAGCCGACCAGTTGGGTTCGTATGCTATAGCATACTACACTTCTGACAACAACGTGGGCTCACGTGGTAGCAACCTTATCCCTCATCATGGCATCGGAGGCAATGCGTATGCCACTTTCCTTGATGATGATCAGGGTACTGACAACGAGAGCGGTACAAACGACCGATTCTATGCCAACAATACTCACGTAAAAGTGGGTTCAGCAGGTGGAAGCTGGTGGTTCTACATGATCAACAACCTCAACTACTTCTTAGAAATTGTTCTGCCGAAATATGAAGCTAAACAAATCAGCGGATCAGAAGTTGAGATCAAACATTACATCGGAGAAGTCTATACCCTCCGTGCAATGGAATATTTCCGTCGTCTGCAGGCTCTTGGCGACTTCCCCATCGTCACCGAAACTCTTCCCCTTGATCGTCTGACATTGACAGACATGTCAATCCGTGCGCCCCGAAATAAGGTTGCCCGTTTCATCCTTGAAGACCTTGACCGTGCAGCCGAACTGCTTTCTGACGGTGCATTAACCGGAGGCCGTAACCGTATCACCCGCGATGTGGCTCTCCTTTTCAAAGCACGTGTGGCTCTTTACGAAGCTACCTTCGAGAAATACTTTGCTGGCACTCCGTTCGTTCCAGATGCTTCCGCGGGTTGGGCAGGAGCCAAGAAGGATTACAATAAAGACTTCTCTTATGACAATAAGAAAGAGGTGGAGTTCTTCCTTGATCAAGCATTGGCTGCCGCTGACGAAGTATGCAAAAAACATCCTAACCTTACTGCTAACAATAAGAAGATGATCGGAGACTCTTACACTTCTATGCCCGATAATCTTTATTATGACCTCTTCTGTAGTCAGGATGTATCAAACCGTGATGAGGCGCTTATGTATCGTTCATACGATGTAGATGTTGTCGGTGGATCATGGATGAATGCCCGCATCTCAGCTGGCAAAGGTTATACTCAAGAATTTGCCAACTGCTTCCTTATGGATAACGGACTCCCCATCTACGCTCCCAATAGCGGCTATAAGGGTGATGACTTCGTAGCCGACACAAAGATTGGTCGCGACTGGCGCTGGCGCCTCTTTATGAAAGCTCCCAACGAATACGTATATCTTGACAGCAAGCAGAGAATCGGCGAAGGCAAGAAGAATAAGAATGATGCCGAACTGAAGGCTCCAGCCCTCATCAGCGGAGGTGTAGATTTTACCACTTCTACCGGTTATCACAAAGGCAAAGGCTGGGCTAAGAATTCAGAATGGAGCAAAGGTGGCTGGGATGTATCGGCAGCCGTTGTCTTCCGTAGCGCAGAGGCTTACCTGATATATCTCGAGGCAGCTTGGGAAAGATTTGGCGACAATCTGAATCCTGAAGCATGGGAATATTGGGGCAAACTCCGCACACGTGCTGGTCTGCCTTCTGACCCTCTGGTGACTATCAATGCTACCGATCTTGATAAGGAAGAGGAGACAAGCCATGACCTTGGTCTCTATTCTGCTGGCAAACGTATCACTTCCAAGGTGCTTTACAATATACGTCGTGAGCGTCGTTGCGAACTTATGAGTGAAGGTTTCCGTTGGGACGACCTTATCCGATGGCGTGCTCTTGATCAGTTGAAGCAAAAGCCTCTCTTCCTGCATGGCTGTAAGATTTATGGCCCGATGAACGAATGGTTTACTCATAAATCAGGTGTTGTATCGAAATTTAAGATCAGACAAGCTGATTCAAGCAAAAACAACGTATCTGATCCTGACGATATTGATGGAGGTTTCAATGGAGATCCATCTTACTTCTCACTTCTCCGTGTATCAGACAAAGATGAATGGTATACCAGCGGTTATTCTTGGCACATGGCTCACTACCTGAACCCGATTGCTGAAGACCACTTCCGTGAAACAAGTAACGAGGCTGGTTATAGTGATTCACCCATTTATCAGAACCCCTACTGGTCGACAACTCACGATACAGGTGCTCTCGAATAACCATAAGTCGTAATTATGATCTTCCGCCGGAAGCTTTCCGGCTTCCGGCGGAATCAACCAATAACCTAAAACATATTTTTTAACCTTTAACATTAGTAATGACGATGAAGAATCTCTTACTTCTTGCAGCCTTCGCTGCCGCTTCCCTGACAGTCAACGCTCAGGACGATGTTGTCAACATGGTTGTCAACGGTAATTTCGAAAACCCCAACTACGTGCAGGCTGTCCCCAGCGAGTACACCTGGGAACCGGTGAACGAATGGGAGAACCTCTCAGTTCTTCCCGGATGGGAACTCACCACTGGTGGTCCGTGGAATGGTGTAATCAGCCTTCTCACAGGTGATGACAATGCCGGCGACGCTGACATCCGTCCCGAAGATGACTACAATACCGTTCTCTTCCGTGGCTATATCGAAAATGGCTGGACCAAACTGAGCATCAAACAGGTTGTTAAGAACCTTGTTCCTGGCCGTGAATATACTCTCGATTTCGTTCTCGCTGAGAACCAGCCTGATGGTTCTTGGGGTCCTCAGGCTCCCGATTACGGTGTAATCATAGCTGAGCCTGATGTCGACAAAGACGGCAATAACATTGCTGGTCGTCAGATTTTGGAGGAGAAGAACATGGCCGATATCGATCTCAACTATTTCTCTTATAAGTTTACAGCACCAGCAGCCGGTTCTGTATATCTTGAGTTCTATCTCGGCAACTACTACTATGATGGCAACCGAAAAGAATTCCTCTGGATGGAGCTCGACCTCGTGCGCATCTACTCTGAGGAGGGTGATGAGGAAGCTCCCGATTCAAGCGTGGCTATGATCGAAGACGCTAACGCTCCCGTTGAGTACTACAACCTCCAGGGTGTTCGCGTGAACAATGCCGAAAATGGCATCTTCATCCGCAAGCAGGGCAACAAGACCTCTAAGGTAATTCTCTAATCTATCCTGATATCCCAAGAATCCGCCCTTCCCTGCCCAAGTCTCCCTTGAGCCCGGGAGGGCGGCTTTTCTTAAAATTTCATTAATACTTTTGAAACTCATGAAGGTGAACTTATTCAAACTTACTCTCGCGGCTTCTCTCCTCTTGCCGGCTTCTGCATTCATGTCGGCCGAGGGAGTCACCAGTCCCGAAGCCGGTAAATATTATCGCATTCGCCACGCGAGTGGCCTTTATCTCAGCGACGCACGTTTCTCAAGCCAGATCCGTGAAAAGGCTGAGGATAACTCCCAGATCGTGGAGTTCGTACCCGTAGAGGGTCAGGAGAATGTCTACAATATCCGTCGCATGAGCTCAGGTATGTTCTGCGGCTCTGACAATAAATGGACCTCTACCCCTATCTCACGCAGCATTCCTCTCTCTCAATACCGTGTGGCCGTGGCTGAGGCCGACCCATCTTTCGTAGTGCTCCAGAATGTGGGCATGAACTCTCCCAAAAACTGTATGGGCACCGACAATACTACCGACGGCTCTGCAGTATATACCGACAAAACAGGCTCCGACACTTCAAAGCATCTTTGGGTGATCGAGGAGGCTGAACTTTATCCTTCTGATGTAGAGACTCCCGAAGATAAATATCCCGAGTATCAGCTCGCTGAAGATGATCCACGCGCCAACGCCTATGAGGGCTATAAGCTCGTCTTCGCTCAGGAATTCAGCGAGAATGGCGCTCCCGACCATGAAATATGGAACTTTGAAGAGGGCTTCAAACGCAACCAGGAAGACCAGTATTATAATGGCGACAAGAACTGTTATATCCAGGATGGCGTGCTCGTAATTGAAGGTAAATATGTACTTGATGAACAAATCAAGAATCCCAAATACGATAAATTCAATAAATCCTGGCCTTCAAGTATCGGTAAGTATCTCACCTGGACTTCCGGCTCCATGCAGACCAAAGGCAGCTGGGATAGCGGCTACACCTGGAACTACGGCATCTACGAGGTGCGCGCGAAAGTACCGCAGTATGTAGGCAGCTGGCCCGCCATCTGGTCGACCGGCATGCAGTATGAATGGCCTTATGGTGGCGAGATCGACATCATGGAGTATTATGGCCACTGCATCCACGCCAACGTTTGCTGGGGCAACGGCGGCCGTTGGGCCGGCCATTGGAACAGCGCGACTGTCCACGACAATGTGCTTGGCGAAGGCTGGGGCGACGAATTCCACACCTGGCGAATGGTTTGGGATTACGACCATATGGAACTCTGGTGTGACGATATTCTCGTAAACAATATCAACCTCGACACCACCTACAACGACATTCCGGCCGACAATTACGACCACGGCAACGGCTGCAACCCCTTCCGCGACGTTCGCCACATGCTCTGGCTCAACCTCGCTCTCGGCGGCATCAACGGCGGCTCGCTCGCCAACACTCCCCGTCCGCTCTACTATCTGATCGACTACGCCCGCGTATATCAGAAGATCGGCACCGACGGCAAAGCCACTTACAGCGTCGACGACGTTATCTCCGAGCCTACTTTCTCTCTGCGCGACGGCGAGACTGGCATCGAGAATCTCACAGTAGCTGAGGATGTAGAGGGCCCCTGCTGCGTCTACAATCTTCAGGGGATGCCCGTGGCCACTACCATCGACGAAGTGAAAGATACGAAGGGTATCTATCTCGTGGTAGAGAATGGCAAAGCCCGCAAGGTGGCTTTCTGACTGAATGAATCAAGTGAAATAATCGCGTCAAATCATATGTAAGTTTCTACTGAGTAGAAATAAAGTTTCGCATACATAAATTTTCGCATAATCAGTAAGTTTCGCATAATTATATTAGATAAGGTAAGAAGTATCGTTTTTAGCGAGCCTCGCCGACGGGAGGTCGGTGGGGCTCTTTTCTTTTAA
>CAZGJH010000071.1:0-2665 GCA_964525735.1 uncultured Sangeribacter sp.
CGCATGAAGTCAACAATACGATGGGAGGCGTGCGGTCGGTGATCGACACTGTGGCTCAGTGCGTCGGAGATCCCGATCTTGAAGAGGTGCTTCAAAGTTGCGACGACCGTTGCGGCAACCTCACCAGCTTCATCAACGCCTATGCCGATGTAGTGCGTGTGCCACAGCCCGTGCTTCATCCCGAGCCACTCGGCTCACGTCTCGCGGAGATGATGCCATTCCTTCAGTCGCTATCGCGGCCTGGAATCTCGCTTCAGCTTGAAGCGTTTACCGAGGAGGATGTGGTGGTGTCGGTAGATATCTCGCTCTTTCAGCAGGTTATCGTGAACATCGTGAAGAATGCCATCGAGAGCATAGATACGGAAGGATGGGTAAGGATTGGATGTCGCGTCACGGAGGAAGGTCCCGTATTGGAGATCGCGAATAATGGCCGACCGATTTCAGCGGAGGAGGAAAACCGGATTTTCAATCCGTTTTTTTCGACAAAACCGCGTGGGTGCGGCATCGGCCTAACGCTGATCAGCGAGATCCTGAATCGGCATGGCATTCGCTACTCGTTGCAGACGTATGCTGATGGTATTACACGGTTTAAGATGTTGTTTTTAAGTTAGTAAAAGACGCGCGCTGACGCATTGAGGACAATGCTTTCCACCTAACAGATTCTTCTGAAATAAAAAAACCTGTGCTTTTGTAAGCACAGGTTTTTTGGTTATGGGGATGATTTATCAGAGGCGGATTTTGAGGACGGCGGAGGCTGTTTTGACGAGGTAGATGCCGTGGGCGGGGAGAGCGATAGAGGCGTCACCCTGAGCGTCGGCGGCTACGCGGGCCACTACCTTGCCGGCGATGTCGGAAACGAGCAGGTCGGCTCCAGCCTGAAGGCCGGTGAAGGCGATGTTGGTGCCGTTGGCTGTCCAGCGAATCATCGAAGCGGCGATGTCGGCTACGCTGCTGTTGGGATCCTGAGTGTTGATCTCGTTAGAAGCCTCGCTCCACTGCCAGGGATTGCCTGCGAATACCTCATAGTAGTAGGTAGTTTCAGGATCAAGACCGCTGATGGTAGCGAAAGAGGCGTCGAGCATATCGGCTTTGTAGTAGCCATCTACATAAACTCTTTCCTGATCGTTGACGTAGCTGTAGACAGAAAGCCAGTAGTTCTGACCCTCTTCAGCCTCCCAGTTTGCGCGGAAGCTGGTGTCGGTGACGTCGGTAGCTCCGAGAGCGCGGGGAGCGTCGGGAGTCTCACCGCCGCCGTTCACGTCGAAGGTGATGAGGCCATTGGTCTCCTTTATATTCTCGATGGGGCACTCCGAATTTACTCCGAGCCACGACTGTGCGTTGGGCTTCGTGTCGTCGGTGAAGGAAGTGCGACGGCGGCGACCGGGGAAGGGATCGTACTGCGGGTTGCGACCCATTGTGAGTGAAGCGGAAGCCTCAACGAGATCCACGTATTGATGGTCGGGGTCGTCGTTTACGATGTTCTGTGTCCATTTCGACGATTTGTAGTCGATGTGCCAAACGAGCATACCGTGGTAGGGGAGATACTCATCCCAGCCCTCCTGCTGACGGTTTTCAACGAGATAGTATTCGTTGCCGTTCGTGGTGCCGTTGGTACGGTAGCAGTTGAAGATACCGGCCGTGTTGGTAGCGATCGGTTCGAGAGTTACGGAAGCCGAGTAGCGGAGGCTCGTAGGATTCAACCAGCCGAGAGCGTAACGCTCGAAAGCTGAGTAGTTGGGAGGTGTGCAACCGTTGTTGTTGTAGGGACCCGAATCCATCACCGACCATGAACCGGGGGTCTGGATCCCCTCAACGTAGCCGGTAGAGTAGAGGTCGGGAAGACCCATCACGTGAGAGAACTCGTGCACGAAGGTGCCGATACCGTCGGGACGGTTGCCGAGCTCCCATTCGTTTGAGCAAGCGTAGCGGTCGAGCTGCACGCCATCGAGCTTTACATTCTTGCGTCCGCCCGACCATACATACCAAGCGTGGGGCCAGATCGACTCGGCCGGACCGCCGGAAGCCTCGCCCATGCCGGCGTAGAATACGAATACGTTGTCGATGAAGCCGTCGCCGTCGCAATCATACTTCGAGAAGTCGATTTGGTCGTCGAGAGCCTGGCAGGCGTCCACGATCATCTGAGCGGCGTTCTTGTCGTTGCCGCTGCCGCCGGAATTGCCGCCGTAGTAGCTGCGCTTCTGGGGGAGCACAACGGGACCGAAGAGGTCAAACTGTGGGTCGAACTGACCCATTGAGTTCTGATAGAAGTATTCGCGCACGCAACCTGTGCCGCCGTAATCGGAGAAGCCATCCTCATGGAGCAGGCGTGAGAAATAATCGTTGGGATCGTCGAGATTAAACGACACGTCTTGGTATTCCACAAGGATTACGAGGCCGGTTGAGTTGCCGAATACGGGATAAGAGGCTCCGGGGAAGAGACCTGGGCCGCGCTGAATAGTGGAGCCCTGGCCGTCGCTGCTTGCAGAGCGGGTCATAACAGGCTGCTCCACAGCTCTTTCGGCCATATTGGCACGGCGAGCCTCTGAGAGACGCGCAGTGACAGCCGAGCGGTCGATTGTCTGTAGATAGGCCGCCATGCCGGGTTTGGTGGCCGGCGAGTCGGTGAGCTTGAATTCCGAACGCTGGATGCGACCCTGCTGATCGG
>CAZGJH010000071.1:2765-13712 GCA_964525735.1 uncultured Sangeribacter sp.
GCCGGCGAGTCGGTGAGCTTGAATTCCGAACGCTGGATGCGACCCTGCTGATCGGCGTTGGCATAGAAGAAGGTGCCTTCATGGCGATCGAGGAGATAGCCCTCTTCAGATGCGTAGTAGTGATGGTGTTCGTCGCCTACGAGACGCACCTTCACTTCCGTGCCATCTGGCTGTGTATACGTGATCAGACCCGGTTTCGCGGGTACTGCCATAGCTCCAAGTGCTGAAGCGGCAGCGAAAGCTGCGAGTATGTGTCGTTTCATATTGATCATCTGGTTGAAATTAGTCTATGATTGTGGGTTAGACAATATTTGTTGCAAATATAGTAAAAAATATAGGAAATAAAAAAAATCCACGTATATAACGCGGATTTTTTCACTTTTATTATATATTTCACTCACCGGCGTAAATCATCTCTACGTGGCCGATGGGGAGGCTCGCGCTGAGCAACACCGGTATGCGCGACGATTTGGCCACTTCGGCATGCACGGGATAGCCGCTCATCGAGCCCTGGTAGCTGTATTCGAAATCGCAGGAGTAAGTGGGATAGCCCACGCCAGCTGCCGTGTAGCTCGATTGGCCGTTGTAGGTGACCACTACGCTTTGCGGCGTGCCACCCTCTACGCTGATCGGTATCGTGATCTGCTGCCCGGGGGTCATGCCGTCGAAATTGATCTCGTGGAAGTAGTAGAACATGCCGATCATGTCGGCCGTCACGGTGATTGCTTCCATCGTGTCGCCGTCGGCATCGAGTGTGCCCTGGCCTTTGATATTCTTATAGTTGGCGGGGTTCTGGGGGTCGAAACCGCCGCTGCGGTAGACGGTGACTTTCGGTTTGAGATACCAGCCGTTTTCGTAAGTCACGGTTTCGTGGCTCACGGGCGAGCCAGGAGTCATCTGGGCCTGGAGCGTGTCGCTGACACAGAACACGCGTCCCTCCCAGGGTATGGAGTTGCCGTCGAGAGTGCCGTAGAGGTTTGAGCCGTCGGCCTGGAGCGTCACCTTGCCGTGGCCGATCATGATATCGATGATTCCCCAATGGTAGTGCACGTCATAACTGAGGTCTTGATAGGGGATGTTTACCTGCGCGAAACCAGTCAAAGCTGCGAAGAACGCGAAAAGAAGAAGTACTGTTTTTTTCATAATTCTGAAGTTTTTGATTTTAAAACACGCAAAAAGGGCTGTTGGTTTGTGCCAACAGCCCTTTCATATATAATAATAGATTATTTTACTTTGATGGTGACGGTGCCGTCGTCGCCGACTTTGACGTCGAGCTCCTGACCGAGCGCGAGCTTGAGCTCCTTCACGGCTTCGGTGTTGTGGAGCGTGGCCGGGGCCTTGCCTGTGCCACCCTCTACGGGATGGAGGGCCTTGAAGATGTCGTAGCCCTTCACGGGCTCCACCTTGTAGCCGCCGGCTGCGGGAGCCGCCTTGCCGTCGCCCTCCTCGAATTCGATGAGCACTTCGCCCGTGGCCATCACGTCGCCTTCACCGAGAAGCACTTGCTTCACCTTGCCACCCTTGTCGGATACGAGGTTGTTTTCCATCTTCATGGCCTCGTAAACCATCACGGTGTCGCCGGGAGTGACAACGTCGCCCGGTTTTACGTTGACTGAGAGGATTGTGCCGCCCATCGGAGCGCGGAACACCGGCCCTGTCACAGCTGCTGCGGCAGCTTTCTTAGCGGCCTCGGCTGCGCCGTGGGTAGCCTCCCATTCAGCTTTGCGCTTGTTGGTGAGGAAGGTCTTGGCTACGGTGGGGAGCAATTCGAGCAGCAGCATCTCCTCCTCGTTGGCAGCGAGTTTCACGCCGCCAAACTGGGGCAGTTCCGGATTCTCGGGCTTCTTGTAAGAGGCCACGTCGTAGGGTTTCTCCTGAGCGTCGCCTGTGATCTTCTCGCGGAATTTCGGATCTACGGGCACGGGAGTGTTGCCGTATTCACCCTTCACGAGCGAGATAAACTGGTTGCTCTTGGTGGTGTAGTCGGGTTTGCCGTTGCGGCGGTCGAGGGCCACGGATACGGCCTGCGAACCGACGATCTGGCTGGTGGGCGTCACGAGGGGCACAAGACCTGCGTCGCGGCGCACAGTCGGGATGAGGGCCATAGCCTCGTCGAGCACATCCTCAGCTTTGAGAGCGCGGAGGTTGGCCACCATGTTGGAGTACATACCGCCGGGCACCTCGGCATTCTTGACGATCTCGTTCGGTTTCGGGAAGCCGAAATAGGCCTCGATCTTGTGGCAGGCGTCGAGGAGCTCCTCCTCTTTGTCGGCCTTGGCAGCCTCGATGGCGCGGTCGAACTCAGCGTCGATCTCCTTAGGCATAGCTGCGAAAGCCTCGTCGAAGTCGCGCGGCCATTTGTCTTTATTAAGGTCGAAAGCTGCGAGGGCGGTGCGGGCCTCTTTGAGGGCCTCGCGAATCTTGGCCACGGCAGCCATGTTTACGTCTACTTCAACGCCGAGCTTCTTGCAGAAGATATCCACGAGCTCGATAGCCGGGGCAGCCGAACCGCCGCCAAACCACCAGATGTTGGTGTCGACGATGTCGACGCCCTGGATGATGGCAGTGAGCACGGAAGCGAGGCCGTAGCCGGGGGTGCAGTGGGTGTGGAAATCTACAGGCACTTTCAGGGCGGCCTTCAGTTTCGGCATCAGGGTGTAGATGCGCGAGGGGTTGACAAGGCCGGCCATATCCTTGAGAGTCACCATCTTCGCGCCGAGCTTCTCCATCTCTACGGCGAGGTTTACGAAGTAATCGTCGGTGAAGATTTTCTCGGCTTCGGGGGTGCCTTTGGGGTCGATAGTATAGCAAACGGCTGTGTCGGCGATGGCAACATTGCCGTTGAGGCCGTCGAATTCGTTGATCATTTTGATGGAGCTCTTGATGTTCTCAAGGTCGTTGAGAGCGTCGAAGATGCGCATCACGTTAAGGCCGTTTTCGATGGCCTTCTTGTAGAAGCCTTCGAGCACGGAATCGGGATAAGGGACATAGCCGAAGAGGTTTCTTCCGCGCGAGAGGGCAGAGAGGAGGGAGATACCCTTCATCTCTTTGGAGCAAGCGCGAAGACGGTCCCAGGGGCTTTCTCCGAGATAGCGCATGACGGAATCGGGCACTGCGCCACCCCAAACTTCCATAATATAGAACTTAGCGTCGCGGTAAAGCGGGAGAAGCTTGTCGACATTCTCCTGTTTCATACGAGTTGCGAACAATGACTGCTGGCCGTCGCGCAGCGTCAAGTCTCTGATTTGAAGTTTCTTTGCCATGATGTGAAATTTGACATGTGTATTTGGATTCAAAGTTAGTCATTTTAATTTGATTACGGAAATTTTTCCGCAATTTTTCTGCAAAAATTAATGATACTGCGTATGAATCGAATTTTTTCGTATGAAACGATATTGTAGGGACGCGATTTATCGCGTCCACCGAGCACCTGCATACAGATAATTCAGCGTGCAGTTAATTCGGATGCATTGCCAATGTGGACGCGAAAAATCGCGTCCCTACTGTTTTTTTTACAATTTTATGTAGATGCGATGGCGATAGAGGGGCCAGGCGATCAGGAAATTGATCAGCACGAAGCAGCAGGCATACAACAGCGAGGCCACTTTCGCGAGCCATTCCGAAGCCTCGGCCGACACCAGCGACGCAAAAACGGAGTAAATCGCATCGCTCATCCCGCACGCCGCAAACACTATCGAAATCACCTCGCTCGCCAAATATAGCACCAACGCGTTGGCTCCGAACGCCTGAAAGAAATGCGAGCCGGGGCCATCTTCCGAGCCGTCGGCATAGCGCGTCACGAGCGCGAGCACCAACGCGCACAGTCCGGATGTGACCAACGCGAACGACGGACTCCAGATCCGCTTGTTGAGCGGCAAACCGTAGCTCAACAGCAACCCGGCAAACGTGAGCAGCGTGCCGACAACAAACAGGGCCGTGACTTTCTCCGATAGCGACCCCGCCTGCTTGATGCGCATGCCGCAATAGAACCCGAAGAGCACGTTTGTGACGGCCGACATCGTGCTCAGCAAACCTTCGGGATCGACGGGCGACTTATGATAGAGGTGTGCCGTGCCGAAGATGAAGGCGTCGATGGTGTGCAGCACGTTGCTGTCGGCGTCATAGTTGTAGCCCCCGCCGGTGAGGATGATCGCGCCGTAGGTGATGAGGAGCAGTATGGCGAAGGGTATCGTGTAACTGGCGGATACTGTGAGGGCGAAGATGCCGGCTATGAGGTAGCAGAGGGCGATGCGTTGCATCACGGCCCAGAAGCGGAGGTTGTCGAAGACCACCTCGCCGTGGCCGATGACAAGGTCGAGCCAGTTGATGAGTATGCCGAAGAGGAAGAGCAGGGCGGTGCGTTTGAGTATCTTGATGAGCTTCGGGCGCGAGTAATGCAAACCGCGGGCCGACATGGAGAGGTAGAGGCTCACGCCCATTATGAAGAGGAAGAAGGGGAACACGAGGTCGGAGAGCGAGAGGCCGTTCCATTTGGCGTGGCGCAGGGGCTCGAACGTAGGGCCATAGCCGTTGTTGACGAGAATCATCCCCGCCACAGTCATTCCCCTCACGATATCTAAAGATTTAAGTCTCATAACTTCTCCAAAACTGCTAACGAAATTGCTATCGCATCCCCTTCCGGCTCAGACGTATACGGATTATGCTGCAGTGTCCACGGCTCCTCAATAGCATACCAATCGATCTCCGGCCCCTTCGGCAACGCCATCGCAAACAGCTCAGTGGCAGTCTTCGCGCTATTCTCGCCGCCTCCGAGCGCGTCGAAATCCGGGCGCGAATTACGCTCCATCTGCGCGGCGAGCGCGTCGAAATAGGTCTGCCAGCGAGGATAATAGAAATCGCGCAGCAGTCCGTTCCACTCCTTGTTGGCATAGTCGCGCAATCCCCCGGCGTCGGCACATTCGCGATTGCCCCACGTCGTGATCTGCACGCGGGCGTTCCATTCGTATTGGTCGCTCTCGGCGGGGGTGGTGCCGGCGGCGCGTGCCGGCTCCGTCCAACTGCCGAGGCGGAATTCGCGTCGGCTACCGAGCAGCGAATCCTGCAGCAGAATCATTTCGAGGAATCGCGCGGAGTCCATGTCGAAGTCGTCGCGTGCGAAGGCGTTGTAGTCGGCTATTGTGCGGAGGTATTGGCGACGCCCCTGGTCGGCCAACGCCTGACGGGTGAAGTCTACGAGATCGTACTCGTAATTGTCGTTACCGCGCAGACGGTCAGCGGCTTTCGCCATGAGCTGAGCGGCCTGGAGCGTGGCGGCGGGGTCGTAGTAGTTGCGCATTTTCGACCAACTTTTCACCTGGAAATTGTTGAGCGAGGGGCGGCCGCAGAAGATGCTCTCGTGGGGACCCTGCTGGTTGTTGCCGGCCGGGCAGTTGTAGATTGAATTGATGAGCACGTTCCATGCGGCAAGCACATCGGGGTCGAGTGTGCCGTAACGGGCTTTCACGTAGGCCTTTATCCACTCCTCCTTAGTGATCTTCTCGGGCCTCCACGGTAACTCGCTCATGAGCTCGAACATCACGGGGTTGTTGCCTGAGCCTTCCATCGTGAATCCGTACCCTTTCAGGTTGGCTGCCAAGGTGTTACCTTTCGTGGAGTAGAAATTGTCGATGAGCTGGTCCATGCGTCCGTGCAGACCGACGTTGGCGCCGAAGTTTTCGAGCATGCAGAAGAGCCATTCGTGCTCCCCGTAGCCCTGCTCGCGCTTCCACACTGAGGGGGCGCCCCACATCGGACGGCACTCCGAGAAGAGGTCGAGAATGAGGATGTCGCCCGGGGTGAGGGCGTCGAGCATCTCGGGGCGCGGGTTTTCGGTCCAGCCCTGCACCACCCACACCGCTCCGGTGTTGGCGCGTTTCATGGCGGCCATGAGCTTTCGGCCGGCCTCGCCATAGTCTACGGCCGCGTCATCTTTGCTTTCGTGGAAAGGGTCGAGGGAGTAGTAATCGGCTTTGCCGTAGAGATTTGTGAGTTCGCGGTAGTAGAGGTCGGCTATTTCGTCGAAGCGCGGGTCAGTGGCCGAGAGGTTGGAGGGGCGCGTGTAACCGTTCCATTTGCCGCCGGGGGTCACTTCGAGTCCGAGCCGCTCCTTGGCGTCGTGGGGCATCATGCCGCAGTAGCCGGGGAGCACCGGAGTCATGCCGTATTCCTTCATGCGAGCGAGAATCTGCTTCTGGAGCTTCTCCTGGCGGGCGTACCAGGAGTCGGGCAGCGGTCCGCCCCAGCCTTCGAGGTTGTTCATGGCCCACCAGGCGATGAAGGCCGGTCCGGCGATGAATTGTCCCACCTCTTCGTCTGAGTATCCGAGCGTTAGGAGCATGTTTCGCCACACCGATTCCATCCCTACGATAGCGAGGGGCATGTTTATGCCGTGCATGGCCATCCAGTCGATCTCCTGTTCCCAGCGGTCCCAGTCCCAGAAGGGCATGGAGTAGGAGAATGTGCAATAGTTGAAGTCGTAACGCTTCGAGAGGTCGGTTTCGCGGCGCTCTTTCTGCGCCGGTATTGGGAGCGGGGTTTTACCTTTGCCGGTTAGCACGGCTTCGGATTTGCCGGTTAGCGGTGCTTCGGCTTTGCCGGGGAGGTTGTTCCAGGAGAGGTGTATGCCGGCGTAATGTTTGAGATACCAGTTGAGTCCCGTGGCTATGTTGACCCACGAGTTACCTCTGATTACCACGCGTTTACCCGTCGCGTCTTTGTCGATTTCGAAGAAATCTTTGTCTGATTTGATTAGTTCGGTTTTGAAGTGCTTGTTAGATCCTGGTTCAATTCGCTCGATGAGCTCCGTCACAGGGTTGGCGCATGCGGCCATCGCCCACATCGCCAGCATCAGCATCAATACAATTCGTTTCATGAGTGTCAGATTTTTCATGTTGCAAATATAGGGATTATTTTTTCAATATCAATCGATTCTGTAAATTTTTTTTCGGAAGGAGGGGAATTTTCAAAATTAATTTGTAAGTTTGCAGTCGGAAAAAAATCAATTTCTACGAACAAACTTTTAACACCTTATACACCATGACCATTAAAACCAAATTGCTCGCACTCGGTCTCGGTCTGCTGCTGCCAGGCTTGGCAGCAACAGCCCAGGAGCCGCAGAAACAGCTGACCCCCAAGCAAACGAAACAGATTCAGAGAGAGGGCAACCGTGAGAAGCGGGGCCCACGTCCTGCACGCCCCGACGGCGCACGTCCGGAAGGCGCCAAGCAGCGGCCACCGCGTCAGATCAAACCGCCCAAACCAGGCATGGACATCGAGCATCCGCGTGCCGGAGCCGACCGCTACATAGCCTACCTATTCGTCTATTTCCCAAGCAATTCCGACGAAAACCTCTACTACGCCATCAGTCGCGACGGCTTCAATTACACCCCGCTCAACGGCGGCAAGATGGTGATGAGCAGCGACACCGTGGCACGCAAGAAGGGTATCCGCGACCCGCACATCCTGCGCGGCGAGGATGGCAAATTCTACATGGTGGCCACGGATATGAAGAGCGCGGAGGGTTGGGCGTCAAACCGCGGTATGGTGCTCTACAAGAGCGACGACCTGGTGAACTGGACGCACTCTACCGTGCACATCCCCGACCGTTTTCCGGAGTGGAAAAACGTGACGCGCGTGTGGGCCCCGGAGGTGATCTGGGATCCCGATTACGTAAACGCCGACGGCTCGAAAGGCCGCTATCTGATTTATTTCTCGATGCTTACCGACGACGGCAAGTGCGAATACGACAAGATCTATTATTGCTACGCCAACGATGATTTCACCGATCTGATGACCGACCCCGTATATTTCTACGACCGCGGATCGGCCACGATCGATGGCGACATCGCCTACGATGAGCGCACGGGTCTCTATCACCTTGTATATAAGAACGAGGGGCAGGGGGGCATCTGCCAGGTGACATCCCCGCGTCTTACGGCTGAACCGGGCAAGGCCCCGGGGTCGCAATGGAGCGCTCCCTCCGCGACACTTCAGCAAACTGACGTGCCCGTGGAGGGAGCGGGTATGTTCCGACTCATCGATTCGGATAAGTGGATTCTGATGTATGATTGCTACACGAGCGGCTATTATCAGTTCTGCTCAACCGATGATCTTGAGAACTTTAAGCTTGAGGCGCAGACCGAGACGAAGGGCGCGTTTACCCCGCGTCATGGCACTGTGATCCCCATCACGGCCCGTGAGCTTTCGCGCGTTATGAAAGCGTTTCCCGTTTCAGGAAATGCTTCCGATAGTGCCGTAGGGAAAGCCGACAAGTAGCCTTTATTCAGCATTAGCTGCAGCCATGATGCCGGAGATCATTCCGAGGGCCAACATGCGTCCGTGGAATGAGTATCCGGCATTGTAGCCCATCTTCTCGTCGCCGAGCATGAGCGGCGCATGGTCTACGCGCATCGGCACCCCGGGACGCTCCTTCTCGAAGATGCGCACCACTTCGATGAGGCGCGGGTCGAGGTGGGTCGACTCTTTGAAGTCGCCGTTGGGCAGCACGTTACAGATGCGGGCGTGCACGAAGTGGGTGCGGTCGGCATACTTGCGGGCCAGCTCCACCACGTCGTTGTGGGCCCCTGCGCTGAGCGATCCGGCGCAGAAAGTCAGGCCGTTGTGCGGGTTGGGCACGGCGTCGAGAAATTTGCGGATGTCGTCGTCGCAGGTCACGATGCGCGGCAGGCCGAGAATCTGCAGCGGCGGGTCGTCGGGGTGCACGCACATGTCGATGCCGTATTCGTCGCATACGGGCATGATGGCGTTGAGGAAGTAGGCCATGTTTTCGCGGAGCTGGGTGGCGTCGATCCCTTTGTAGAGGTCGAGCAATTCGCGGAATTTCCCCACGGGGTCGAGGTCGCTCTCCGAGATGTTGCCGTTCACGAATCCCTGCGTCTTTACGATGATGTTGTCTACGAGGCGCTTCTCTCCCTCAGCGTCCATACGTGGCGTAACCTCCTCATCCATACGGCGAAGTGTTTCGGCATCGTAGTCCTTGCGCGCACCTTCGCGTTTGAGGATGTTGATGTCGAAGTAGGCGAATTCGGCGCGGTTGAAGTAGAGGTTGGATGTGCCGTCAGCGTTAGGGTATTCGAGGTCGGTGCGCGCCCAGTCGAGCACGGGCATGAAGTTGTAGCAAATAGTCTTCACACCGGCCTTGCCGAGGTTGCGGAGGCTCTCCTTATAGTTTTCGATGAGCTTGTCGCGGTTGGGGCCGGCATATTTTATCTCCTCGCTCACGGGGAGGCTCTCTACGACCGACCAGCGGAGTCCGTGGCTCTCGATGTAGTCTTTCATCTTGGCCACCTCCTCCGCGCTCCAGACCTCGCCGTTGGGGATGTGGTGAAGCGATGTCACGATCCCCTCGACGCCGATCTGGCGGAGCATATCAAGTGTGATCGGGTCGTTGGGCCCGAACCATCTCCAGGTCTTTTCCATACGTAATTACTTGTGGCAGAATGCTAAGGCTTCTTTGCAGCATGCCGTGATTGCTGCCCAGTTGCCCGCTGCGATCACCTCTTTGGGGAACAATTTCGAACCCATGCCTACGGCGAACACGCCGGCCTTGAACCATGAGGAGAGGTTCTCCTGCGTCGGCTCTACGCCGCCCGTCACCATGAGCTTCGACCAGGGCATCGGGGCCAACAGACCTTTCACCATCTTAGGGCCGAGCACGTCGCCGGGGAAGAGCTTGCACACGTCGCAGCCAACTTCCTGTGCGAAACCAACTTCGCTCACGCTGCCGCATCCGGGGATGTAGGGCACGCCGCGACGGTTGCACACTTTCGCTACCTCCGGGTTGAAGAGCGGACCCACTACGAATGCTGCGCCCATCTGCATGTAGAGCACGGCTGTGGCGGGTTCTACCACGGAGCCTACGCCGAGGGCCATCTCGGGACATTCGGCTGCTACAAAGTCGATTAACTGGCGGAACACTTCGTGGGCGAGGTCGCCACGGTTGGTGAATTCGAAGAGGCGCACGCCGCCGTCGTAGCAGGCTTTCACTACGGCCTTAGCTGTTTCGGCATCCTTGTGATAGAAAACGGGAACCATCGGAGCGGCTGCCATCTTGTTGAGCACGCTCAATTTGTCAAATCTTGTCATTTCTGTTTCTATGTTTAGTTAGAGTGTTATGTTAGTGTTTTTCTGTGCTTTGTAAAATATGAATTTGCGTTGTAGGGACGCGATTCTTCGCGTCCACCGAGCACTGCCCGTGTCAAATTCCCTACAATCGCGATGCAAAATTAACAAAAACCAACCTAATACAAAAATAATAACCGACAAATTCACGTTAAACATAAAACTAACCCATATTAAATAGGATTTTATGAAAAAGTTAGCCTTCCTCCCAATCTCTCTCCTTCTGATCGCAGCCGCATCCTGCGGCGGTAACAACGCCGCCAAGGACGCCGCCGACTCCACCGCCACCGAACAGGCTGCCGAGGCCGCAATGCCCGAGCAACCCCTCGAAAGCGGCCAATACCGCGCCGTGAGCTACGACATCACCGGCAAGAACACCCGCAAAGGCAAGTTCGATGGCCGCGTGCTGCTCTACGTATCCCCCGAATCGTCTGGTTTCTACGTGTTTGAGAACGGCAACCGTGCGAAGATCGACTATAAAGTGCTCCTGAAAGCCCCCTTCGAGAAAGCCGACAGCGGCCGCTACACCTCCGTCGACCTCAAAGATCTCCCCGTGACCCTCACCCCCGACAGCCTCGACTGGATCCTCAGCTTCGAGAAAGGTGAGAACAAGGTAGCCATCACCATCGAATCGGCCCCCATGAACACCGGCACCCCCGTCGAGATCATGGAGCGCATCTCCGCCCAAATCCAAAAAAACAAGTAATATGAAAAAAATCCCCAGTTTCACAATAAATCACGAAACGCTGCAACCCGGCGTCTACATCTCCCGCAAAGATGTAACGCCGCAAGGCGACACAATAACCA
>CAZGJH010000072.1:0-13580 GCA_964525735.1 uncultured Sangeribacter sp.
ATGCGACCGTATCACTTCGCTTTACTGGAAGGGGACGGAGCCGATACAGCAGAGCGTGATCAAATACTTCAACAATCCCAACCTGCTCGTCAACGTGTATAGCAGCGAATTGGCTCCAGAAGATGTCGACAACATCATAGTAACCGACACCATCGCCGGCACACGTACATGTCAGAATCTCGCTCTGCGTCAGGGCTATCCATTTAAACCGGAGACTGACTTTATCGCCCACAACAGCTCGTTGACAATCGATTTCTTTCAGACAACCCCCATGGGCGGTTGCGCCGGTTGGCAGACCGTCCTCGCTCCGTTTGATGTGGTAAGAGTTTACTCCGAGGAAAAGGAGACTGAGCTGACTCCCTTCGCGGCCGTCACCAACATCGCCAACCAGACTCCTTTCTGGCTCTATGAGGCCAACAGCTCATCTGAATGGAACGAGACGGCCACAATCAATGGCGGCACACCCTACCTCATCGCGATGCCAAACAACGCGGAATATGATCCGAGATACTGCGTATCGGGTCCTGTGACATTCTACGGAGCGGAAGACATCAGCATCTCGCCCGCCTCCTTGACCGACTATTCACTCACGTGGCCTTCCGGACATCAGTTCCGTTCGCTCTGGATGCCGCTCACCGAAGAGGAAGCCAACAATGCGATGGGCCTGAACGTTGGCATCAACTATCTCACCAACGACGAAGGCGAGGAGTTGGCACCCGGTTCGGCATTTCATGCCGGAGTGACGCCGAAGCCGCTCGAGGGCTACGTAACGCGCGTTGGAACACGCATGTCGCTGCCCGTGATCGGGGCGCAGTCGCACGTAGAGCTCTTGGCAGCCGACAATGATCTCGGCGTCGGAGCTGAAGACGGCACCATCTGGCTCAAGAGCGACCGCGACCGCACCCTCGGCATCTACCGCGTCGACGGTGTCTGCGTCCGCACCGTCAATCTGAGAGCCGGCGAAACCCTGAGCATCACCGACCTCCCCCGCGGCCTCTACCTCATCGCCGGCCGCAAGCTCCTCCTCCGCTAATCCCCCCACACCAACACATTGCCGAATTTTTCAGAAAGCTGTTTGTCTCATATGGCAAACAGCTTTCGTACTTCATAAACATAGTTCAAAACTCGCTCCCAAAATCTTTACTGGAATATGTAATTTTCAATTTCACGATGAGTAAATTTGGTATTATCAGATTATTTGCTTAAATTTGGGGCGTAAAAATTTAGTGTTAGACTTGCTGTCAGACTTACTGCCAGTTTTCTATGCTCATTCATTAGCCACTAATTTTTTAAGTTAACCTGTATGTGAGATCAGGAATCCGTTACAACTGATTCCCCTAAACTTTATTTTTATGAAAGCATCATTGAAACTGCTTTTTAGCACAGGAATGGCTATTAGCACCTTCGGGGCTATGATTGCCGCTACCCCATGTGTTCCATTCGGACAGTATACTCAAGAGCCATGGGACGCTATGTCTGTCTACTCTCCGAGTAATTCCAATCAACCTGCCGACGATTGGTATCTCAAAGACTTCGACGATAGCGAATGGACATCTATTCAAGGGCCTCTCGGATCCCCTAACTCAAGCATGACATATAAGGCTACCGAATGGAGCAAAGCATACAGTCATTATTGGTTGCGCAGACACTTCGATATATCCAATCTCAACGAGTGGGAGAATATCTCGCTCGTAGTGATGCACGACGATGGTTGTTCTGTCTACCTGAATGGCACATGCCTCTACGAGGCCTCAGACTATATCAACACCCCTGTGATCATAAATCTATCAGAATCTCAACGAGAACTCCTCACTACAGGTGCAAACCTATTGGCTGCCCATGTCTATGACAGCCGTGGAGGTGAACAACACTTTGACTTCGGTCTTTACTCCAATCCTTGGATTGAAGTGACAGTTGACACTCCGGGATCACTTGGTGTAGAAATTCTCTATCAAGTTGACCGTCTCTCCGATATTACTTATCTGAAAGTGACCGGACCTCTAAACTCTGATGACTGGACTACCATCCGAAACCTCAACAACCTTAGAGGTCTTGACCTTGAGAAAGCACAAACCAGCTCTATACCACAGGAGGCTTTCTACAATCGTGGCAATTTCTCTTACATCCGGCTCCCTGAAGAAGTAACAACTATTGGAGCTTCAGCATTCTACAACACCCACCTTACGGAATTGTACATCCCGGGATCTGTGACCTCCATCGGTAACAATGCTTTCAGAAACACTTACGTAGAAAGCGTTGTATTCGATAAGGATTGTAAGATTACCGCTATTCCAGAATACTGTTTCTACGACTGTACTGAAATGACATCCATACAGTTGCCTGATAATGGAGCTCTTACGTCAGTGGCCAACTATGCGTTCAGGAACTGCCGCAAACTGGAGGAAATCACTCTCCCCGAATCTCTCCAATCAATCGGAGAATCATCATTCGCATCTACCTCAGCCCTTTCCTCCATCAATTTTCCATCTTCTCTCACATATATAGGAAGTTGGGCTTTCAACCAGTCGGGATTACTTAGCGCTATTCTTCCCGCCAATCTCACTACATTGGGTACGTATGCCTTTGATTCTTGCAATAAGCTGGAAGAGCTGTATATTCCACCTACGATACATAGCCTGACCAATCAGTTCCGTTATTGCTACGCATTACAGAAGGTGATATGTGCAACTGCCACGCCTCCTGTTGTGGGTAATGACAATCCATTCTATTCAGTTGCCACTGGCAATGTGACACTCGTCACTCCCGAATTTGCAGTAGCTGACTACAAACTTGATTCTTACTGGCTCCGTTTCGGTAAGATCGAGGGTGGAGCGGCATCCGACTTCTGGTATATCAACGCTCCGCTCACTCTCTCAAATGGCCGACGTATGGAGGGAACACCTACGGTAGTTCTCGAACGAAACGCGCAACTTTTGGTGGCCGGAGCATCTCCGATGCCTATGAAAGATTTCAGACTTGAGACTAACTATAACGGCACATTCGCATACGCTCAGCTCATCAACAACTGCCCGGCAATGTCGGCAAATAATACCCAGATAACTTACTCTCTCCCAAAGCAAACCTGGATTTTCTTCTCTTTACCCTTTGATGTAAACCTCTCTGAAGTAAGACATTCAAATGAAGAGGCATCTTTCGTGATTCGCCATTACGATGGAGCGTTGCGTGCTGAAAAGAACTCTACGGGCTCAAGCTGGCAGGATCTTCCTGATGACTACCTGCTGAAGATGGGCGAGGCATACATCATGATGACCAACGTTGACGGAAGTATGATCTTCCCGTGTGCTGACAATGCAGCCGAGAGTCTTTTCGAACCGAATGCCAAGACAATATCACTTGCTGACAACATCTCCGAAAATCAAGCACATGCAGGCTGGAACTTCGTAGCGAATCCTTATCCCTCTCACTACGATCTCTATTATTCTATGCTCACGTGTCCTATTACAATTTGGAGCCACCGCGACCGCAGTTATAAGGCATACTCTCTCATTGATGATGATCTTGTGCTTTATCCCAATCAGCCCTTCTTCATTCAGGCTTCAGATGATGTAAAGGAGATTGAATTCGGCACTCAGGGTCGCCAGTTTACAACCAGTGTATCACGTCAGACAAATATCGCTGCACATGCAGCTGCCTCGGCAGGCCGTTCTCTGTTCAATCTTGAACTGGAATACGGTGAACGTTGCGACAATGCCCGTGTTGTGCTTAATGAGAATGCATCGGAGGGTTATGAAATCTCTTGCGATGCTTCGAAATTCTTTAGCGATGATGAAGCGATGCCTCAGCTCTATACCTTCGACAACGATGGAAATGCGCTTGCCATCAATGAGCGCCCCGAATCGGATGGCAAAGTGCCCGTAGGGTTTTATGCGCCTGCAGCGGGATCGTTTACCCTCTCATTGAATCGTTGCGACGGAAGTGCGACGGTATACGACACAGTAACTGGTCAACACACTGCCCTTACCGTTGATCAACCCTATGTTTTCGAAGTTACAGAAGGAGGCTACTATGACAACCGACTCAATCTCATTCTCGCTTCCAATTATACTTCTGTTGCGTCGACTACCATAACAAATCAGATTGATTTAGCAGTAGACAATAACCTCCTCACCATCAATGGCTGTAAAGGTGAACACGTAGCGATTTATTCATCTAATGGGATGAGAATTGCTGAAATAGCTTCCGCCAAGGAGAGCCACTCCATTTATCTCCAGACTGGTCTCTATATAGTGCGCGTTGGAGATAAGGCCTACAAATGTCTTGTAAAATGAATGCCCTAAGATAATCAGCCAATGAAGCATATCAGAATTCTTAGCCTATTGCTGGGATGGCTTATTGCCATTCCTGCTATGGGCCAATTCAATCCCACCAACCCACCCGAGCCTGAACAGCCTCAACCGAAATATCAGCTCTCATTATCAGCTGATCCGGCCAAAGGAGGTTCAGTGTCGGGTGAGGGCCGCTATCGCTACGGCGAGAAGGTAAATGTGTCGGCCAGTGCAGCGAGCGGTTTTGTGTTTGTCAATTGGGTTGACGAAGAGGGCTCCGTAGTAAGCACCTCCCGCTCTTTCTCCTATGTGATGCCGGAACGGGCTGTAAAACTTACGGCTCATTTCCGCTTTGATCCCGGCAATCCTTCCGAGCCTGACAGGCCAGAGGTAAATTATGCCAATGTGAACTTGGTGACCTCACCTTACGGTGGAGGTTCAGTATCCGGAGCGGGGCGTTATCTGGTGGGCTCATCTGTGTATATAACTACTTCTCCGGCATCAGGATTCAGCTTTATCGACTGGACTCTTGACGGAGAAAGTATCTCCACGCAACGATCGTTCTACTATCACGTAAGAGAAGGTGATAATACACTGACAGCCAATTTTAAATACACTCCCTCCAATCCTGATGAGCCATCTACTCCAGCAACGTTGAGACGGCTTTTCTTGAAAGCTTTTCCGTCGAATAGTGGATACTTCAATATTTCTTCAGGAAGCGAGTACGAGCCTGGGAAAACTGTACGCCTAACAGCCAATGCCAACACTGGGTTTGTTTTCTCATGTTGGGTCGACGAGCAAGGCGATACAATCTCTGCCGACAGAACGTTCGACTTCATAATGCCGGCAGTGAATACTACTCTGACTGCAAACTTCCGATACTCACCCTCGAATCCTGGCGATCCATCGTCGCCTGAACCTCGACGTAACGTAATTTACGGACAGAAATTGGGAGCTAACCCAGGAGCTCATACCTTCTTCGATATTAATCTGGAGAATACCGACATGATCAATGGTATAGCTGTGGATGTTAAGATGCCTGATGGATTCACAACCGATTTCTCCGCCATATTGACATCGGAACGCTCAGCTTCGCATACAGTATCTACAGAAACACTGGATAATGGCTTTACACGAATCCAACTCCGTGGAGAAGAAGCATTCAAGGGCTCTAATGGAGCTTTATTACGGCTGCCCGTGACAATTGCGGCCGATGCTGAAGCTGGCACTACCGCCATAGTGTCGCTTGACAAGGGCGTAGTGTATAAGGCTGATGGTTCCCAAAGCCCTGTCGATGCAATTGATGGTATCATAAAGATAGCCGATACGATAATAACTCTGCCCGACAGTCCGGATTTTGTTATAGAAGATATCCAAATTGAGCCTGGAGATTTTCAACCTGGCGATCGTCTGTCGCTATCATGGAAAGTTGCCAACAGAGGAGTAGCCGAGGCTTTCGGAGGCTGGAGTGAAGTCATTTCTTTGACGGATGCAGCCGGCAATCGTTCGCCGCTCGCTACCCTTTACTATGATACTTCTTCGTTGAAACCAGATGAGACGATAGCTCGAAGTGCTGATCTCATGATACCTTCGCTGCCTGGTATAGCTGGCGACCTCGATATTCTTGTAACTCTCATTCCCTTCGCTTCAAGCGGAGAAATTGAAGAGATGCAAGTCAATAATTCCGCAAAAACGGATAGCAAACCTATTCGCCTTGGAAAACTCCTAATCTTGGAGATACCTGAGAGCGTAGAAGAGGGCGACATGGCAGCCAAAAGATGCCGCTTGGTAAGAAGCGGTAATTGGAATGTGGCCGAGACCTTCAATCTCAAGCTTATCAGTGGTGATACAAGATTAGTTCTGCCTGAAACGGTGACTATTGCCCGCTACCAATCGGCTGCTTATTTCACACTCTCGGTGAAGGATAACTCCATACTTGACGAATCAGACTCATTCACAGTGTCCGTCGCAGGAAATGGTTATCCCGAAACCACAGCTATCCTCACTGTGATCGACAACGAAATGCCGACGGCCGACCTTGTTGTGTCGCAAGATGAACTGGCAGAGGGAGAAACAGCTACCCTCACCATTACTTTGCCACGTAAAGCCATGCAACCTACTGAGATCAGGCTTATTTCCGAGTATCCCGGGCGCCTGAGTGTGCCCGTCTCCGTTAGCTTAGCTGAAGGTGAGGCCATCACAACGGTTGAAATAAAAGCCATCGATAACAAAACTATCGATGGCGACAAGAACATAGCCATACGTGCCGAAAGTGATGGAGTATTATTGGGAGAAACTTATATATTAGTGGTTGACAACGATATCCCTAATCTTTCGCTTGAAATAAATCCTACCGAAATCAGCGAAGGCACAGGGGTATACGCCGCTCGCGCTGTCATCTCCAGAAGCAACAATCTTGACTCCAAGGTCACTGTTCGTCTATCGGATGATTCCAAAGGACAATTGTATCTGCCATACAAAGAATTGGTGATGGCACCGGGAGTTGAAGCCGTAGAATTCAGTGTAGGTGTGAAAGACAATACGGAAGTGGACGGCGACAGAGAGGTCGTCGTCACAGCAGCCGTTTATATCTCATCCTGCAACTGTACATCGCAAGGAAACAGTGGAGGAGTTGTGTCGCAAACCTTGCTGATCATTGATGACGATGGACCGGCTCTCACTATCACCCCATCCAATCCGACTCTTATAGAAGGAGATGATAAAGGTATTTGGCTGACGGTAAGCCGTAATACCGATACCAGTCGTCCTGTAGAGGTGACTATCACAGCCGATGACGGTGACGGTCTTCTTTTCGATGAGAAAGTGATTATTGCTATTGGAGATAAAACCGCACGTGTTAAGGTGACAGCTCCGGCCAACCTCAACACAGGCGATGGGAAAACAATTGTCTTCACCGCCACGGCTTCTGATTACGCAAAGGCCACATGTTGGGTAATGGTGACCGACAACACTCTTCCAGATGCACGTATATCCTCACTGACTGTGACTCCATCCGAGGGGCTGCCCGGTGGCAAGGCCACTGTCAAAGCCATTATGGAGAATGTAGGTAATCTGGATTTACCCGAAATGACCACCCTGACACTCTATGCCGATAATAGAGTGGCCGCTACCCTTTATCTGCAACAACCTCTTGCTCCTGGAGAAACCTCTGAATTTTCTACGGAGGTTACCCTCCCTGAAAAAGTTGGGCGTTGCGAGATCTATGGTGTTGTAAATGAGGGTCGACAGGTTAAGGAAACCATTTATTCCAACAACCGCTCCGAGGGAGCCTATATAGAGATTCAATCTCCTTATTCCCTTACGTTGCAAACGGATAAACCAATTTATCAACGTGGGGAGATCGTCAAGATCAATGGACAAGTGACGGCAGGCCTCTTCTCTCAACCAGTGGAAGTATTTGTCTTAAATCAAGGCAGCCGCCAGGCTATGACCGTCTCGCCCAACGAGGCCGGCGAGTTCTTTACTGAGTTCACGCCATGGCCCGGTCAATGTGGTGTGTTCTCTGTAGGAGCAGGTTATCCCGGTGCAAACAACAAAGATGCCATCACCTCTTTTGAGATTCCGGCATTGAAGGTGGCCACCACTACTCCTCTCACCATTGAGACAGTATCTGGAGAAACTGGCCAAGCCTATTTGGAGTTTGTCAATATGAGTTCGTCCGCTCTCACATCACTTTCCGCTTCAATAGGTGAGAATCCGTCTAACTGGAACGTGGAGATAAGCGTTCCAAATTCAGTTGCTGCTGGAGCAAAGGGGAGAGTACAAATCAGTGCCTATTCAGATGTCCCGACAGAGGGTAATGACTGGGTGCGGGTTCCCCTCACACTGACTGGTGAAAACGGTGAGGCTTTGAACACGACTCTTTACCTTTATTGTGTGGCTCCGACGGGTGCGCTTTCTTGTAATGTCTCACGTATCGTGACAAATATCACAGTTGGTAAGGAGACACTATACCCTCTTACAGTGACAAATAGAGGTAAAGGCGAAACTGGCACGATTTCCGTGAATCTACCTGAATGGATGTCGTCGGTTACTCCTACCAAACTTCCATCGCTCGCTTACGGAGAGTCTGCTCAGATAGTGCTACGTCTGGGCGTAACCGACCGTATGAACCTCAATCATCCTGTCACGGGTCAACTCGGTCTGAATTGTACCAACGGCAATGGCCTCACAATAGGATATTCTGTCACCCCAGTGAGTGAAGAGAAGGGCACGCTCATTGTGGAAGCAGCCGATGAGTATACTTATTACACGGAGGAAGCGCCTTTCGTGAAGGGAGCCGCAGTAAAACTTTATGCGCCTGCCACAGGAGCGACTGTTTTCACTGGTCTGACCGGTGAGGATGGTAAGTGTGCTACAGAGGTCGCAGCCGGATTCTATCGTCTTGAAGTATCTGCGGAGAAACACGAGACATATTCAAGCGAGGTGTATGTAAGCCCTGGAGAAGAGAATCTTATCCGCGCTGATATCGGCTACAATCCCATTACGTTCGAATGGAATGTAGTTGAGACTGAGGTGGAGGATGAATACGAGATCGAGACAGTTGTTACCTACGAGACCGATGTGCCCATGCCAGTAGTGAAAATGGATGTGCCCAAACGTATCGACGGCGACAGTATGGCCGTAGGAGATGCCGTGTTGATCAATATGACTCTTACCAACATAGGTTTGATAAAGGCTATGAACGTGACTCCTCGCATCCCTCACGACCTGACAGAATGGGAGTTTGAAATTCTCGACAACGCGGGTCCGTTTGATCTGGCACCTCAACAGTCGAAAGTTGTTCCAATCAAGATTACGAGGATTGCCGATCTCTCTGCCGAGCCCTCAAGCGTTGTAAGAAGAGGGCCTGGCGAAACATTGATTGACACCTACAGTAATTGTATGACAGCAGTTGGCAATTCATTCCAAACAATGTGTGGCAAGAAGCTACGCGATGTGGAATCGGCTGAGAACTTGGCGATGAAGATGTGTGCTACAGCTGCTACAATGAGCGCTTTAGGTGAGATAGCCCAGCATCTTTTCGGTAATGGCACCCCCACTTTACCCGGCATCCCTGGCGGAGCCGGAGGAGGCGGAGGCAGCGGATCTGGCTCACCGGCATCATCAAATTATGGGGAACCGTCGGGTGCAACCAATTCGTGGTCGATCTGCAATGAATGTGATGCGAAGAAAGCAGAGCAACTTATAGATACTCTGTTGGGCATGACATGGCTTGGCAATTTCAATGATATTCTCAATGAAGCTATTGAACGCTACCGCGCTGAGGGACGAGAGATAATTGTCAGGGAGCGCCCCATATGGCAGCGAATGCGCGACGAAGCCCGTGAGGCCGCTGACGAGCTTTTGCCCGATGGTTACGGCGATCTCGCAGGTTTGGCTTTCGATATTTATGAAGTAAGCCGACCTTGTGAGCAGTATATGCAAGATCATCCTGATGCTCCAGCAAAAGAGGTAATACATAGTTGGATCACTGATTTCGAAAAGGATTCTGAAATAATGATAAATCAACTGAACACTGCGGAAACCTTTTTGGCTGCCAACCTTGGAGATCGAGTATGGTGGACTGATCTGAATGTAGAGAAAGCTGATTTCATCGACTATATTCTCAACCTCCCTGAGGGGGCTACGCTCACTGACGATGAAATTATGGCCATAAAGCCGTCAAACGTATCGTTTGCTCAAGCTAAAGATGCAGTCGGAAATATCACCGGCCAATCGCTACCCGAGATCTCTGACGAAGATTTTGAAGCCCTTGCTTCTGAGTTCCAACGAATAGATCAAATAGGTGACGAGAAAGGCTTCGAAGGCTATGCGCGATATTATGAGGATGCATATGAGCGTTACCGTAGGCACTTTGACGAACTCAGCAACAATACCGTATGTGCGTCAGTGACCTTGAAGATATCGCAGCAGATGACGCTGACACGTCAGGCTTTCAGAGGATATCTGACAGTATTCAACGGTCACGAATCAAAACCGATACAGGATTTGCGTCTCAATCTGGTAGTACGTGATACTGAGGGTAATATTGCTACCTCGCATGAATTCCAAATAAATCCCGAGAGCCTCGACGGCTTTACAGGCGCTCTATCCTTGTCTGAAGGCTGGGACCTTGCGCCCTCTACCACGGGTAACGCTACGGTAATATTCATCCCGTCGCGTTTCGCGGCTCCTGACGAAGAGAAAGTTTACTCTTTCGGAGGCAGCATCACCTACGTAGATCCTTACAACGACATGAGAGTGACCCGTACGCTTTATCCTGTGGAATTGACAGTGCGTCCAACACCGGAACTCGAGCTGACCTACTTCCTGCAACGCGATGTCTACGGCGACGATCCGCTCACTCCAGATGTGGTTGAACCCTCCGTTCCGGCAGAATTCGCACTGCTTATCAACAACGTAGGAGCCGGTGATGCCAAGGATGTCAAGATGATTACAGCTCAACCTGAGATTATCGAAAATGAAAAGGGTCTGGCCATTGAGTTTGAATTCCTCTCCTCGCAGCTCAACGGAGGAGAAAAAGTGCTTTCTTTAGGAAATGGCATGGCCTCTGAATTCGGTGACATTGCAGCCTACTCCACGGCCTATGCCCAATGGTGGTTGCAGAGTAGCTTGCTCGGCCATTTCGTCGACTATGATGTAAGCGTGAATCATCTGACGAGCTACGGCAATCCCGATCTTTCGTTGATCACAGATGTCAGGATTCTCGAACTTATTCACGGATTTACTCCTGAGACTGCCCAAGCGGATCTCCCACTTAGAGGCTTCCTCGTAAATGAAGTGTCAGACAGTGAAGATATGCCGGATATGATATATTTCACAAATGGTGATACTCGGGAAGAAGTTGCCAATGGTGCCGCCACCATTGTAGGAGTAAACGATAATGAGTATAAGCTCACAGTGAATGGAGCAGAGGGATGGTGTTACGGCAAAGTAGCTGATCTTACTGCAGGACGAAGGAAACTGAGTCGTGTCGTGAGAGAAAGTGACGGAGCTGAACTGCCGGTGGATAATTTCTGGCAGACATCAGTGACTTTGCGCGATGGCAAATCGCCTGTGCATGAAGCTATCCTGCATTTCATCTGTAAAACCCAAGGTTCAGAAACCTATGTTTTGACATTCGAACCTTGTCCGCTTATTACTTTGCAAGTGGAGAAGTTCTCAGGCTGTCCCGACAAGAATGGTTTGGTTAAGGAGCAGGTTAAGGATGTAATGGTGAAGTTTAACAAACCGATAGATGCCGCTACGTTCGGTCACGACGATATCATTCTGCATCTCGAGGGGGAGAAACTCCTCACCGAGGACATAGTTATAGATGAAATTGATGAGTCAACTTTCAGCCTTGATCTCAGTGCAGTAACAGTCAATGATGGTTATTATGTGCTGACAGTGATGGCTGATGGGATCACCGATCTGGAAGGATTCTCGGGTGAAAACGGCGCTTCAACTTCTTGGATTCAGTATGTCGACGGAATGGTCGGACTGACTATCACTGCTGTTCCGGCTGAAGGTGGCTCTGTATCACCTCGATCAGGGAAGGTTGAATTTGGAGTACCTGTCATCCTTAATGCCGAGCCTAATGAAGGTTATCAATTTGATGGCTGGTGGGCCGACGGAGAGGAGTATTCTACGACGGCAGAAATAACCTATATGCCACTCAAGGAGGCTCACCTTGAAGCCCGATTCAGTCGCACATCAGATGTTAAAGTTATTGAGACAGATAAGTTCCGAATTTGGCCGTTACCTTTAGCCAATAAGTTATATATTGATGGAGATTTCTCAAGTATAAACTCCCTATCGTTCTTCACGATAGATGGAAAATGTGTATGGCAGATTAACGACGTTATGCCTCGTGAAGGTATTCTTCTCCCTGCCCTTCCTTCAGGAGTATACGTGATAAAAGTTGAATCCGATAACGGTTTCTTTACTCTCAAGACCATCAAATACTAATTCCATGTCACCCGTAAAGAAAGACGTGGCCTCCGCCGAGGTCACGTCTTTCTGCGCTCTATAGTTCATTTAGGTGGAGTTTTTCTTTGAAAAAGTCGAAGAATATTTGGATTTAGGGAATAATAGCATTAACTTTACCCCCGTGAAGCGGCATTCTCGCTAATTTAAGAGGTCGCGCTCCTTGAATATACAAAAATTCAGAATTATGGAAAAGACACACGACAGACTTATACGATTCGACTGGGCAATCAAACGGTTGCTCAGACACAAGGCCGACCATACCATCCTCAATGGCTTCCTCAGTTCGCTGCTCGGCCGCGAAATCCGTATCGTCAGAATCCTGGAGAGCGAGGGAAACAAGCAGTCGGCCGATGACAAGTACAACCGCGTCGACATTCTCGCTGAAAACGAGAACAAGGAGAAGATCCTGATTGAGGTTCAGAATGATAACGAAACATCCTTCTTCCATCGTATGTCGTATGGCACATCAAAGCTTGTCACTGAATACATAAAAGAAAGTGATGACTATGATGTTATCCCGAAGATATACAGCATCAACATCGTCTATTTCAACCTTGGAGCAGGCGACGATTATGTGTATCACGGCACCACACAATTCATCGGACTTCACGACGGTAAGCCTCTCGGACTCACGGGAAGAATGAAGAAAAAATACGATATAAGTGCCGTGCATGAAATATTTCCTCAATACTACCTCTTGAAGGCCGATGACTTTGACCGATGGTCGCAGGTGCCTCTTGATCAGTGGATGTATTTCCTGAGTACCAATACTATACCCGAGAATGCCACGGCTCCCGGTCTGCAGGAGGCGAGGGCGCAGCTTCGTGTTGACTCGCTTGATGAGGAGGCGCGCCGGGCATATTTCAGCCATCTTGACTCAATCAGAAGCGCACGAAGTGTGGTATACACGGCCTTTGACGAAGGAATGTATAAAGGTAGAGAGGAAGGTAGAGCGGAAGGTAGAGAAGAAGGTATCGAAATCGGTTTGCGTAAGACAGCCCTGAATATGTTACACGGAGGTTTTGGAACCGACATAATTCAAAAAATGACCGGTTTGAGCCAAGAGGAAATTGAAAGTCTCTTGTAACCATCCCCGACATTCCCTGTGGCCTCTACCTCATCGTCGGCAAAAAGCTCATAATTGTAAACTCCAACTGACAATTTAGAGTCTAAATTGTCAGTTGGAGTTTACAATTATGAGCTATAGAGCACAAAAAAGACGCGGCCTCGATGGAGGTCGCGTCTTTTTGTGCTTTTGCGGGAAGGGGGGATTATTTGTTGATGTAGACGACGTATTCG
>CAZGJH010000073.1:0-12743 GCA_964525735.1 uncultured Sangeribacter sp.
GATATGTCGGGATTTTTTACTAACTTTGTGAGGCTATCTCCGCGAGCTCGAAAATGCGCTCGCTGGGATAGCCTCACAAACGTAAATCAGACACACCATTGCTCATGAACCGATTGAAATGCCATACAGCCCTCGTGGCCGCACTCACAGCCATAGCCGCTCCTTTCGCCGCAGCGGCTGATGACGCTTATCCTCAGCTCACCAACCTCCCTACCCTCTATATCGAGACGCAAAACCACGCTCCTATCACCAGCAAGGAAACCTACGTTGCGGCTACCCTCCGCTATGTGGATGCCGATGGAGTGACGCTCTACGACGCTCTCCAGATTCGCGGGCGAGGCAACAGTACCTGGGGCTTACCTAAAAAGCCATATCGCTTGAAATTCAATAAGAAACAGAAATTTCTCGGGCCTGACCGGGCCAACGCCAAAAGTTGGCCAATCCTGGCCAATGCCACCGACCATTCGTTGATGCGCAACGCCATAGCATCGGTGATCGGCGACTTCGCAGGACAACCTTTCACGGCAGCCGCACAGTTTGCCGACGTTGTGCTCAACGGAGAATTTCTCGGCAATTATCAGATAAGCGATCAGATGGAGATACGCGCCAAGAGAGTGGATATAACCGAACAGGAGAACCCCGCTACGGAAGACTCCGACATCACGGGTGGTTATTTCCTTGAAGTAGACGGCTTTGCGATGGGCGAACCGGTTTATTTCCGTACGAATCGTGGCGTGCTCATCACCATCAAATCGCCCGACGAGGATGTGATCAACAACGCTCAGCAGATTTATATCCGCAATCACATACAGAAATTTGAAGATGCCCTCTTCTCGCCCGATATGGCCGATCCGGAGAAGGGCTACCGGCAATATGTCGACGCAGAGACGCTCGCAAGCTGGTATGTCTCGACAGAGCTCACGGGCAACCCCGACGGCTTCTGGAGCACATACATCTACAAAGAGAAAGGCGACGACAAAATCTACTGGGGACCGCTCTGGGATTACGATATCGCCTTCAACAATTGCAGCCGCCAGGGCGACATATCGCGCCGGTTGATTCTCGACACCGGTTACGGGGCCGACCTGACTGGGCTCTGGATGCGCCAGATGTGGAAAGACCCCTGGTTTCTCGAGCTCATCAACGAGAAATGGAAGGAGATGGTGGCGGCCGGAGTGGAGCAACATGTGATAGATGCCATCGACTCTTACGCCGCCGAACTCGATCAGAGTCAGGCGCTCAACTTCCAGAAATGGAGCATCAATTCACGCGTATACGATGAGCTTGTGCTCTATAATTCCTACAGCGATTACGTGACGTATCTCAAGGATTACATCCACACGCGAGTGGCTTACCTGACGCAGGCTTTCGAAAATGCCCAGCCTCCGAAGCCCTTCGAGGGAGACACGAGCAAGTATTACCGCATACGCAACGTAGGGAGCATGCGCCTGCTCGACACATCGGGCTCCGACCTCTACATAGCGAGCGACGACGCGACGCGGCTCAGCCAGGAATGGCAACTCGTAGCCGCCGGCGATGCCTATCAGATGATAAACCGCGACAATGGTCTTGCCATCACGGACGCCGCTGTGTTGTCGGCCGGAAGCTATGTGCCAGGTTCACGACTCACGCTCACGCAGCCCGATGCGGCCGATCTCACACAGCAATGGCGCGTGGAGAGCGTAGGCGAAAACGTGTATGCAGTGGTAAACAAAGTGACCGGCTTGGGATGGAACAACGAAGGGGGCCGCAACGAGGATGGCAATCCCGTAATCTCCTGGACTTCAGATGGAAACAATCCCTACAAGCCGACACGGCAGTGGACTTTTACGGCCACAACATCTGTTGACAGCGGCATAGATGAAATCTCCTATTCACTTGGCGAACAGGAGATTTATCAGGTGAGCTGGTCGCCTTCGGAGCGCACACTCTTCTTCCGCTCGGGAGAAGAATTGCCGTCGGGAGAAGTGGAGCTCTATTCACTTGGAGGCGAGAAGATCGGCTCTTGGCAATTAGCTCCGGCTATCCGCGTGGCGGAGGCTGCTCCGGGAGCCTATATCGTGCGTTGGCGCGTAGGCACAGCCAACTGGCACAGCACAAAGATACGTATGTAACAGGCCCAAGGATTACTCGCGGATACGGCGGTATTCGCTCATGAAATCGAGATAGTGGCGGTAGCCGACGGCCAATCCGACGAGGCCGCCCACTATCATGCCGCCGATCAGGTAGGGCTCGCCTCTCATAACCCAGCCAAGAGAGCCTACGCAGATGAGAGCAATGGGGAGCAGAGTAGCGATAAAACGGAGGTGCATCTTCCTGTAATAGTAGGCTTTATCTACCACCTCCTTCACAGTCATCGTGTAGCAATCTATCGAGCTTATTCCTTTGTAGAGCCAATAGTCCATCGCTGAACAGACGGCGAAATATGTGCAGAAGATAATTGTAAGAGGCAGGCGCCAATCTCCGGCAATGTCGCGCAGATTCCAAATCGAGCAGGGCCACAATATGATGAAAACAAGGGCCAAGCGAGAGAATTGCAGGTATTTGCGTTTCAATCTCTCCAGAGCTGTCTCGCGTCGGCCGAGGTTGTAATCATTACGGTTGCGGTTTTCGAGCCGTGTGCCGATTTCCTCCCATGTTTTTCGTATATCGTCCATAATTCCAATATTTTAAGCGATTTATAATTTGTTATAGGTCGGTTTTGCCAGCCCAATCCTTCTTGATGCGGTGGAGCCGCACACCGACGGCGCTCTTTGCCAAACCGGTGACTTCGGCAATCTCGTCGTAGCTCCGTTCATCGAGCCACATCGTCACGATGGCCTTGTCGATAGGGTTGAGTTGGGCGATAAGCCGGTAAAGCACCTCCAATCGCTCGCGGGTGGCCACATCGTCGTCGGCCGCCACGTCCGTCACGAGCGATTCGAGCGACGACGTTTTAGGGCGGCTGCTGCTCTTGCGCACGGTAGAGACACAAGTGTTGAGGGCCACGCGATAGATCCACGTAACGAGCGACGACTCAGCGCGATATTGCTTCAGACCGCGCCAGATATTCACGAGCACGTCTTGGCGGAGGTCTTCGTAATCGTCGGAGCTCACGCTGTAGGAGAAGCAAATTCGCGCAATCAGAGCGGAGTGGCGACTCACGATCTCCTCGAATTGCCGCTCCTGCGCCCGCGACTCCTCGGAGGGAGCGAAAGCTGCGCTGAGCCACTGAACGAGGCTACCGAACCAGCCAAAGGGTTGTCTGTGTAATACGATTGAATTCATAACACCATATTAGTCGCAAGGACGATGCCCGAAATTACACATCGCTCAAAAAAATTTTTACAGTGTAACCGATAGTATGTATCCTTTCTTTTTCAGAGAGGTGATTGTGATCGTAGGATCTGTGAGGAGCTTCCGGATGTAAGTGATTTGCACATTGAGAGCAAGCGAATTGGCATAGCTGCTGTCGCCCCACACAGCATTGAGGATGGCGTTGCGGTCGACGACCTTTCCGAGATTCTCTGCAAGGATGGCCAGGATTTCGGTTTGACGCACTGAAAGCGAATGTGTTTCGCCATTATAGGTCAATGATGCAAGGTTGGGCCGGAATAAGGTATGACCCAATTGGTATTCAACGTCTTGCGAGCTTATATCGCTTTCAAACCGTTCGTTGATCTTGGCTATCAGTTCTTCGGGATAGAAGGGTTTTGGGATGTAGTCGTTTCCTTTCAGTTTGAAGCCATACAGACGGTCGACCTTATCCGTTCGGTCGGTAAGGAAGAAAATGATCACGCGGCGATCTGCAGCGCGTATGGCTTGCGCCACCTCAAACCCGTTCAGCTCAGGCATATTAATATCGAGGAGAATCAAATCGGGATGAGTGGCGCGATATAACTCCAGCCCTACCCTACCGTCGGGGGCATACGTAACTTCGTAACCCTCCGCCTCGATGAAGCGTTTGAGCAGCATCGAATTTTTGAGATCATCGTCAACAAGCAGTATCTTTTTCATTGAGGTAGTGTTATGGTGAATGTAGATCCGACGCCTTCAGAGCTCTCTACCGATATTTCACCGCCGTGAGCGTCGACAAGAAGTTTTACGTATGTCAGCCCGATACCCATCCCGGGTGTATCTGTGGCAGAAGCCCGGCCTCGATAGAAACGGTTGAAAATTTTGCTTTTATCAGCATTGTTGATGCCAATTCCATTGTCGGCCACCGTTATCGTGACGCCCTCCGGAGAGGCTTCCGCATTAACTTTCACGATCACCTCCTCGCCCGAATATTTGATAGCGTTCTCGATCAGGTTGGTAATGATATTGGCCAAATGCGCACGGTCGGCAGAAACCTCTATATCTTTCGGCAGATCGTTTTCAAATATCACGCGCTTTGCGCTCGGAACGGCCATCGACTTCAAGACACCCTCTACCATATCGGCGAGATTGAAAGATGTGATGTTCAGCGGAATCTGCTCGACATTATTGAATGTGATATCGCGCAATTTGGAGAAATAGGCCGAGAGATTGTCGAGAGCGATGCGTGTTTCGCTTGTGAGTTCGTGGCGCAGCTGGGCATCTTCGATGAGTTTGTCGTTGTCGATACCGGATACGCACATTTTGAGCGTCGATATAGGGCGTTTAAGCTCATGGATCATAGTGGTGATGAAGGAGTTGCGCATCTTGTCGAGACGTGTCAGCTTGGCGATAGTCTTTATCTGCCAAACGAGACACAGGATAAGAAAGAGCGAAAGCACCACGGCCATGGCCAGAGTAGAACCCATTTGTCGGAACACCTCCGACGTTGGCATGGCACACTTGATCACGACAGCCTTACGTTCGAGTTCGGAGTAAGGTGTTGTCACAGTTATACTTGGAGAAAAGATAGAGAAATGCCGCAGCGTAGTGGGTTGCCAGATTAAGCTGTCGAGCACCGCCAACGAGATTTCGGCATTGAGGTTATGTTTTCTGATGATAGAATCGATGCCCTCTTTTGAGAAAGGAGATCTGATTTCGTTTTCAAAATGCAGCATCGCATTCCATGCCACGCCATCGGAAGGAGCGCCAGAGGCATCTACAGTAGCTATCCTTGCATCGGCCATATCTAGAGAGTCGATCACAAGTTTCTCAAGGCGCGCCATTTCATCGGGCGTCAGATCTCTTTTCTCAGCGATACCCAAGAGCTTACGGCCATTCAGTTCTCTCGTTCTGACAGTGACCGTGCGCTTGTGTATGCCGCCAGAATCAATATCGGTGTTCATATTATATGCCGACTGCACCTTGGTGGCCTCCTTCACTATAGGGGAATTAGACATTCTCACCTTATCATATTCGGCGAGGGCGGCCGCGATTTTCTCGCTTGAGATATCTTCGTATTCCGAAAGAGAATATTCATAGCGATTGTAGAGCCAATAAATCTGCATTCCGAGGAAAGCTAAAATAGCTGCTATCGAGAGTATGTAGAGAGTCTTTATCTTCTTTTCCATGGTGCAAAGTTAGTCATAATCTATGATTTAATCGTCTGGAAGAATGGATATATTGCCGGGAGTAATAATTTAGTAATATTTCCTTAATTTTTGAGTAATGATTATTTTCGTTTTTCGGGCCAGGATGGCCGTAACTTTGCAGCGTCAAACCAAAACATCCGAAAAATGAAGAAGAAATCAATTATTCTTATCGCCATCGTGGCCGCTACGCTGGCTGCTTCAGGCAAGATCGTGCGTCGCACATTGGGCATCATGCAGCAATCTGTGCCGGAAAGTGAAACTATCGCACCTGAAAATATGGAGTTTGTATACGACTACAAATGGTGTGCCGACACCACCGGGGTGCTTGACGAATCGTATGTCGGCGATCAAATGCTGCTGCAAGTGGCTCCAGGGGGCCTCTCCAAGTTCTCAAGCTACAAGAATCTGACTGTAGATTCAATCCTGATGAATATCTCACGCGAGCAGATGATCGAGGCTATCTTGAACGACAAACTCTCTAACGGCGACTTCATGACAATCTTCAAGAACTATCCCGAAGGGAAGTTCACGCACGCCGAGAAAATCTGCATGGACTGGCTCCGCTACGAAGAGGAATTGCCTGAGCTGGAATGGCAACTTACCGACAGCGTAATGAATGTGTTGGGTTACGAATGTCGCTCGGCTGTCTGCAATTTCCGTGGCAGGGAATGGACGGCTTTCTACACCGAAGAGATACCGCTGATGGAGGGGCCGTGGAAACTGCATGGGTTGCCGGGACTTATTATGAAGGCCTCCGACAAGGATAAACAATACGTGTTTGAATGTACAGGCATCAAATCGAATGCATCGCGACCTATCACGATTTACAAAATACCATACAACAACGTAGATCGCAAGAAACTCTACGACACGAAGCATCGCTACGACATTAACCCCTATGCCTATTTCGAAGCAGGCGGCAATGGCTCGATAACCGTGACCGACGAAAACGGCAATCCACAACCGAATGCCTACGACCCTATCGACCTGCATTACGATTACATTGAACGTGATTGGAAAAAATGACAAGATACAGTTTATTCATACTTTGCTGCTTTCTCGGTCTGCTGTCGGCTTCGGCAGGAGCGCCGGGAATTGCAACGGGCAGTATCGTAGATGGCGAAACGGCCCAGCCGGTGGCGGGAGCCGTAGTGCAAGCCCTTGACAGTCATGGGAAAGCCATGGCCTTCGCATCGTCTGATTCGAAAGGGGTATTCAAGATCAAGATCACAGACGCCACCGACTCGGTCTCTCTGCGCTGCATGGGCTATGAAACGTTGAAACTGCCGGCCTCACACGACCTCGCACAGCCTGTGGAGATGTGGCCGAAAGCCACCCAGTTGAGGGATGTAATTGTGGAGGCACCCGACATATATGCCCGTGGCGACACGCTCGTATTCAACGTGGCCCGTTACGCCAATGCAACCGACAATGCCATTATCGACGTCATAAAACGCTTGCCCGGCATCAAGGTGGAGGAAGATGGAACAATCAAGTATCAAGGGAAACCGATCAACAAGTTTTATATCGACGGCAACGATTTTCTCAGCGGTCAGTACGGACTCGCCACCAACAATATCTCTCACAAGGATGTGAAGTCGGTTGAGGTGATGGAGAATCATCAGCCGGTAAAGGCTCTTGAAGGGATTGAATTTCCCGAAGAGGCCGGGATAAATATCACATTAAACGACGGAGCGAAAGGGAGTTGGGTAGGCGTGGCCAAAGCAGCCACGGGGGTGCAGCCGTGGCTCTACGACGGCTCGCTGTATGCCATGCGAATCGCGCCGAAAGTTCAGAATATCCTGACACTGCGCGGCGGCAACACCGGGTGGAATCCTGCCGAGCAGATCACGGAGCATGATTTCAACGATATGGCGTTTACCGGCTACTCAGAGTCGCTGTGGCCCGAATATATCGCAGCCGATGCAGTGAATGCCCCGCTCAACGAGAAACGCACGCGCGACAATCTGTCGTGGCTCGCAAATACGATCACAGCGTGGAAACGGGGCGACACTTCCATGCGTTTCAAACTGAATTATGTGGGCGAACGGCTCGACTATAATTCGGGTGTGACCACTGATTATTTCAGCGCCTCGATACCGATGTTCAGCCAGAATAACAAGTTGCGCACTCAGAGTCATGATATTTCGGCACAATTCAATGCGCAGGTCAACAAACGCGGTTATTTCCTGAAAGATAGGTTTACCGTTGAAGGTGCGATGGAGCGTTCTCACTCTGTCATCACGGGATCTTTCGATCTCGACCAGCTTATTCGGCGGCGCAACTTTTCAGCCGTCAATGACTTGAAGCTCATAAAACGTAATGACAAGAGACTCTTCGAGCTTACGTCGCGCAACTCATTTGCCCACTCTCCCGACAAGCTTTTGGTGAATGGCGAGGAGGATGCCACGCAGAGAGTCGGGTCTACCGATTTCAGAAGCACCACCGAGACACGCTGGGGGAAATTGGGGCGTTTCTGGAAGTTTTACCTCAACGGAGGCGTTGACGTGGACTATCATCGCATGGCGTTTGCTTTGGTTGGTATGGGCAGCTTCGACAATTCGCAAACTTACAATGCCTTCCTTTCAAACCTCTACTCCACACCTCAGCTCGACTATGAGCGCAACGGCTGGTTGCTTTCAGGCAAACTGCCCGTAAAATGGCTGCATCAAAGCATTAACGGAGAGCATGATTACGTAAATATTTTCCCGAAACTGTATGTGCGGAAAAAGACATCGGCTAAGAGTGAGGTGTCGGCGTCGGTAGAGTATCAACTTGGTTCGCCGCAAGCTTATCTGAACATCTCTGTGCCTGTCATGGCCGATTATCGCAATATATTCATTGCCAATGATATTGACAGGTATTCGCAAGATGTGAACGCCACTTGCAGCTACCGATATCGTAATCCTCTCACTTCCTTTTTCGCGAATGTCTCGCTGGGCTATAATTATCATCGCAGCTCGATAATGTCTAACCAGATTTTCATCGATGATTTTATCATTTCGACGTATGCCGACAAACTATCTGGGGCTCATTCCTGGCATCTGAGCGGAGGCGTGAGCAAGGGGCTCGGCCACAGCAAGATGGTGGTCGGCATGGAGGCGAGTGCGTCTACCAGTTCGGCCACATCGATGCGTGATAATGTGGCTGAGGGTTTTGAGCAGCAAACGGTGTCGGTGAAACCGTATTTCAGAGGGAGTATATTCAAATGGCTCTCTGTGAATTATGATGCCACTTATGTTTGCTCGCGATTGAAGATAGTTGATGACGCGCAGTTGAATGATGACACGCACTTGAATGATGAAATGAGCGTCACCCACTCCTTTACCCAAAAACTTAACGCGACTGTTCTGCCTCACGATCGCTGGCAATTCTCATTTGGCGCAGAGCATTTTCTTACCAAATTCCCGGAAGGCAATGTAAAGAATCTTGTGCTTCTTGACGCGGCAGCTGTGTGGCACGTCAGCGCCAAAGTGCGATTGTCGCTTACAGCCAACAATCTGCTTAATCAACGCCGCTACCGGTATGCCACATACGGCACTCTTTCGCGTTCGGAGCACATCTTCCAGCTGCGGAGCCGCAACATCCTCGCCAGCATCCAATTCCGCTTCTGACACCAACACTGCCTCCCAAGCGACATCAGTAGGTGCGCTGCGATTCCCTCTCTTTGCTGTCGCGATAGACGTTGTTGACCTTTGTGCGACCGAACGACCAGCTCACTCTGAATGTTATGGCGTGCGAATGGATGTCGTTCTTCGTATCTACTATGTAATCCCGATAAAGAGATTTTGAGCGTGTGATATTCCAACCGAAAGGATCGTTAACGGCCAGCGACAGATTGAGTCGATTGGCGAGCAACGCATAGCGTAAATCAAGTCCTACAAGAGAGATAGAGGAGTAATGTGTCAACCGATCTTTCCAGGGAAAGTAGTGGGTGAAACGGAAGTTGAGTATCAAGGTTTTCTGCCGATTGAGCATCCATGAGCTGTTGAGTTCAAGTTTTCCGCTCCAACTATCCTCGTCAGCCTCCTTGAAATCATCCACCCTCGATTTGGCCGTGGAGTAGAATACCTCCCCGCCTGCTTTCACGTTCCACCATTGGAAAAGCGAATGATTGTAAGACGCATAGATCCCTGTTTTAGAGACATCCAGACAATTCTCAGGCATAGTATACTGGCTGCCATCAGGTAGAAATCTGGTGAGGTTGCCGACAGCGTTACGGGTGTAGGAAGTGTAGAGCACAGCATATACGCCTTTATGACTGTAATTGACCTCAGCATTGTGAGATACACTCGGATCAAGATCCGGATTTCCAGTGAAATAATCACCGACAGTAGTATAGTATCTGAAGGGGTTGAGGTCGCTGAAATTCGGTCGTGTCACACCCATTGAATAAGATAGGGAGAAGCGGCCAACTGAGGGTTTGTTCCAGCTCACATTGAGAGTCGGGAAGAGATATCCGTAGCTCTTGTTATGGCGCATATCATCCACCTGCTGCAATCCCTTTACATCCGTATGTTCGTAGCGCAGACCAACTTTCCCGAAGAATGATCCGGAAAAATTTTTCTCGGCACTGACGTAGAGCGCAGCGGTGTTTTCATCGTAATTGAAAGCATTGCTTTGATGCGGATTCTCAACCCACTCGCCATTCACGAAATCATTGATTTGTAAATCGGTAGCATTCCTCACTCCTGTGAAGGCAGCTCCGGCATCCATTCTGAAAGAGGCGAATGGCAGGGCTGCATCAAGTTTTATGGAATGGATACGATACTTATTGACACTCTCGTCGGTGAGTTTGGCGGAATGTTCATCGTTTTGCCATGTGGCCACATCGGCAAAGGTATGAGTGTGCCTGTTAAAGAAGTTGTAGGTGAGACTCAGCATCTTCCCTTTCTTGTCGAGGGTCCAGTCGCTGAAAGCAGTCAGTGTCAGTGCGTTGTTGGGGCGAACAGGAGAGTGATTGCGAGAGAATGTAACGACTCCATTGTCGATTGTTTCGTCGAAGATATCGCTTCCGAGACGCATCATGCTATAATTGACAATCGCTCCGACACTCAGTCGGTCGGTAAACTTATACTTCGCCAATCCATTCACGCCTAATGAACGATTGGCGAAGTGATTGCTGCGTTCAGATGTACGCGAATAATCGGCGAAAGAATAAGTGCGCAGCAGGTCGTTTATCCCTTTCATAGATTGCCAACTGGCGTCGGCCGAAAGCTCCACTTTGCGGGTGGTGTGGCTGATGTTTCCGCCGAGCAAATAACTGAAATCCTCACGAAGTGTGCCATTGCCCCAGGCGTTTCCTCTCGTTCCGAGCGATTCGTTGCGAGTGGTAATGCTGATGTAGGCCACATTATCGGCAGCGGCATATTTGGCTGGAGGAGTTGTAAGGAGCTCGATCTTCTCAATGCCGTTAGATTGTAAGTTCTTCAAACGCAGAGTGATCGTCTCTTCGGGCATTTCAAGGAGATGGCCATCGATGATATATTTCACCGACGTTTTCCCAGCCACGCTGACTTGATCATTCGTGACGGAAATGCGCGGAATGCGGTCGAGTATCTGCACTCCGTTCAACCCCAAAGCGTAAGAGTCGTTGCCGACAAGGTAAATGATTCTGTCGGGAGCCTGTTTGAGCACAGTGCGATTGGCTACCACTACCACTTCATTGAGTTGAAATTCTTTCGCCCAATCCGAGGGGATCGAGTCGCTGGTTTCTTGTGCGAGAAGGCACGCAGGGAGTGCCGCCACTCCGAAGAGCAGCGTAAACACATTTCTCATATTTAGATAATTAGCTGGTTAAGTTTGGCAGGTTGATTATTTGAAGGCCTTCTCCGGACCTTTTATAAACAGATAGGCATTATTTCCTGAAGTGGCTTGCTGAAGCCCGATATCGATCGTTTCGCCATTGTTGATGAGCTTGATCCATACCGACTTGCCACCCTCACCTGTTTGTTCGAGATATTTGGTGGCATTTTTGGCATCCTTTGCTAAGGTTTCCGATATCTTTTTTACAATCTCGGGATTATCGTAGACGTGCAACCCACGATAATACATACCATTTTCTTTTGATATGGAGGTTCTTACAGATTTATTGGTATTATATCTTCCATCAAAAAACTGCTCTACAGAAATCTGAGGGGGGGCGGCATTAGCTACGATAGCCACGATTGCCATTGTGAGCATTATCAATAATCTTTTCATTTGTCTACGGTATTAATGGTTGAAAAATTCTCCATCATCATTTTCTCTTCAGCCTCAAATTGCGACATTTCGCTCATAAAGGCTTCGGCAGATTGCATTTCCGCCTCGATTTGGACTTTGGCATCCTCATCACTCAGCCGCCGCCCATCGGCATACGCCAAATAATAAGGTTCTGAGGAAATATGGGAGCCGGATAAGCCATGATAGAGCGAAACACCTATTAACAAGGCTATGGAGGCTGCGATGCCCGAATATACGACTCGTCTCAACCACGGCTGCCTCTTTTTCACACCCCGGGCTTCCGGAGATTGAGCACTCTTGGCTGCCGGAGATTGAGCACTCTTAGCTGCCGGAGATTGAGCACTGAAAGCCAATTCGATACCCATCATCTCGCGGGCTTCATCAATCAAAGGAGAGTGATAGTCGACCTGCGTGAGCACATATTGCAACTCCCGCTCTTCAAGCACCGAGAGCCGGCAATCTACATAAAGCTTGCAAAGCTCCTCGGTTTCTTCATATGTCAGTCTATAATCTTGCTCTTTCATTTCTCAAGTCGTTTATAATTGTCACGAATTTTTTTCCTTGCCCGGCTCATGTTCATCCTTACTGCATCTACCGACATCTTCAAGTGTCGGGCGATTTTGTCATACTCCCATTCTTCGTGAGTCACAAGGGTGTAGATCTGCCGTTGGATATCGGAGAGACCGACAAGAAGGTGTGATTCATACTTCTCGATATCCTCAAACTGAACAGGGTTGATATCCAGTTGGTCGGTATTAATCGAGTCAATCGGGACAGTACGTGCCTTGCGCAACTTGTCGATACAGATATTCTTCAATACTGAGAAGAGTTTGTTGCGGGCTTCGGGCTCCGATTCTGCCCCTCCATTTCGCCAGAGGTTAAAGAATGTATCTTGTAGGGCATCCTTGGCATCCTCATCGTCTTTGAGGAAGCCTAAGGCGCTTCTGTGCAGCTTGTCACGTAGGGCCAGATACGAATATGTGAGATTATCTGTCTTCATTGCTTACACTATAGATACGTTTGAGGAGGCCAAAC
>CAZGJH010000074.1:0-4003 GCA_964525735.1 uncultured Sangeribacter sp.
GTAGAGGCCTGGTGGCAGGTCATGCACTCTGCAGATTACACCGGCTTCTACTTCGGCGATGCGCACGAGCTGTCCGACCGTGTCGTAGATGCGTACCTTACGACTCATGCCGCTCAGGATGCAGAGGTCATGGTTCTCACACCAGATCTTCATGCCCATCTCGGCAAGGATATTGTCCACGTCGCTCTGATCGAATATCGGCATACGTTGCGAAGAGATCTTCGAAGTTGCGAAGCACTCGAACGGACGCACGTCGCGCAAACCTCTCACAAAGTTACTGCCTGGCAACTGACCCTTATACCAGTCGTCGTTCACAACCCACATCGTCTCGTCAGCAGGAAGCGAAGCGAAGTTGGGCCAAAGCACGACATCGCCCTTGTAGCGATAACCTGCCAATTCCGGTGTAGCGGCGATGGTTTGATTCGTAGCTTCGAAACTTACATCTCCACTGATATTATATCTTTCAAGATATATTTCGGGATTGTTCGGCATCGAGATGAGATAGGGTTCATAAGCGTGGATTTCACCTATGCGATCCCAACCAGTACCTATTGGCTGATAGAGCCAGAAGGGACGGTCGTCATCACCAGCCGATGCAAACGGTTTGATTTCGCCACGAGAATCATTGATTACATCCACATCAAATGGCAAAGCCAACGTCTCCCAGCCGGAGCAAACTTCAATCTCAGTGAATTTAGAGAAGTTGCGAACATACTTTATATGGTCGGCCTCAAATTCACGAGGAACAAAGTATGGATAACCGTCTGTCAGCACTATAGATTCAGCTCTCCCTTCCTCAATGAAGTTGCGTATCACACCCAAGTTGCCATCGGCTCGGTCGTGATTCGGCAGATAAAGTAGGAGGTTGCGGTTGGTAATACCCTTCAACGCGATGCTGTCAGGAGTCATATCGCTGGCATTCCAGATAACGGCGCAAAGCTGCGGGTTGTCACGCAAAATACTGTCGCCAATGCTCTCAATCGAAGCGGGAAGCGAGATAGTCACGAGACCTGTTTCAGCGAAAACTTTCCTCGGAATCACAGCTTCAGCAACCTTCTTGATATCAAGATGGCGAAGAGCTTTCATCGAACGTAGCAGAGCGTAATCGTCGGCATTGAGGCGACCTTCAACGGCGATATTCTCAACATTATCAAGATAACCCTCCTCAGTCCAACCGAAGCAAGACTCGAGAACACCCTCAATAGCAGTCTCGGCGTGGACATCATCGGCATAACCCAAGATCGGGTATTCCATGATCTCTGAATTCAAGAAGTCAGGTTTCACCACAACTGCCTTGACAATACCCAAGCCCTCGACATCGAAGGCCTCAGCAAAGACCTCACCGTTTTCAGGATCACTTCCATCGAGAGTAAAGCGAATTTCAGCACCCAACTCATCAGTCGAGAGAGTAACGTATCGACCATGGTAGTCAACATTAACCTTGGCGCACTTGAACTCATTGATGACGATTTCAACGATTTCCGATTCCAGATAATTTGGAGCCTGAGCCTTGGCATAAACCCTACAGTTATGTTCGAAAGGTATAGGGTTCTGATACTTTTCCCAATTCTCTGGAACACCTACCGCATAGCTAATCACAGCTTCCTCCATCAGACACTCGATAGTGAGCAATTTACTTGCCAAATCAAAACTACCGAACGGCTTATCTGTTGTGAGTCCTGTTATCTGACGACTTGAAACCTCAGAATCATACATCCCGGCCTTTCGTGCTTGAGCATAAACAGTTACATTACCATTCACCTCAAACGTGTCGTTGTACTTTCTCATCTCCTCAACATTCGGATTATCGATACCATAGAAAATATCAGCACCATCTGTTTTAGAGGTGATCGTAACTTTAGCTCCATCCACTTCAAAATCAGGAGTAGCTGTCACATACGACTCATGATTGTGAACGTATGAGCCAACTTCCGAGGGATGATAGCCATCCTTGTAAGACCGGGCGTATACGTTGCCACTCTGCATGAACGAGAATGGAGCAAAATACTCATACACGTCTTCATTCGTCTCGGGCATCTCATCAGTGAGAAGTGCAGCGTTGCCGGTGAGAGTATAGAAGGTGCGCACACCCTGACGCTGGTCAGTAGTGATCGTTACCATCAGATTATCGAAATCGATAGAAGGTTTCTCTACTCGATTGTCATCGATCGGCAATTCGTAAATACCCGACATCTCAAGATTTCCGGTTGGATCCACAGCGACAGCCTTGATCACACCGTTACGGTCGAACTCGAACTCTCCCTGATAAAGGATGGAACCTGTATCGGGTGCCGACCCGTCAATCGTGTAGTAGAGAAGAGCGTCCTCACGCTCATGGGTAATCTTCACCATATGATTGGTGCAGGTCACCGTCGGCTTCGGCATCTTCCGACCGTTGATCTCGTAAGAGACGACTTCTGAATCGTACATGCCTGCCTTGCGTGCCTGGGCATAGATCGTGCCGTTCCCTTCCATCGTGAACGAATCCTCGTATTCCTCCATCTCAGCCGGATCCGGATAATCGATAGCGTACCAGATCTTGGAGCCATCCGTCACTGGAGTTATGGTGACGGTAGTCCCGTCGACTTCGATCTTCGGAGGAGCGGTCACATACACAGCGTGAACATAATTGTACTCACTTACACCCGACGGGTGATATCCGTCACGGTAAGAGCGAGCCAATACCTTGCCATCTCGCGGTAATGAGAAAGGTGCCAAATACTCAAACACGTTTTCATTCGCCACGGGCATCTCATCTGTGAGAAGAGCCGAATTGCCGCTCAGAGTGTAGAAGGTGCGCACACCCTGACGTGAATCAGGTGTTATCACAACCATCAGATTATCGAAACGAATCGAAGGTATCTCGACACGGTTGTCATCGATCGCCAATTCGAAGATATCCGACATCTCAAGATTTCCGGTAGGATCCACAGCTACTGCCTTGATCACACCGTTGCGGTCGAACTCGAACTCTCCCTGATAAAGGATGGAACCTGTATCGGGTGCCGATCCGTCAATCGTGTAATAGAGAAGAGCGTCCTCACGCTGGTGGATAATCTTCACCATATGATCGGTGCAGCTTACCGTCGGCTTCGGCATCTTGCGTCCGTTGATCTCGTAAGATACGACGTCCGAATCATACATGGCTGCCTTACGTGCCTGGGCATAGATCGTGCCATTCCCTTCCATCGTGAAGGAATCCACATATTCCTCCATCTCTGCCGGATCCGGGTTATCGATAGCGTACCAGATCTTGGAGCCATCCGTCACTGGAGTTATGGTGACGGTAGTCCCGTCGACTTCGATCTTCGGAGGAGCGGTCACATACACAGCGTGAACATAATTGTACTCACTTACACCCGACGGGTGATATCCGTCACGGTAAGAGCGAGCCAATACCTTGCCATCTCGCGGTAATGAGAAAGGTGCCAAATACTCAAACACGTTTTCATTCGCCACGGGCATCTCATCTGTGAGAAGCTCCGGATTACCGCTGAGCGTGTAGAAGGTGCGCACACCCTGACGCTGGTCAGTAGTGATCACCACCATCAGATTATCGAAATCGATCGAAGGTTTATCGACGCGATTGTCATCGATCGTCAATTCGAAAATATCCGACATCTCAAGATTTCCGGTAGGATCCACAGCTATAGCCTTGATCACACCGTTGCAGTCGAACTCGAACTCTCCCTGGTAAGGGATGGAACCAGTATCGGGTGCCGAACCGTCAATCGTGTAGTAGAGCAGAGCGTCCTCACGCTGGTGGGTAATCTTCACCATATGATTGGTGCAGCTTACCGTCGGCTTCGGCATCTTGCGTCCGTTGATCTCGTATGAGACAACCTCCGAATCATACATGGCTGCCTTGCGTGCCTGTGCATAGATCGTGCCGTTCCCTTCCATCGTGAACGAATCCTCGTATTCCTCCATCTCAGCCGGATCCGGATAATCGATAGCGTACCAGATCTTGGAGCCATCCGTCACTGGAGTTATGGTGACGGTA
>CAZGJH010000074.1:4103-12679 GCA_964525735.1 uncultured Sangeribacter sp.
ATCGATAGCGTACCAGATCTTGGAGCCATCCGTCACTGGAGTTATGGTGACGGTAGTCCCGTCGACTTCGATCTTCGGAGGAGCGGTCACATACACAGCGTGAACATAATTGTACTCACTTACACCCGACGGGTGATATCCGTCACGGTAAGAGCGAGCCAATACCTTGCCATCTCGCGGTAATGAGAAAGGTGCCAAATACTCAAACACGTTTTCATTCGCCACGGGCATCTCATCTGTGAGAAGTGCAGGATTTCCGCTGAGCGTGTAGTAAGTACGCACACCTGGAAGAGTGTCCGTCTTGATCACCACGTTCAGATTCTCAAACCGAATTACAGGATTATCTACACGATTGCTGTCGATCACCAGACTGGCCACATCAGAATTGTCGAGGTTGCCATTAGGATCTACCGCTATCGCCAAGATTACACCATTGCGATCAAATTCGAATTTATCCTTATAAGGAGTAGACTCGGCAGTAGGTGTTGTCTCATCAGTCGTATAATAGATGAGTGCGTCCGAGCGGCCATCCTTAATCGTTACGAGATGGTTCTCACAAGTAATTTGTGGCATCGGCATCTTGCGACCGTTGATCTCGTAAGAGACCACTTCCGAATCATACATGGCCGCCTTGCGTGCCTGAGCATAGATCGTGCCGTTACCCTCCATAGTGAAGGAATCCTCATATTCTTTCATCTCGGAAGGATCCGGATTATCGACAGCATACCAAATCTTTGCCCCGTCAGTGTCGCAAGTAATTGTAACAGTAGTACCCTCAACACTGATAAACGGAGCTTTGGTAACATACGAAGCGTGGTCATGATTGTATTCACCCACTTCAGAGGTATGGTATCCCTCTTTGTATGAACGAGCCAATACCTTGCCACTCTGCATGAAGGAGAAGGGAGCTGTGTATTCAATCACGTTTTCATTCCCTTCGAGCAACTCATCTGTAAGATCAGTACTGTTACCGCTGAGCGTGTAGAAAGTACGCACTCCTTGAATAGTATCCGTCTTGATCACAACCTTCAGATTCTCAAATCCAACCACCGGATTCATCACACGATTGTCGTCGATTACCAAAGTCTCAATCTCAGAATCATCGAGTTTCCCTTCAGGATGAATGGCTATCGCCTTGATAATACCGTTGCGATCGAACTCGAACTCCTTATTATAAGGTGTCGACTCAGAATTCGGCTCCGAATTATCCAAAGTATAGAAAATCTTGGCATCCTCACGGTCATCAGTGATTTCTACCTTATGATTTTCACAACTGATCTGAGGCTTAGGCATCTTGCGGCCACTGATCTCGTGAGAAGCGACTTCCGAATCATACATAGCCTCCTTACGACCCTGAGCATAGATTGTTCCGTTGACATCCATGAAGAATGGGTCCTTAAACAATTCCATCTCTGCGGGATCAGGATTATCAATAGAATACCAAATCTTTGCCTCATCCGTATCACAAGTAATATTCACCGTTGTTCCCTCAATCTGGATCTTGGGAGTAACGACTACATGTGTCGAATGAACATAGTCGTATTCTACGATTCCTGAAGGATTATAACCAGGTTTGAACGAACGGATACGAACCTTAGCGTCTTGTGAAAGTGAGAACGGATCGGTATACTCATAATAGCCATCCGCCAATTCTTCACCGTCGACATTCAACTCAGGATCAGAGCCATTGAGCGTGTAGATTGTCTTCACACCCTCGGTTTCGTCAGGTGTGATAACCACGTAAAGATTCTCAAATTCTACTACAGGATCAACAACTTGGTATGAATCCACTGTCAATTCACCAATCTCAGAAGGTTGGATATCACTTTCAGCAACGATGGCAATTGCCTTGACCACAGCATTATGATCCAGATCAAAAGGATCTGAATATCGAGTGCTCTCGACACTTGGAACTACTGATTCCGAGGTTTGATAGTCTTCAAGTGTATAATACACCTCCACATCCTCGCGCGAACAGGTTATCGTCACTTTACCCTCTTTGAAACTGAGCTGGGGAGTCGGAACGATATTCGGCAGGTTCATCACGTGGAATTCGAAATTTGTAGCATCGGTTGGCTCGGCATCACAGAGAATACCGTAATAAGTACCCTCTTCGAGCGTGAGCGACTTCATCTCCTTCAGCTCCGAAGCACTGATTTCCGCTACCTTTTCACCACCTTTATAAAGGTCGAGAGCTATCTCGAGCCCTGCCCTGAAGTATAGAGGTTCTCCTGTGGAGACAAACTTCACTGCTTCAAAGCGACCAATCTTAGGGGTGGCAAAGGAGTGGCGTGAATTGACTGCCATCTCCACAGCGGTTGCCGTGAATGGATTCGTAAGCGGGATATCCCAACTCTGAGGAGGCGACCAACCATAATCGGAACGCAATTGCAGGATATAGTTGACCGACTTTTCTCCGCCTAAAGATATCTTGTCGCCGTTGAATATAGGGGTGTAATTGCTTACACTCAGACCAAGCTCTTCGGGGATATCGATTTCGACTGCGTATGTCCCATTAGCAACGGGAGGAACCTCCTTGATTCCAAGATCTCTACCGTTAAGATATTGGCGATATCCGGTAATCGGGGTCTGAGACCCTGGTGCTTGGAATACGATCAGTTTACGATAGAAAGTGCCCCAATCACCGTCACCATCTCGAACACGGAGGGTAAGATAGTGAACACCACCGCTCTTGTCGAACCCACTGAGATCGACATCAAAGCTTACTGGATTGGTATTGACAGTAGCAGACACTCGTTTAGCGTAGTCATTGTCAAGCCAATATTCATAGGCTGTAAAAGGAGAGGTAGGTGAAGAGGTATAGAAGAAATAGTTTGAGAAAACTGAACCCCAGGCGCCGTCACCGTTTTGTATTCGGTAATTGAAACGATGGAGACCTCTGCGTAAACCTGACACGTCAACTATATAGCTGTTATCGCCAGCGTTAATACTGCCCTCTTCTTTCGATTCATAATCATTGTCGAGCCAATATTCATACGCCACAGCGTCACTACCGGTACTGGTAGTGAACACCATCTTGCGATAGACCGGCCCCCAGCCGCCTTCATTGGAATAAAGACGACAATTGAAATAATGGATACCAGGTTTAAGCTCACCGAGATCAACATCAAAACTCGTTGCATCTCCCGATAGATCGCCCGTAGTTTTTTGATCATGATCATTATCGAGCCAATATTCATAGGCCGTAGCTCCAACAGAGTTAGAGACGGTGAAGAACATCTTTCGGTAGACGGCACCCATCTCTTCAGAGTTTCTACCAAGGCGACAATTGAAATAGTGTATGCCCTGATTTAAAGATGAAACCTCAACGTCGAAAGAACTTGTTCCTGATGATATAGCTCCCGTAAGTCTCTGATCATAATCATTGTCAAACCAATACTCGTAAGTTATCTCGCCCGAATCTTGACCGATAGCGAAGAACATCTTACGATAAACGGAGCCGTATTTCCCATCTGCATCGTTGAGACGGCAGTTGAAATAATGTGCTCCTTTCGGCAAATTGTAGGTATCGATAAGGAGATCCAACTGATCTGACGAGATTGAACCCGTTTGAGCAGATGAGACATCATTATCGAACCACCACTCGTAACCTTCGGGTACGGCTGCGACAGCCGACCCGACAGCAAGGAGTGTTGCCGAAATCAGAGAAAGAAGCTTTCCCATGATGAGTTAGGGTAAGCTATTTAGTTAGGTTTGACAGTGATAGTCACCTTGAGCTTGTTGCTATCGGCATCATATTCGACAGAGCTCTTGCTTGAATCAACAGTAGGCAGAGAGGGATTCTCGGAGAACTCATTGCCACCGCCATAGATACCAACGACAGTCAGATCATCATTGCTCAGATATTCATTTGCCTTCAAGTCAAGTGGACATTCAAGATTATCATCAAGAAGCTCTTGGCTATCATCATAATAGCATTCATAAGTAACAATTCTCTCGTCCTCAAAATAGCTTGATGAAGGAGCAAGAGAATTGTAAATATAGTATTTACTTGTACCATTACCCCAGGGAGCTAATCTTCCATTCACATTTTTTACAATCGAGTTAAACATAGATTTTGGACAATAGTGCATCATCCCGACGTTACAGTTAATAACTGTAATGTGTCCACATCCTGAAACGGGTGTGATTTCTTTGATTTTGGAATTCATCACTACAGTATTGTTGGCATCTGCAGTGTTAAAATTTGCTGTCTCGACATAACATTTGTCAATCGTGAAATTATTGCCAGCACACCCTCCATTTGTGAGTTCTCGAATCCAACATCTTGTTATCTCAACCTCTTTAAGTGCATCCCTATTACCCGTCCGATCATAAAAAGTTAAGTTAGATAGTCTGACACCATCAAATAAGGGCGCATCCATGTAGGCGTTTGCATTACCGGTAACATCAATAATGATATTAGTAAGGATATGTGAATTGTACCCGCAGCCTACGATACTGAGACGTTTCGTGAGGGTGATTTCGTTCGCGATGGTAGAGAACTTACCTTCGGAGAGGTAAATGATATCACCATCTTGAGCGGCATCCAGCGCGTCCTGAAAGGCTGACTGGGTACTGAAGAACGAGAGCTCTCCGTCATGGGAGAGCGTCACAAGGGGCTTCTGAGCCCATGTGACCAGGAAGAGGCTCAGGAGAGCCATCAATGACAATAGTCGTTTCATGTCTGTTATTGATTTAGTTGATTGAATTTCAAATAGTAATTATAGCTGTTCTTTCAACTATCGGCCATAAGATGGAAACGGGAGGTGAGAAAACAGGTCTAATTGAGTAATAAGTAGAGTCAAAAATTACAGTGCGTAAGAGCCTCAGAAGTTCCTCTTCCACGTATAATGTAAGTCTCTATTTCCTTATTATAATTAAGTATCTCTTATTTAGAGATTTGGATGAAAGGATAAGTTTTTGATAACAAGTTAATTAGATGAGTGTAAAATAATGATTTGCAAAACATTTTAAGTGTTAAGGGAGGGATGGAAATATTAAAAATTGAAAAAAAGTAGTCTTAAAATTCTTTATATCAATAAAATTTTGTAATTTTGCCACACGGTTAATTATCTCTAAATAAGAGATAATTAATTAGACACTAATATTTAGAGACTTACATTATACGCTCCGAGACTTACTTACTCTCTCGGCTCTATAATTACGACTCTTCTTATTACACTTAGATAAATCTATTGGCATCCGACTACTGGCTGCCACGCCATCTGTCTTTTGTCTGTCATTGTAGTAAAGGGTGATGAGAATTCAAGAGAGATGGCGGGAGATAATAGATTTTTGAACTTGGAGACTACAAATAACTAATTTAATAACAGACATGAAACGACTATTTTCGTTGATGGCTCTACTGAGCCTCTTCCTGGTCACATGGGCCCAACACCCCTTGGTGACCCTCTCCCACGACGGAGAGCTCTCCTTCTTCAGCACCCAGTCAGCCTTTCAGGAAGCGCTCGACTCCGCAAAGAATGGCGATATCATTTTCCTCTCCGAAGGCAAGTTCACAGCAAATTTGGGAGATATCACAATCAAAACACGTGTGAGTATAGTTGGATGTGGATACAATTCTCATATTCTCTCTAATATTATGATTGATATGGGAAACAATCCTAATAGTTACATAGACGCACCTCTATTTGATGGTGTTCGTCTTCAAAAGTTGGACTTTAGTGGCGATACATCACGAGACAATTTAGAAAAAGTTGAAATCAAAAGATGTTGGATTCGAGAACTGGAAAATGGGGGCTATGCTGGCCTTGATTTTACTATTGACAAGTGCTACATAGAGAGTGCCGAGTTTTTTGCTGTGGCTAGCAACAATACTTTTGTTAGAAACTCTAAAATCGGAGAAATTAAAGAACCCAATGGAGGTTATATACAACTTCAAAACTGCAATGTGGGTAAAGCATATTATTGTCCTCGTGTAGTACTGAATTCCATCATTGAAGCCTCTACATACCCTGGTACTAATAGTTATCTTATGGCTACGTCTGGAGGTACTCATACGGTTTATAATTCCCTCTTTAGTTACAAAAATTTAACTGGCCATAGTCGCGTAATCACATATGACTGCTACTATGATGCCGGAGAAGGTGAGGGAGGACTTTTGGACGACAAAGTTGAGTGTACTCTCGATCTCTTGGAAAAGGATTATCTGAGTGAGGATGGAGTGACACCTGTTGGTATACACGGTGGCGAGTCCCCGTTCTCGGAGAATCCCTCTGTGCCGACTGTCGATTCGGAGAAGAGTTCTGTCGAATATGATGCCGATAGCAACAAGCTTAAGGTAACTATCACTGTCAAACCTAACTAAATCGCTTACCCTTACCTGTTATGGGAAAGCTTTTTGCTCTGATCTCGGCATCACTCCTTGCTTTCGGCTCGGCTCTCGCAGCTGATCCCGCCGGCTATGAGTGGTGGTTCGATAACGATGTCTCATCTGTCCAAACGGGAGCAATATCCTCCGAACAGATGGATCTCCTTATCGATACCTCAGAATTGCCGAAAGGAACCCACTATTTCAACTACCGCCTCAACACAGCGGAAGGTGATTATGGTTCCATTTACCGTAAGATGTTCTTCGCTCTCGGTCAAGATACTGGTGAGATCTCTTACGAGTATTGGTTTGACAACGACTATGGTCAGAGACTCAAAGGTGATATTTCATCCGGAACAAGTTCTTTCGATGTAGATGTGTCAGCTCTCGACCAAGGCGTGCATTACTTCAATTGCCGTCTTGGAAGGAACTCTGATGAGTTGGGTGCCGTCTACCGAAAGATGTTCTTCTCGGTCTCGAACAGTGCTGGAGCAGTATCTTACGAGTATTGGCTCGACACTGATTATGACCATAAAACTACGGGGGATCTTTCCGAGGGGACGGTAAACTTCGATGTCGAACTCGGAAACCTTAACCCTGGTGCACATTATTTCAACTGCCGCCTATTTACCAATATGGGCGGTTGGGGTGCCGTATATCGTCAGATGGTCTTCACGACAGGAAGCGGTAACGATGCTGTTGCCTACGAATATTGGATCGACGACAATTACACAGCCAAATCAGAAGGTGATGTAACGGCCGGCGAGAACAGCTATATCGTTGACTTGGCCGGTGTCCGCAAAGGTCTTCACCGTTTCAACTACCGTCTTCAGACCGGTAACGGCGAGTGGGGTGCGGTCTTCTCGAAGTATTTCTACTATAGCAGTTCATCGACCCTTCCTTTCACCTCTTACGAGTATTGGCTTGATAATGACTACGCTAACCGCGTATCGGCGACCGCAACCACCAACCCTGTAAGCTTTGATGTCGATCTAAGCAACTTTGATAAGAGCGGTGGTGCGCATTACCTCACACTTCGTGTGCGTGATGACGACGGCGACTGGAGCTCTTTTTATCGCAAACTGATTGTGTTCCAGGCACCTGGCACTATTACTCCGATAAGCGGCTACCGCCAGTATCTCAATGGCAAGGATCTCGGTTATAAGGAGGTGGCTCGCTCAACTGCCGGAACGTATTCTGTTGAGGTAGATATCCCTGACGATCTCGGTCTCAGTGTAGGTTACTACACGCCCGTTTTCGATGGTGATAAGGTCTCTATGGATGGTACTTTCCCGGCCAACTATATCCTGCAAATTCATTCGGAACTCGGTTGGTCGGCTCCGCAGAGCTGGGATCTCGAACTTGCGAATCCCTTTACGGCTACTGCCGTGGAGATGGCTGTCAATTCTCGTCACACTTTCGCTACGCCTAAGGTTGGCCGATTCGAGGTGGTGAAGTTTGTCTCAACCGGTGCTCCGCTCTATTTCAGAGCGGCCTTGCCTATCGCCCTTGACCTCTACAAGGAGGGTGAGAAAGTGGCTGAGATTTCGGCTTCGGAATTGTTTGAGATGAAGAGTCTTACACTCGCTCAGGGTACTTATTACGGTATTCTTCGCGATGTCGAGGCTGCCGAGGAGGCAGATAGCTTCGAATTCCATCTCATGGACACTCCCAATATGGCTCCGACTCCGACACTCAGCTTCCGCAACGGTATGGTTACTATTTCCTGCTCGCGTGAGGATGTCGATATCTATTACGCTATCGAGGATTATCTCTCTACCGAACCAGCTGTGCCGAGCCAGAACAGCACTCACTATACCGAGCCGTTCGCTCTTGATCATAACGCGGTTGTGAAAGCCATTGCTATTGTGACAGATAGCGATATCCAACCTTCGGCAATCGGTGAACTGACCGTCAACTCTTATAAGGTTGAAGATCCAGTCGTAAGGTTTGAGAATCTGATGGTTGTGATCACTCCAGACAGTCGCGAGGGTGTGAAGACGTATTACACGCTCAACAATTCCGACCCGGCTCAGGATGCTGATGGTATCCAACCGGCTGATGGCTCGTTTGAGTATACCGCTCCTTTCTCTCTGCCTGGCAATGCTAAGGTGCGTGTCCGCTCGTTCAAGCTTGGTTACAATCCTTCGGGTATTGTGGAATACAACCATAACCACTCTACGTATGTAACCGGTGCTCCGACTATCTCGGTGACTGGCACTACCGTTACGTTGACTCCCTC
>CAZGJH010000075.1:0-12551 GCA_964525735.1 uncultured Sangeribacter sp.
AGAGCAGCCCGCTAAAATAACACCCTCAAAGTTGCTCGGCTTTGCGATTTTTTTCGTAACTTTGCTCACTTAAACTGTTTTCCACTATGGTCTATAGATACGATTATCTCGTGATCGGCTCCGGCATAGCCGGTATGAGCTTCGCCCTCAAGGCCGCGAAGCATGGTCGCGTAGCCCTCATCTGCAAGTCTACGCTCGATGAAGCCAACACTTTCTTCGCCCAAGGTGGCGTGGCAAGTGTCACCAACCTCGAAGTCGACGATTTCGACAAACATATCAACGACACGATGATTGCCGGCGACTGGCTCTCCGACCCCAAAGCCGTGGAGAAGGTGGTCAAAAACGCACCCGAGCAAATCCGCGAGCTCATCGGCTGGGGTGTCGACTTCGATAAGAAAGACGACGGCTCTTTCGACCTTCACCGCGAAGGCGGACACTCCGAATTCCGAATCCTTCACCACGCCGACAACACCGGCGCCGAAATCCAGACCAGCCTCGTGGAGCGCGTCAAAAACAATCCCGACATCGACATCTTCGAGCGCCATTTCGCCCTCGAAATCATCACCCAGCATCACCTCGGCAAGATCGTAACCCGCCGCACGCCCGACATCACCTGCTACGGCGCTTACGTGCTCGACGAAGCCACGGGCCGCACCGACACCTTCCTCGCAAAAGCTACCGTGATGGCCACCGGAGGCGTCGGAGCCGTATACACCACCACCACCAACCCCCTGATAGCCACGGGCGACGGCATAGCCATGGTGTATCGCGCCAAGGGCACCGTGCAGGATATGGAGTTTATCCAGTTCCACCCCACAGCCCTCTATCACCCCGGCGACCGCCCCTCCTTCCTCATCACGGAGGCCATGCGCGGCTACGGAGCCGTGCTCCGAAATCTCGACGGAGAGGAATTCATGCATAAATACGACCCCCGCCTCTCGCTCGCTCCGCGCGACATCGTGGCACGCGCCATCGACTCCGAAATGAAGCAGCACGGCACCGACCACGTCTACCTCGACGTGACCCACAAAGACCCCGAGGAGACAAAACGCCACTTCCCCAACATCTACGAGAAATGCCTCTCGCTCGGCATCGACATCACGAAAGACTACATCCCCGTGGCCCCCGCAGCCCATTATCTTTGCGGCGGCATAAAAGTCGACCTCAACGCCGAGTCGTCGATCAAGCGTCTCTACGCCGTGGGCGAATGTAGCTGCACGGGCCTGCACGGTGGCAACCGCCTGGCAAGCAATTCGCTGATAGAGGCCGTGGTATACGCCGAAGCCGCCGCGCGCCACGCCATCGAGGCCGTGAAGGGCTACGACTTCCGCACCGACGTGCCCGAATGGAACGACGAAGGCACGGCCCACCCCGAAGAGATGGTGCTCATCACGCAGAGCGCCAAGGAGGTAAACCAGATAATGGGCTATTACGTAGGCATTGTGCGTAGCGACCTGCGCCTCGACCGAGCCTGGAATCGCCTCGATATACTCTACGAGGAGACCGAGAAGCTCTTCAAGGTGAGCAAGCCGAGCCGCGAGCTATGCGAGCTGCGCAACATCATCAACGTGGCCTACCTCATCATGCGCCAGGCGCGCGAACGCAAGGAGAGCCGTGGCCTGCATTTCACAGTAGATTATCCTCCCCGTAAACGATAACTCCCTCCGCGACGTTATTACAACATAACGTTATTATAATATGAATATACGCCGCTCCCTATTTCTGCTGCCCCTTTTCCTGGCAGCTCATACGCAGGCTGCCGAGCCCGCCACGAGCCACGATGCCGCCGTGGCCCGCAACCTCACTACCTTCAACTCCATCGTAAAGGAGCTGGAGATGAACTATGTGGATACCATCCGCCCGAAGGAGGCCTTCGACGCCGCCATCGGCGCGATGCTCTCCACCATCGACCCTTACACCGAATATTACAGCGCCGACGATAAATCGGATATCTCCCGAATGACCACCGGCCAGCTCGACTACGGCGGCATAGGCAGCTTCATCATGGAGCGCGACGGCTCTTCTTTCATATCTTACCCCATGGAGGGCGCTCCGGCCGCAAAGGCCGGCCTGCGCAGCGGCGACAAGATTATTCGCGTCGATTCGGTCGACACCTCCCACATGGGCTCGCAGGATGTCACCAAACTGCTGCGCGGCCAGGCGGGCACCCCGCTCACTGTCACCGTGCAACGCCCTTACGTCACTGATTCCATCATCACCTTCGAGATGGTGCGCGGAAAGCTCGGCGAGCCCTCCGTGCCCTACTGGGGCGTGGTAGACGGCAACACGGGCTACATCCGCCTCACATCCTTCATCGACAAGAGCGGCAAGGATGTGCGCGAGGCTTTGGAGGCGTTCAAGGCCAACCCGCAGGTGAAGCAGATCGTGCTCGACCTTCGAGGCAACGGCGGCGGCCTTCTGGAGCAGGCCGTGGATATCGTGGGCAATTTCGTGCCGAAGGGCACGGAGGTGCTCCGCACGCGTGGCCGCGACTCCTCTACGGAGAAGATCTACAAGACGACCCATTCCCCGATTTTCCCCGACATACCGCTCGCCGTGCTCATCGACGGCGGCTCGGCTTCAGCCTCGGAGATCACGGCCGGGTCGCTGCAAGATCTCGACCGTGCCGTGCTGATCGGTTCGCGCTCGTTCGGCAAGGGCTTGGTGCAGAGCACGATGCAGCTCCCCTACGACGGCCTGCTGAAAGTGACCGTGGCGAAATACTACATCCCCTCCGGACGCCTCATCCAGGCCCTCGACTACTCCCACCGCAACCCCGACGGCTCCGTGGCCCGCACCCCCGACTCGCTCACAAACGTATATAAGACGCTGCATGGCCGCGAGGTGCGCGACGGCGGCGGCCTCACACCCGACATCACCGTCGACTGGGGTCAGCTCAGCCGCCTCACCTACAACCTGGTGCGCGACAACCGTATCTACGACTTCGCCAACCGCTACGCCAACACCCACGAGTCTATCCCCGACCCCTGGGAGTTTGAGGTGACCGACGAGATCTACGAGGATTTCAAAAACAGCATCGATCCCGAGAAATTCAACCACGACAAAACCGTGGAGCAACTCGTGGAGGAGCTTCGCAAAACGGCTGAGCAAGAGGGATATATGACCGACGAAACCAAGGCTGCCCTCGACGCGCTCACACCCCTCCTTACCCCCAACCTCAACCGCGACCTCGACAATAAACGCGACGAAGTGGCTGAATATCTCGGTGCCGAAATCGCCACCCGATATTATTTCGACAAGGGGAAGATCATTCAGGATCTCAAATCCGACCCCGCACTCAAGAAGGCGATCGAGATACTATCCGACCGCCAGCAGCTCAACAAAACTCTCGGTAAGAAATGAATCTCCAGGAAGCTGATAAATTGTTTGCCACTCCGGCCCGCATCAAGGCCCTCACGGAGCAGCTCGACGATAAAAATATTTCCCGTATCGCGCTTACGGGCCTGAAAGGGAGTGCTCCGGCACTCCTTTTCGCGCAATTACCTAAGAAGAAGTATCCCTACCTCATCGTGGCCGACGACCTTGATGCGGCCGGCTATATCTATCACGACCTCTGCCAGGTGGCGGGCGAGGATAAGGCGGCTATCTTCACCAGCGGCTACCGGCGCGACATCAAGTATGGCCAGGTTGACCCTCCCTCGCAGATTCTGCGCACAGAGACCCTCGACGCCTGGACACGCAAGGATCACCCCATCTGGGTGGTGACGTGCCCGGAGGCCTTGGCCGAGAAGGTGCCCTCGCGCAAGGATCTCTCTGAGAATACCCTCACGCTCACCTCGGGAAAGAAGAGCATAATGGGCGAGGTGAAGACCCGCCTCCGCGAACTCGGTTTCAAGGAGGTAGACTATGTATACGAGCCGGGCCAGTTTGCCGTGCGTGGCTCTATCCTCGACGTCTATTCCTTCTCCGGCGAGCTCCCCTACCGTATCGACTATTTCGACGATGAAATCGACTCCATACGCGCCTTCAATGTGGAGACGCAGCTCTCGGAGCGAAAGCTCGACTCGGTGTCGGTGATCCCGGCCGATGCCCGCGAGGCGGCCGACGGAGTCTCGCTCCTGGAGTTTACCGACCCCGCCACGCCGGTGTTCTGCCAGTCAGTGGCCTGGCTCGAAAGCCGGGTCCTCGCCATAGCATCTGAGTCGATCTCCGACGCCGTGGGCGTCACGGGAGAGGGCGATCCGAAGGCGATGGAGAAGGTGGTGAATCCCGAGCGTTTCGTGGCCGCGCTCCATAAGATGAAGCTCGTTGAATTCGGCACTCCCGCCGAGGGGGCCACTACCTTCGACCCCCAGGCCTCGATGGCTTTCGAGACCTCACTGCAGACCATCTACCACAAGAATTTCACCCTCATAGCCGACTCTTTCACAACGTTTCTCAACGACGGCTACCGCCTCCTCATCCTCAGCGACACCCCCTATCAGAACCAGCGCCTGAAGGATATCTTCGAAGACCGTGGCGACAAGATTCAGTTCACTCCCGTCGACCGCACTATCCACGAGGGCTTCGTAGATCATGAGCAGAAAATCTGCTTCTTCACCGACCATCAGATCTTCGACCGCTTCCACAAATACAATCTCAAGAGCGACCGCGCACGTGGCGGCAAACTCGCGCTCAGTCTCAAGGAGTTGCAGCAGATCGAGGCGGGCGACTATATCGTGCATATCGACCACGGCATCGCCAAATTCGGCGGCCTGGTGAAGACCGACGTCAACGGCCACCCGCAGGAGATGATCAAGCTCCTCTTCCAAAACGACGATATCGTGCTCGTGAGCATCCACGCCCTCCACAAGCTCTCGAAATATCGCGGCAAGGAGGGTGTGCCCCCCAAGATCAGCAAGCTCGGAAGCGGCGCTTGGCAACGCCTCAAGGATAAGACCAAGAGCAAGATGAAGGATATCGCGCGCGACCTTATCCGCCTCTACGCCGCGCGCCGCCAGGAGAAGGGCTTCGCTTATTCGCCTGATTCTTACCTGCAACATGAGCTCGAAGCCAGCTTCATCTATGAAGATACCCCCGATCAGCTCAAGGCCACGCGCGATGTGAAGAGCGATATGGAATCGGCCCGGCCTATGGATCGCCTCATCTGCGGCGACGTGGGCTTCGGAAAGACCGAAATCGCCATACGCGCCGCGTTCAAGGCCGCGGCCGACTCGAAGCAGACGGCTGTGCTCGTACCCACCACCGTGCTCGCCATGCAGCACTATCATACGTTTGCCGATCGCCTCAAAGATCTCCCTGTGCGTGTAGAGTTTATCTCCCGCGCCAAGAAGCCGAAGGAGGTGAAGCAGATTCTCGCCGACCTCGAAGCGGGCAAGATCGACATCCTCATCGGCACCCACAAACTGATCGGCAAAGGGGTGAAATTCAAAGACCTCGGTCTGCTTATCGTAGATGAAGAGCAGAAGTTTGGCGTGGCCGTGAAGGAGAAACTCAAGCAGCTGAAAGTGAATGTAGATACACTCACCATGAGCGCCACCCCGATTCCGCGCACGCTGCAGTTCTCGCTCATGGGCGCGCGCGACCTCTCGTCGCTCAACACTCCGCCGGCCAACCGCCAGCCGATCGTCACCAACGTCTCTACGTTCGACGACGACGTAATCAAGGAGGCCGTCAACTTCGAGCTGAGCCGCAACGGCCAGATTTTCTTCATTTCCAACCGCATAGAGAATCTCGACACAATCGAAAACACGCTGCTCCGCCTCATCCCGGGCATTCGCATCGTCAAGGCCCACGGCCAGATGCCCCCGGAGAAGCTGGAGAAGGCTATCCTCGATTTCGCCGCCCACGATTACGACGTGCTCCTCTCCACGACAATCGTTGAGAATGGCATCGACATGCCAAACGTAAACACCATCCTCATCAACAACGCCCAGAATTTCGGTCTCAGCGAGCTGCATCAGTTGCGCGGACGCGTGGGGCGTAATAATAAGAAGGCCTTCTGCTATCTGCTTGTGCCTCCAGGCAATCCGCTCACCCCCGTGGCGCGCCGTCGCCTCCAGGCCATCGAGAATTTCAGCGACCTCGGCAGCGGCATACACATCGCCATGCAAGATCTCGACATTCGCGGCGCGGGCAATCTGCTCGGCGCGGAGCAGAGCGGTTTCATAGCCGACCTTGGCTACGAGGCCTACCAGAAGATTCTGAAGGAATCTGTAATCGAGCTGAAGACAGAGGAGTTTGCCGAAGATTTCGACGAACTCGTGGCTGGCAAGGAGGAGGAGTTTGTGGCCGACTGTACGATCGAAAGCGACCTCGAGCTGCGCCTCCCCCCTGAGTATGTGCCTCAGGAAAGCGAGCGTATCAGCCTCTATCAGCAGCTCGACAATATGGAGCGCCCTGAGCAGACAGAGGCTTTCCGCGCTCACCTGCGCGACCGCTTCGGCGCCATTCCTACTATCTCTGAAGAACTTATCAAGGTGGTGCCGCTCCGTATGGCTGCCCGCCGTCTCGGCATAGAGCGTCTGGCTCTCAAGGGGGGCAAGATGAGGGTCTATTTCGTGGGCGACGACAACAAGGCCTACTATCAGAGCGCGGCGTTCGGCCGTGTGCTCTCCTATCTCCAGAAGAATCCGCTCCGCTGCGAGCTCCGCGATGTCAATGGCAAGCGCTCTATCCTCATTTCGGGCGTCTCCACCGTAAGCGACGCGCTCGACATCCTGACGCAGATGGAGCAGGCCCAGCCGGTGTGATAGCCCGTTTTGCGGCGTGTATCGGCCGTTTCGCGGCGTGCGTGGAGAGTGTCGGTTTTAAACCTTAATTGTCAAAGTGTTGTTTGTAAAGTAAACAGCATTTTTTGACACAACAAGATTATGAAAAAGGTGATACTCAAATTAGGCACGCTCCTCTGCTGCCTCATAGCCGCTCTGCCGGCCTACTCGGGCTTTCCTAAGCAACTGGATGGCACGATGATGCCCTACGACTTCAGCGCGACCGACACGGTGGTGCCCTGGGGCAAGGATATGCATCCAGTGTTCATCAATTATGTGGCGCGTCATGGCGCCCGCTTCCTTTCGTCGCAGAAGAAGGTCGACGACATCCGCAACCGTCTTCTCGAAGCCAAGGAACATGACCGTATCACCCGCGAGGGTGAAGATTTCCTGCGCCTGCTCGATCGCGTCGATTCTGTCACGGCCGGTCGCTGGGGTGCGCTAAACGCTTGTGGCATAGAGGAGGAGCAGCGTCTCGGCAAGGAGATGACGGCCATCGCGCCCGAGCTGCTGAAGAGCGGCACGGTGGTGGCTGAGAGCACGTATGTGCCCCGCGTGGTGATGACGATGTATGAGTTCTGTCACAGCCTCGCCGATTATTCCCACGACCTTGAGGTCACCACGGCCGAGGGTAAGAATTTCAATCCGCTCTTGCGCTATTTCACCACCGATAAGGAGTATGTGCAGTATATCGACAATGGGCCGTGGCGTTTCGCTTTCGCGGCCTACGGCAAAGACGTGCTCCCCGTGCGTCCCGCCGCACGCATGATTCACGAGACGATCGATTCGCATGAGCTCCAGAAGATTACGCTCGACGCTTATGCCGTGTTGCAATCGCTCGACGCTGCTGGCATCGAGGCCGACCCCTCTGAATGGTTCACCGAAGATGAGTTTGCCGCCTGCTGGGAAGTCACCAATCTCAAGCACTATTACCAGCGTTCGGTGAGCACCTTCTCCGATCTCCCCGCCCAATGTGCCCGCCCAATCCTCGCGGAGCTCATCGCCAACGCCGACTCAGCCTTCGCCGCCTCCTCGGCTCCCGACGCCCCCGCCTCGACCGCTCCCACGGTAAAGGCGAAGCTCCTCTTCGGCCACGCCGAAACGGTGATTCCGCTCTTCGCCCTCATGAAGCTTCCTGGTTGCTATTCACCGAGTTGCACCCCCGAGCAAGTTGCCTCCCAATGGAAAGACTGGGAGGTTTCTCCCCTCGGAGCCAACCTCATGATGGTATGCCTCGAAGACGCTGCCGGCAATCCCTACGTAGCCCTGCGCCTCAACGGCCGCTGGCTCCCCATCGACGGCCACACCGTCACCCCCTGGCCCCAACTGAAAGCCTACTTCAATTCATAAATAATATACCTATGAACAACCAGCCTTCTGAATCAGCCCTCTTCGCTCAAGCGAAACAAGGCATCATCGACGACATGAAAAGCCGTGGCATCGGCGCTATAATCTGGAACAACGCCACCGCCGGTTTCCACTACATCCCCGAAGTTGTCTGCCACAAAAAAGACGATCCCACCAAAACCCGCGTCGCTACCGTGATGGGCCTCTACCGCTACAACGACGTGCTCTATCTCATCGAAGAAGACCGCGCTCCCATCACCTTCGACGATTTCTGGGACCCCGACACTGAGGCCGCGCCCACTGTCGTGACCCTCTCCGAAGACATCGCCGGAAAAGATCTCGGCGACCCCGAAGCCGTGAAGGGTTTCACCACACAAGGCACCCTCGAAGAATGGACTGCCGTGGCCGACTGCTACTTCGAAGCCCTCGCAGAGAAGTAATTTCTCTCTATTAAAGATATTTTTAACATTTATTAATACGCCTGTGTGAAATTTTAACTTTTCACACAGGCGTTATGTCTTAAAATTCACTAATTTTGCACAGCAAAGTACAAATTTCGTGTCATATATCCTGCCTTCATGGCATACACTCAAGAAATCAATATGAACTATTGAGACTCAACTCCAAAATTCAAGTGTGTTCTGAGTACCTTTATACGACAAGTTGATAACTGCTTATAAAGCGATTACGTCATTTTAAAAGTTGTGAAACTATCGAATAATTGCTTTTTCAGAAACTTCATCTGCGTTTTTGAGAAAAAGTGTTGATGGTCTGCATGCCGGATGATGATCCGGATGGTGCGGATATGTTTCTTATATACTTGAATTTTGGTTATGGGAGGATGGCTCCTTTGTGAAAAAGTGCCATCCTTTCGTTTTTTTATACCCCCTACCCACCTTTATTTCCACTTTTTTACCCCTATACGAAATGATTTTCAATTCTTTTTGTTATTTTTGCACTTCCGTTGTAAACCCCACCCTCTCCTCTTCACACACTCCCAAACACAACGGACCCCTTTACGATGAACGACAAAACTTCTCAAAATATACCCACGATCTGCTGCATCGGACATATCACGCTCGATAAGATCATAACTCCGCGTCACACGGCCTACCTCCCCGGCGGCACCGCTTTCTATTTCGGCCACGCCATGGCACGCCTCAAAGCCGACAACTTCCTGCTCGTCACCGCCCTCGCCACAAGCGAGAAAAAAGCCGTCGACGACCTCCGCAAAGCCGGCGTCGACGTCACCGTGCTACCAAGCCACAACTCCGTATACTTCGAAAACTCTTACGGCGAAAACTCCAACCATCGCACCCAGCGCGTGCTCGCGAAGGCCGACCCCTTCACCGTCGAAGCGCTCGACAACGTGTTCCGCAAATCAACCGACCGCCCCATCTTCCACCTCGGCACTCTCTTGGCCGACGACTTCCCAATCGAAGTCTTCCCCTATCTCGCCCAGCGAGGCCGCGTATCTATTGACGCACAGGGTTATCTGCGCGAAGTGAGAGGCGAGAACGTATTCCCCGTCGACTGGCCCGAGAAACGCGAGGCCCTCAAATACGTCGACATCCTCAAGGCCAACGAACACGAGATGGAAGTGCTCACCGGGAGCCGTGATCCACGCGAGGCGGCCCGCATTTTGGCCGACATGGGAGTGAAAGAGGTAGTGCTCACCCTCGGTGACCAAGGCAGCCTCATCTACGCCGACGGCGAATTCCACGAGATACCCGCCTATCCCCCCAAAGACGTCGTCGACGCCACCGGTTGCGGCGACACCTACATGGCCGGCTACCTTTACAAGCGCAGTCAAGGCGCCAGCATCTACGACAGCGGCTGTTTTGCCGCCGCCATGTGCACCATCAAGCTCGCCTCCTCCGGCCCCTTCTCCGGCACCCCCTCCGACATCCTCTCCCTCCTAAACTGACCGGGACCCACTGAGCAGCCGCCCGCCGCTCCGCTGAGCAGCTGACTGGGGCTCCGCTGAGCAGCTGACTGGGAAGAGGCGCGCCCTCGCGCCTCCAGAAGCACCTGCCCGCGTCAACGTAGGGACGCGATTCTTCGCGTCCACCGAGCACCTGCCCGCGTCAACGTAGGGACATGCCTTTGGCATGTAGCAGTGCCCACCGAATACTGCTTCCGCCGGCCAATACAACTATCGTTATATTCTAATCGGCAAAATCAGCCCAAATACCACTTTTACCCTTGAAAACGTGTAAATCTGGGGGTGTCTATACCCTTGAAAACGTGTAAAAATAGGGGTATGTTTACCCTTGAAAACGTGAAAGCATTTGAATAACAGAGATTTATGTGAGCTATTTTGAAAGAAGGAGGGAATTTGGCCGAAAATTGGTCTTTTATAGGTGTTTTTAGATGCCTACGAGATGGTAAAAAGAGCGAGACCGCGATTGATTCACATCAACCGCGGTCTCAATGTTTTCCATAATACTTTTCAAACTAACCTAACATCATGAATTGAAAATCGCCGAATTCCTATTGAATTAACTCAATATGAGGCAAACGATTTTCTGATATTATAACATACCTGAGGTTTGGTTGGTTCATGCTGGATGAAAATTTTTTGAAAAATTTTTTGATGTCAGTTTTGGGGCTCGTTGTAGACGCCGAGCTCGCAGAGCTCTACCTGGCCGTTGGCGGCGTTGACGGTGAGTCGCACGGCATCAGCGTATACGGGTTCGAAGCGGTTGATCTTCACACGGTGTGCAGTGGGTGCATCGCCCGAAAAGACAGTTTGCCACTCCCCGTTCACGCGGCAGTCTATCGTGTAATTCTGAATCTTATCGTCGTCCGAATCTGTGATCACCACCGTATTTAGCGGACTGGTAGCTCCCAGATCAACCATTACCCACGGCTGCTCCACAACCTTGTTAGATACCCACGACGTGCTGAAGTCATCGTCGGTCACAAAGTCATGCAGCTCGCAATCATAACTCCATGAGCCGATCGCGTGCTTGTTCTTGGCAAGATTGGTAGAGATGATAGGTGAGCCCGCATCGGCCACTTTGTGCTGTCGGCCATCGTCTTTCCAAAGCTGTCCGATCTCCTTGAGTCGGCTGATGGCATTATCGTCAAAGAGTCCGTCGCGGTTGGGAGCCACGTTGAGAATGTAGGTGCAGCATACTTCGTTCATAGGCAGCAGGTTATCGTTTACCATATTCTCGGCTGTTTTCGGCTCCTCTTCAGGGAAGGAGGTCTTCCAAAACCAGGTGCGTTGAATCGGATAGCAAGCCATGGAGGGGAGGAAACTCTTCTCTTTCGAAATTTTTTGCCCTGCACCCTGTTCGTAGGTCTTTATGTCGGAATAAAAAAGTGCCTCGCTGGGATACTTCGCTCCGTTGAGGTCCATCACCAGACATTCAGGCTGTATCGATTTGATATATTCGTAAATTTCCTGAAACGGTATCTCCTCATAAGAGATGCGCGACCACGGTGCGTCCCAGCCATCGATCATAATAGCCGCGATCGGACCGTAATTCGTGAGCAACTCCTTGAGCTGCGCCTTGATATATTCCTTGTGATACGGTTCGATATGATGAGGCAGAATCTTCTCGTGCATATCGAGTATGGAGAAGTGAAACATCGGCTTCATGCCCTTCTCGCGTAAGGCATCTGTAAATTCTTTTACCACATCACGTTTCGCGCTGCTGTTCATCACGTTATAGTCGGTGGTTTCGGTGTCCCACATGCAGAATCCGCAGTGATGTTTCACCGACATACAGCCGAAATTCATGTTGGCCTCACGGGCCGCGTCGATCCACTGGCGGCAATCAAGTTTCGTAGGATTGAACGCCAAGGGCGACACGTCGGGATCGGCCCAATCCTCATCCATATATGTGCCCATGCCGAAATGCACGAAGAGTCCGAATTTGAGATCTACGAAATCCTGCTGCAATTCGTGCAACGATTTTAGTTGCGAAGAAGAAGAAACGGCAGCCGCGGCAGCCTGTTTACGTGCCATGACGGGTGCAGCTGTGGCCAAGAGAGAGCCTATGAGAGCGAGTGAATAAGCAATGCGTTTCATGAACAGATATTTGATTTTGTGAAAGCAAAGGTATTGCGAAATAACGGTATTTGCAAATTATTTGGTAAAAATTTGTGTATATGATTATTTTTCAATACCTTTGCCACTATAAAAACTCCTGCTTATGAAACAACTCGCTTGCTATATCGTTATTTTGGCGGCTCTATGGAGCGCCACATCTACTGCGTTGGCTCGCAATCAGAAAACTCCTGACCATGAGGTGCAGGAAAAGATCGTGATGGAACTCGACAAACCTGGCTACGTGACTGGCGACACCATCCGCTTCCACGCCTCCCTGATCGATGCCGCCACCGGCAAACCGCTGCGCGATTTCAGTCGCTATCTCTATGTGGAGCTGATCGATCCTTTCGGCCAGACCGTCAACCGCGTGAAAATCAAGCAACGCAATGGCATTTTCCCCGGTATTATCC
>CAZGJH010000076.1:0-12406 GCA_964525735.1 uncultured Sangeribacter sp.
TATACAAGTATGCTTCGGTGTGCTCCGCTACATGCCAAAGGCATGTCCCTACGTTGACTCGGATAGTTAAAGTAAAATCATTATACTGCTTAATTATGGATTATGAATTATGCATTATGAATTATAAATTGTAAATTATGATTTTTTTAATTAATTTTGTGGCTTATTAGTTTTAACTCTTTCTTTGGCTATGGATGCAGATTATGATAAGATTATTGAGGAGAGGGCTCAGCACGTTTTCGATGTGATGGCTCCCCGCACGGCTGACCAGGATATTTTGCGTTTGCGCGATGCCTTCGAATTGGCGCGCGAAATGCACGCACCTCAGGTGCGCAAAACTGGCGAACCTTATATCTTGCATCCTATCGCTGTGGCTACAATCGCTGCTGAGGAGCTTCATCTTGATGTAAACTCTGTGATTGCCGCTTTCCTTCACGATGTGGTGGAGGATACGCCGCATCCCTTGGGTGCGTTGAAATCTCGTTTCGGCGACGACGTCGGTTTCCTGGTAGATGTGCTCACTAAGAAGGAGAAGAAAAACTATGCGTTGAGTAAGCAGGTAGATAATTTCCGTCAGATCCTCGATTCGATGCAGCACGACATCCGGCCGATCATGGTGAAGTTGGCCGACCGTCTTCACAATATGCGCACGCTGTCGTCGATGCGTCCCGACAAGCAAATGAAGATAGCTGGAGAGACCGATTATTTCTACGCACCTCTCGCTAATCGTCTTGGCCTCTATCATGTGAAGACTGAGTTGGAAAACCTCAGTCTGCGTTTCCGTTGCCCTCACGAATATGAGGAGATCACGGCTCTCATTGAGGAGGACAAACGTCAGCAGAGCCAACGTCTTCAAAATTTCTGTCGGCAGTTGGAGGCTGCACTCGCGTGCGCCGGCATAGAGGCCGATGTGCATCTCTGCTACCGTCATCCTTACAGCATTTGGCGTAAGATGAAGAAGTATGGCGACGATTTCAACCATCTAAAGTATCGCCATTTCACGGAGATTATCTTCAAGACGCCGAAGGGGGAGGATGAGAAGGAGCTCGCCCTGAGAATCTACTCCGTCCTGACTGATCGCTTCCGCGAGAAACCGGGAGGCATTTCGAATTATATCGACTCTCCGAAGGAGAATGGCTACCAAAGCCTTCACGTGAAACTGTTGGCCGATTTCGGAAGGTGGCAGGAGGTGCACATCAGCAGCGACCGGATGTCGGAAAATTCCCAACTCGGATATACCGCCGACAATTCCCAGACCATCATCGGCCGTTGGGTAGAGAAATTCCGTGGCATTTTGCGAGATATCGACTCTCACGAGGCTGGAATCGATTTCATGGAGAAGGTGACATCTTCTTTCTACAACGACGATATCATGGTGTTCACCCCTTCGGGGAAGGCAGTGATTATGCCGCAGAAATCGTCGATACTGGATTTCGCTTTCGAGATATCGCGCGAAACAGGTATTCATGCGAAATATGCACGTGTAAACGGTTTCTTGAGCTCCATCAACGCACCGCTGCGTCGTGGCGACGTAGTGCACATTTTTACCGACCCGACATCGCATCCCACAGAGAAGAGTCTGGAGCAAGTGGTGACGTATAAGGCGAAGAATGCGATTAGAGAGTATCTGGAGGCACAGCCGATACCGCGTTACAGACGTTGTTGCCGCTGCCATCCCATTCCGGGGGAGGAGGTGATCGGCTTCCGCGATCCAGACGGACGCATCACCGTACACAAGAGGGATTGCCCGGTTGTGATTCGTCTCGCCTCACAGTTTGGCGACGATATCAAGAGCGTGGATTTCGAGGCTGACGGCACTCTTTATCCGGTAGATATTACAGTGAAGGCGGTAGATAGATATCATCTCTTCCTCGACATTGTAGATTGCATTTCGAATGAGCTGAATCTCAACATCGATTCTTACAATTCTTCTACCGAAGACAATATCGTGACGATCCGCATCACCTTCGGCGTGCATTCATACAGCGAGCTTCAGACTATCATCAATAGCGTCTCGGCGATCAAGGATGTCGACGAGGTGCGCGTCAGCGAAGCCGGCTGACGTGGGGGAGTACTCTGAGAAATGCGGGGCGCTTGGAGAAAAAGAGGCGCTCCGATAGAGATAATTCCGATGAGAATTATTAAATTTGCAAGATAAATCGCGCTTCTCTCTGCTCAAGGCCCGATAGGAGCCGGAGGGGAGAAAGCATCAGCGATTTTTAAATTGAATTATATAAACTAAGACTGTGAAACGGATCAAGTTTTTGATTATCGCCGTTATGGCAGTGCTGGGTGTCGTCTCACCCGCAACGGCTGTCGCTCGCCAGAATGTGGCCGACAGTCTCATGAATCGATTGAAATTCCAGAAGACTGCCTCCGACAGCCTTAAATTGCTCTATGATGTGTTTGACGCCTCCGACCAGAGATATAAGACGAAGTCGGGACGCATGCTTCTTGAGATGGCCAGAAAGAGCGGCAATCAGACGGTGCTCATAGATGTGGTGCCGCAGATGGCCGTGATTCTTAAGAGCGACTCGCTCATGCCCAAGGAGATGGGCCGCTATGCCGATTTTATCAAAGACCCTGAGCATCGCGAGGCCGTGAAGCTCTTTATCGACGTGGTGAGAGCTTCGATGGAAGCCAATTACATTCCGGAGTCGCAGCTGAGGGAGGTGCTTCGTAAATATGCCAGCGAGGATATGACCCCGAAGGGGAACCGCTACGAGGATATCCTCGACCTCTATCGCATGGTGATCTTCTTAGGCACCACCACCCATGGCAACCTCTATCTTGAGTATCTCGACCGTCTCGACAAGATGGTAAACGAGCTGCCCGACGAGTTCAGCTATCTCCGCAATCTCTATTACACTACGGCAGCCAATGTGCACACGCGCAACCAGAATTATGAGAAGGCTGTGGAGGCCGACAAGAAATTGCTCGACGTGATCAATAAGCTCGACGACAATTACAAGCGCATGGGGCGCCACTACCGCAACTACAACCGCTACTATTACATCTCTTATCGCCGAATGTTAGGCAACTACAAGGCCCTGACGCTCGATGAGATCAAAGATATCTATGCGAAGTGCGCGATGCTGGCTGACACCGACCGTGAAGTGGCCGGTGATTTCTACAGCGAGGGTCGCCCCACAATCTATCGCCTGATGGCTGTGGAAGATTATGAGGGTGTCGTGCCCCGCATCAAGAAGGCTCTGCCGATGGTGCGCGATAATTTCACGCGTCGCAATCTGATGAGCATGCTGGTGACGGCCGCCGATTCAATCAACGACCAGGCCACACTTCTTTCGGCCCTGAAGGAATACAACGGTATGCTGCGCGATGCTATCGAAGAGAAATCGTCGGAGGCTTACCGCGAGCTTCAGATACGCTACGACGTCAACCAACTGAAGGCTGAGAAGGAGACTCTCGCTTTGGAGAAGAAGGAGATGGAGATCTCTACGGGCCAGAGGGTTATTACCGTGGCTTTGGCAGCCTTGCTGATTTTCGCTGTGCTGCTGATGGTGCTCTATCGCAGCAATTTCACCCTGAAGCGTAAGATGCTGAATATCCAGAAGGAGAATCAAAGCCTTCACCGCACTATCGAGAGCATTCTCGACGAATCAGCTAATCTTCCCGGCACGCTCGATGTGCGTCAGGGAAAGCATAACGATAAGGTTTAATTCATAATTCGTAATTCATAATTCATTATCAATAATGAATTATGAAAAATCTTAAAGCATAATTTTCATATCATAATACTGCATGAAAAAATGGGGCGAACCGGTGATGCCGATTCGCCCTGTTTTTATTTGGTTTGTTTGATGCTGATTAAGCGAGCTGCCGATTAGGCGAGTTGCTGATTAAGCGAGTTGCCGATTAGGCGTACATGTTGATGATAGCCTCGTAGAGCTCCTGCTTGCCAGAAGTCTGAGCGGGCTCGTTGATTCTCTTGCCGATCTCAGCGAGCTGCTCGAGAGTGAGCTTGCCCTCTTCGAACTCCTTGCCTTCGCCCTTGTCGAAAGAAGCGTAGCGGTCGGCGAGCATCTTCTTGTAGGGAGACTTCTCGAGCACGTTGGCTGCACATTCGAGAGCGCGAGCCATAGCGTCCATACCGGCGATGTGAGCGATGAAGATATCCTCAAGGTCGGTTGAGTTGCGACGAGTCTTGGCATCGAAGTTTGTACCGCCGTTGCCGAGGCCGCCGTTGCGGATGATCTGCATCATAGCCTGAGTGAGCTCATAGTTGTCGATGGGGAACTGGTCGGTATCCCAGCCGTTCTGATAGTCGCCACGGTTGGCGTCGATAGAGCCGAGCATGCCATTGTCAACGGCTACAGCGAGCTCATGCTCGAATGTGTGGCCGGCGAGAGTAGCGTGGTTAACCTCGATGTTCACCTTGAAGTCTTTCTCAAGACCGTGAGCTTTGAGGAAGCCGATTACAGTCTCAGTGTCGACGTCATACTGATGCTTTGAGGGCTCCATGGGCTTGGGCTCGATGAGGAAAGTGCCGGTGAAGCCTTTGCTGCGAGCGTAGTCGCGAGCCATGGTGAGCATAGTAGCGAGGTGCTCTTTCTCACGCTTCTGGTCGGTGTTGAGAAGGCTCATGTAGCCCTCGCGGCCACCCCAGAATACGTAGTTCTGACCGCCGAGCTCGATAGTAGCGTCGATAGCGTTCTTGATCTGAACGGCAGCGCGAGCCACAACGTCGAAGTCAGGGTTGGTAGCGGCGCCGTTCATGTAGCGGCCGTTGCCGAACACGTTGGCTGTGCCCCAGAGGTTCTTGATGTTAGTGCCCTGCATCTTCTCCTTGATGTAAGCCACAACAGCCTTAAGATTAGCCTCATACTCCTCAACGCTGTTGCCCTCAGAAACGAGGTCGACATCGTGGAAGCAGAAATATTCGATGCCGAGTTTCTCCATGATCTCGAAGCCAGCGTCTACTTTGTTCTTAGCGATTTCGATTGCATCGGCGCCCTCATTCCAGGGGAATTTCTTTGTGCCGCCGCCGAACTGGTCGCCGCCTTCAGCGCAGAGAGTGTGCCACCATGCCATGGCGAATTTGAGCCACTCTTTCATGGGTTTGCCGAGCACGAGCTTCTCAGCGTCATAGTAACGGTAGGCGAGGGGATTGTAGGAAGAGGTGCCCTCAAATTTGATCTTCCCGATTTGGGGGAAATATTCTTTGTTAGCCATCTTGATAAGTTGTTAAAGTTGGTTTGGTTATTGTTTTTAGTTATTGAGAGAAGCGAGAGTGTTTTCGAGGATACGCTTCCAGCGGGCGTAGGCCTCGAGATAGGGTGTGCGGTCTTTGGCCGGCTCGATCACTTCGAGCACTTTCAGCGAAGCGAAAGCCTCCTTGTTGTCGGCATAGATTCCGGCACCGATTCCGGCACCCTTGGCGGCTCCGGCAGCTCCGTCGGTATCTACCAGATCGATCGTAGCTCCCGAAACGGAAGCGAGCGTCTCACGGAAGATGGGGCTCAGGAACATGTTGGCCTTGCCGGCGTGTATACGCTTGATGTCCATGCCGATAGCCTCCATAATCTCCATGCCATACATGAAGGAGAATACGATACCCTCCTGTGCGGCGCGGATGATATGGTCGCGGTTGTGGATATTGAAGTTGATGCCGTGGATCGAACATTCGATCTGGCGGTTTTCGAGCACACGCTCCGCGCCGTTGCCGAAGGGGAGGATAGTGACGCCCTGGCTGCCTACGGGCACACGAGCTGCGAGATCGTTCATCTCGGCATAGCTGATACCCTCGGGGGCCACGTTGCGCTTGATCCAGGTGTTGAGGATGCCTGTGCCGTTGATGCAGGTCATCACGCCGATGCGGGTCTGCGAGTCGGAATGGTTGACGTGGGCGAAGTTGTTGACACGCGAGCGGGGATCGTAGTCGACCGTTCCGTTGATGCCGTATACCACGCCGGAAGTTCCGGCCGTAGAGGCCACTTCACCGGGGTTGAACACATTGAGAGAGAGGGCGTTGTTGGGCTGGTCGCCAGCGCGGTAGGTAACCGGGATTCCGGGCACGAGACCGAGCTCGCGTGCGGCTTTCTCAGTGACGCGGCCCTGCTCAGAGAATGTAGGTTTCACTTCGGGGAAGATAGCGGGCTCGTAGCCGTAATATTCCATGAGGAAAGTGGCGGGAGCGTTCTCCTTGAAATCCCAAAGCATATACTCAGAGAGACCCTCGGGGTTGGTGCAGATCTCGTCGGTGAGGCGCATTGCGATATAGTCGCCGGGGAGCATCACCTTATAGATCTTCTCGTATACTTCGGGCTCTTCCTCCTTGAGCCAGCGCAGCTTGGCGGCAGTGAAATTGCCGGGGGAGTTGAGCAGGCGTGGGAGGCAGACGTCGGCGCCGAGTTCGTTGAAAGCTTTCTCACCGTAGGGCACGCCGCGAGAGTCGCACCAGATAATGGCGTCGCGGAGCACGTTATGGTCGCGGTCGATCGGTACGAGGCCGTGCATCTGGTAACTGATGCCTATAGCCTTGATGTCGGCGGGGTTGATGCCGCTTTGAGCGAGCACAGAGGCTGTGGCCTCCTTGAGATAGCTCCACCAGTTGTTAGGGTCTTGTTCGGCCCAACCCTGACGGAGGGCCTTTATGGGAGCTTCGTTTTTGGGGAAGAAATCAGAAGCCACCACTTTGCCCGTGATCGCGTCGACGAGAGCGGCCTTTACTGAAGAGCTTCCTATGTCGTATCCTAATAAAAACATGAAAATTAAGGTTTTAGAATAATCATTTATGATCTGTTCTAAGATTTAATTTAGTAAATCCTGTTTTAGGATTCCTTAGTCGCAGAGTGTGAATTAGAGGGGAATCCGGCGCCGGCGATTTCGAGGCGCCGGATTCCCGTAGTGTTTTCGTGAGATCAAATTTTGGAATCTCCAAATTTGTTGCGATTCCTTAGAACATTGCCTTCACCTGGTTGTAGACGTTGTCGGCGGTGAAGCCGAGCTTCTCGTCGAGCACCTTGTAGGGAGCGGAGAAGCCGAAAGATTCGAGACCCCAGATCTTGCCGTCGGTGCCTACGAGGCCAAGCAGATTGACAGGCAGACCGGCTGTGAGGCCGAATTTCTTAACGTCGCGGGGAAGCACTTCCTCCTGGTATTCAACAGGCTGCGTGCGGAAGAGGCCCTCAGAGGGAACCGACACCACGCGCACCTTGAGGCCATCTTCGCGGAGCTTCTTGGCGCCGTCGACGAGTGTAGCCACCTCAGAACCAGTAGCCACGAGCACCACGTCGGGATTCTCGTCGGAGCCGGCTACGATGTAGCCACCCTTCTCGGCGAGGCTGTAGTCGTTGCCAGCCGGGAGATTGTTGATGTTCTGGCGTGAGAGGATGAGGGCAGTGGGAGTGTATACATTCTCCATTGCGAGCTTCCATGCCACGGTGGTCTCCTCGGCGTCGGCCGGACGGAGCACGAGCACAGAGTTGCGATGGTGATGGTTTTTGAGTTTCTCCATCAGGCGGATCTGAGCCTCCTGCTCAACGGGCTCGTGAGTGGGGCCGTCTTCGCCGACGCGGAAAGCGTCGTGAGTCCAGATAAACTTCACGGGGAGCTCCATGAGAGCTGCCATACGCACAGCGGGCTTCATATAATCGGAGAATACGAAGAATGTGGCGCAAGCGGCGATTACGCCTCCGTGGAGGGCCATACCGATGCAGCAGCAAGCCATGGTGAGCTCAGCCACACCAGCCTGGAGGAAGGCTCCTGAGAAGTCGCCTTTGGTGAAGGCGTGAGTCTGCTTGAGGAAGGAGATAGTCTTGTCGCTCTCGGAGAGGTCGGCCGAAGAGCAGATCATGTTGGGCACCTGCTGAGCGAGCTGGGCGAGCACTACGCCAGAGGCGTTGCGGGTAGCGTCGTTTTCTTTCTGCACCACCTTGCTCCAGTCGATCTTCGGGGCCTTGTTTTCAAACCATACTTTGAGCTCGGCAGCCTTTTCAGGGTTAGCCTCGGCCCATTTCTTCTCCTCCTCCTTACGCTCGGCCACGATGCCTTCGAGGGCTTTTGCGCGAGCGTCGTAGAGCTCCTTCACCTCGTCGAAGATCACGAACGGATCGTCGGGGTTGCCGCCGAGGTTAGTGACAGTGTTGCGGAAGGCGTCGCCTCCGAGAGGAGCGCCGTGAGTCTTGCAGTTGTGCTCGTAAGAGGAGTTGTCGGCTTTGCGAGCGCCCTTGCCCATGATGGTCTTGCCGATGATGAGAGTAGGCATTTCGCGTTCAGCCTTGGCAGCGTTGAGGGCCATGCGGATCTGCTCCACGTCGTGGCCGTCGATCTCCATGACGTTCCAGCCCCAAGCGCGATATTTAGCGGCGGTGTCCTCAGAAGTGACTTCGCGACATTCGGTAGAGAGCTGGATGTCGTTGGAGTCGTAGAACATCACGAGGTTGCCGAGGCCGAGAGTGCCTGCGAGGCGACCAGCGCCCTGGGAGATCTCCTCCTGTATGCCACCGTCGGATATATAAGCATAGATAGTCTCCTTTTCGAAGCCGGGGTTGCCGGTGCGGGCGGCCAGGAATTTGGCTGCGATAGCAGCTCCGACAGCAAACGTGTGGCCCTGACCGAGAGGACCGGAAGTATTTTCGACACCGCGGGCGATATCGAATTCGGGGTGTCCGGTAGTGGGGCTACCCCACTGGCGGAGCTGCTTGAGCTCATCGAGAGAGTATTTGCCGATCAGGGCGAGCTGGGCGTAGAGCATGGGGGCCATGTGTCCTGGATCGAGGAAGAAGCGGTCGCGTGCGTCCCACGCGGGATCTTTCGGATCGAAGACAAGGTACTCGCTGAAGAGCACATTAATGAAATCGGCGCCGCCCATGGCACCGCCGGGGTGTCCTGATTTAGCCTTTTCAACCATCGAGGCAGCCAAGATACGAATGTTATCGGCTGCGCGGTCAAGAATTTCTTTTTTCATTTCCTTTTCTTTTTCATGATAGTTTTAGGGGGGTACGACACTCGGTGAGAATCGTGGTGCAAAGATAGTAAAAGGAAATAAAAAAGAGGTTAATATTTGTATTTTAATGGTGCAAATTTGTAAATATTCCCCCTTAACCACTACTTTTTTAGGGGTAGAGCGACAATTTTTTCACCTTGTGGCGGTGAAGGCGGTGCTTTTGAAGATGAAAATGGGGAGAGTGGCGCATATCACCATGGCGAGGATTATGGTGAGGCAAACGATGCCGTTTTGGGCGAAACGGTAGAAATAGATGTCGAAAGTTTGCTGCGAGTCGGCTATGAGGCACATCACGAATCCGCCCACGGAGCGGTAGGCATACATGCCGGGGATCATCGGCAGCAGGGAGGGGAAGAGGTAGGCCTCGGCGGGAATCTTGGCGAGCGGGGAGACGAATACGGCCATGCAGCCTATGAGGAAAGAGGCGCAGGCTGTGGCGAAGACCACGTGGAGCGAGAGGGTGTCGGGGCTCATCAGGATGAGGCGCACGGAATGGCCGATGGCGGCGATGAGGGCACACCATACGTAGCCACGTCGGGGCAGGCGGCTGATGGAGCCGAAACCGATGGCGGCCATGGCGGCCAGGAGGGCATCTTTTACTATATCGATAAGCATATGCGGGGGATGTGTGGAGGGGGGTTAGAACATGCCTACGCTCATTACTTTCATGCCCAGGCAGAGCCCGAGCGAGAGACACACCGTGAGCACCACGGCGTCGGTGAAGCGAGAGAAGGCACAGATGTAATGTCGGTAGAGGAGGTCGCTGAAGGAGTTGAGGAAGGGGATGCCGGGCACGAGGTAGAGCACGCTTGTGCCCACGGCTATGTTGGGGGTGCCATCGGGGGTGAGGATGAATGCCGACGCACCGATTATCGTAGATATGAATGCGCACACGAAGAAGATGACGCGGCCGTCGATGTGTGCTCCTCCCATGAGTTGCTTTAAGCGGAAGCCGATAGCCGTGGCCACGAACACGATGAGCATCGCGAAAGCGTCGCCGCCGAATATGCCGCAGAAAGAGGCGTTGGCCAGCGAGGCGAGCAGGAGAGTGAGCCAGGGGGTCTCGGAATCGGAAGCGACGATATGTTTGAAACGTTTTTTGGCGACTTCGAGCGAGAGATGGTCGTCGGCCACGTGCCAGCTCAGTTGGCTGAGGTGGGTGGTGAGCGAGAAGCTGATGGGAGTGGGGCCGACGGATGTGATGGTTGTGAAGGTGTCGTCGCCACCGGGTTGCCACACCGTCATATGTATATGTCGGGGCATTATGTAGATTTCTACCTTCTTGCCGAATTCGGCGGCCATTCGATTGATGTTGCGTTCGAGGCGGATGCAAGTGGCGGCGCTGCCGAAGAGCTTGACGGCATATTCAGCAAGGAAGAGACACACCTCTTTCGAAGTGTATCTCCTCTCCGCTTTATGTTTGTGGCCGTCAGACGGGATGACGGCGATTGAGTCGTTGCAGTTGTCGGGCATTTCAGTTTACTTTCACTGTGAGCTTGTCGTAGGCGCGTTCGGCTTTGGCGCGGGCCTCTTCGAGAGAGTCGGCCTTGGCGAGAATCACGCCCATGCGGCGATGACCGTGCACTTCCGGCTTGCCGAAGATGCGAATCTGGGTGGAGGGTTCTTCGAGCACACGGTCGAGGTTTTCAAACTCCACGCAGTTGGTGTCGCCTTCAACCACGATGGCGCGGGAGGCCGAGGGGCCGTAGAATTCGATGGTGGGCACCGGCAGACCGAGCAGGGCGCGTGCGTGGAGGGCAAACTCCGAGAGATCTTGCGAGATCATCGTCACCATGCCCGTGTCGTGAGGGCGAGGGGAGACTTCGCTGAAGATCACCTTGTCGCCCTTGATGAAGAGTTCGACGCCGAAGATGCCGTAGCCTCCGAGAGCGTCGGTGATCTTGCGGGCGATATCGCGAGCCGATTCGATAGCTTCGGGGCTCATGGGCTGGGGCTGCCAGGAGTAGCGATAGTCGCCGTTAACCTGGATGTGTCCTACGGGTTCGCAGAAGGTAGTGCCCGAGATACTGCGCACGGTGAGGAGGGTGATTTCGTAATCGAAATCGATGAAGCCCTCTACGATGACGCGACCGGCGCCTGCGCGGCCACCCTCCTGGGCCTCTTTCCAGGCCTTGTCGATGTCGGCTTCGCTCTTGATAGTGCTTTGGCCGTGGCCGGAGGAGCTCATGATCGGTTTCACGACGCAGGGGATGCCGATCTCCTTGACTGCCTGGTCGAATTCTTCGCGTGTAGATGCGAAACGATAGGGGGATGTGGGGAGACCGAGTTCTTCGGCAGCGAGGCGACGGATGCCTTCGCGGTTCATAGTGAGCCAAGCTGCGCGGGCTGTGGGGGTGACATTGAAGCCCTCTTTTTCGAGCTCCACGAGAGTGGGTGTGGCGATGGCCTCGATTTCGGGGATGATGTGATCCGGACGTTCGAGTTCTACGATACGGCGCAATTCATCGCCGTCGAGCATATTGAACACGTAAGAGCGGTGGGCCACCTGCATAGCTGGTGCATTTGGATACTTATCGCAAGCTATGACCTCGACGCCGAGGCGTTGAAGTTCGAGAGCGACCTCTTTGCCGAGCTCGCCGCTGCCGAGGAGTAAAGCCTTTTTGGCCTTAGGGGTGAAAACGCTGCCGATTTTTGACATCTTCAGAAAGATTATATTATTGTTTTTAGATTGCAAAATTACAAAATATTTTTGGGGTAAACAAAAAAGGCTGCCGATGTGAGGGGAGTCACATCAACAGCCTTGGGGCTCCTGTTAAGGCCTTGGGGGCCTTTTACGGAGCTTTGGGAGGAGGCGCCTTCGCCTCTTGGCGATCTTTGGGGAACCCTGATATTTATGAGCTCGCACGTGTGAGTTGGAATTTGGCCTGGCTCTCATGGGAAAATGAGCGGGAGTTTATTGCGACTACTTGGGTAGGTAGCATAGGAGGAAGCACTCAACTCTTACTAACCGTTTTCGAGACCGCCTCGACAGTAGAACAGACCGGTTATGAAATCTCTTTCCAGCTCTTGGGAGAGCCGTTTGGATAACTATTGACCGCTGCCATAGCCTGTTGGCCACCAACTTGGGTAGCCGGGAGGGGATAAGACCACACATGTCCGGAGGGAAGATAGATGCTTGCTACAGTCATTGCCGGGCACTAAGCAGCCACAATACTTCGCCGATGGATGCATCAAGTATGTCCTTGTCCAAGCGGAGGGTGCTCAGGGTATCGCACATGCCGCATGCAGCATCGGTGTGGCAGCGGTGCGGGCCTGGCACTTCCGTCTCGAGAGGCAACTCAGCCGATCGGAAAGTATGAATTTGCTTCGGGTAAGCTCAGCTCGGAATTGAGCTTACCGCTTTGGGCAGATTCATGTGGGTGGTATCAACGATGTCAATGTACTCTTTGTCTCGGCCTTCGACGACGGCACCGACTC
>CAZGJH010000077.1:0-12393 GCA_964525735.1 uncultured Sangeribacter sp.
GACGGCGTGACGTTTACGAAAATGGTGAAGCAGAACAAGCACACGATGCACACCCCGCTGATATTGCTCTCGGCCAAAACGAGCAACGAGGAGCGAGTGGAGGGTATCGACTCAGGGGCTGATGCCTACGTTGGGAAGCCCTTCAGCGTGACTTACCTGAAGGCGCTCGTGAACCGTATGCTTGAAAACCGACGTTATCTGAAGGAATATTACAACACGGCCGCGGGAGCTTTCGAATATAACGAGGGCAAGCTCGTGCATCGCGACGACAGGGCTTTCATAGATTCGATGGTGGCCTACATAGAGGAGCATATCAGCGATAGCGAACTCACGCCCGAACGTCTTGCCGACCACGCGAGCCTGAGCCTGCGCAATCTCTACCGGCGCTTCAAAGAGCTTGAGCTCCCCTCGCCGAGCGATTTCATCAAGCGGCAGCGCATCACGTATGCGGCCAAGCTGCTCGTGACGACGACGGAGACTGTGCAGGAGATTATCTACGCTTCAGGCTTCTCCAACCGCTCGCATTTCTACAAAGAATTCGACAAGCGTTTCGGCATGACGCCGAAAGATTACCGCACACAGCAGGGGATGGCCGACGGCTCGCTTGACTGAGGATGTATTCATGAGTGCCAGATATGTATGCGGTATTGATAATCAGCGATATCATACTTTTTTGTCAGAAATAAGGACAGATTTAAAAGCAGGTGGAGGTAACTTTGTAGCAGTGAATAAAGAAACAACCTAACCTGCTTTTATTATATGAACAGACTATTTTTAGCAGCGGCGGCTCTACTTCTGAGTTCGGGGATGGCGGCAGCCCATGGGGCTCCGGCGAAGACCTCCTGCCGCACCGACAAGATAAACGCGCAGAGCCGCAAGACATGCCGCCCCGCCAAGGGGGAAAGACTTTTCTATTCTCAGGCCGTAGAAGATGAGATAGCTCGCGTGAAGGGGCTTCTCACCAACGAGAAGCTCGCCTGGATGTTTGAGAATTGTTTCCCGAACACGATCGACACGACGGTGCATTACCGCGTGGGCGACGACGGGAAGCATGACACTTTCGTATACACGGGCGACATCCATGCCATGTGGCTGCGCGATTCGGGGGCACAGGTGTGGCCTTACGTGCAGCTTGCCAACGCCGACCCGGCTTTGAAAGATATGCTGGAGGGTGTGATTCGCCGCCAGTTCAAGTGTATCTGCATCGACCCCTATGCCAACGCTTTCAACGACGGCCCCACGGGCGGGGAGTGGATGAGCGATATCACGGATATGAAGCCAGAGCTTCACGAGCGCAAATGGGAGATCGATTCGCTTTGCTATCCGATACGCTTGGCGTATGAATATTGGAAGGTGACGGGCGACGATTCGATATTCGACGATGAATGGATAGAGGCTATCGGCAAGGTGCTGACCACATTTCGCGAGCAGCAACGCTACGACGGCGTGGGGCCTTACCAGTTTAAGCGCAAGACCGACCGCGCTCTCGACACTCTCAACAATGATGGCAACGGCGCGCCTGTGAAGCCGTGCGGACTGATCGTGTCATGCTTCCGCCCTTCGGACGACGCCACGACGCTGCAGTTTCTCGTGCCCTCCAACTTCTTTGCAGTGTCATCGCTGCGTAAGGCGGGCGAAATCTTGACAGAATGCAATCACGACAGGAAGCTCTCGAAGGAGTGTTGCCGTCTGGCCGACGAGGTGGAGGACGCGCTTCGCAAGCATGCCACGGTGTATCATCCCGATTTCGGCGAGATCTACGCTTTCGAGGTGGATGGCTTCGGCAACAAATTGCTGATGGATGATTCGAACGCCCCGTCGCTGCTCTCGCTGCCTTATCTATCGGATGTGGCGATGAACGACCCTGTGTATCAGAACACCCGACGATTCGTATGGAGCGATGCCAACCCTTACTTCTTCAGCGGCGTGGCCGGCGAGGGGATAGGCGGGCCGCACATCGGCTATGATATGGTGTGGCCAATGAGCGTGATGATGAAGGCTTTCACCTCAACCGACGATGCCGAGATAAAGGAGTGCATGCAGTCGCTGCTTGCCACCGACAATGAGATGGGTTTCATACATGAATCGTATCACAAGGATGATCCGGCCAACTTCACCCGCGAATGGTTTGCCTGGCAGAACACGCTCTTCGGAGAGCTCGTGTTGAAGCTCGTGAACGAGGGGAAGGTAGATTTGCTGAATTCTATCTGATTGGTTGATTGTAAGTAATGAATTTATGACTTCTCTGCCACGTCGGGTTTCTCAGAAGCGGAAGCCGATGTTGGCGGAGAAGTTTTCTATTGAACTGAAGAGGGAGTAGGTGCCGCTCTTATACCAATGGCCGTTGAAGCGGAAAATGCCGCTGAAGAAGAAGTTGCCTAAATTATATGTGAGCGATGAGCGGCCCGCAAGGTTGAGAGCGGGCATATACTTGGCCCCTTCGAGCGAATCTTCGTAGCAGTGGGTGAGGCCTACGGAGGGGGTAAGAGTGGCGTTGAAGAGGAGCTTCGGACGTATCACCCAGTTGTAGCCGTAGCCAACGAGCAGGGCATACGATTTGTAATGGAACATATAATCTGTGGCCGGAATCGTGAGATAGGGTAGCAGATTGATGGGGAGGGTATGGAAATCGAAATTCAGCTTGATGTTTGAGTAAGAGAAGCCGGCTATCCATGAGCCTTGGCTTTTCTTTTGTATTTTAGAGAAGTTGTAGGCCGCGCCGTGGGAGTAGCGTTTATGGTTGAAGAAATACATCGCGTCGATACCCCAGGTGTAAAGTTCGAGGCCTGGGAAACGCTCTTTGATGAGGTGGCCCTTCTCGTAATCGCCGAATTTGCGGAGGTAGGTGCCACCGGTGTTCTCGTGGTAGTAGAGGTTGATGTCGAATAGGGCGCAGTTGAAGCCGAATTCCATCTTCTTATGTTCGGTGGAGCCTCCGAAGAATTGCGACATATCCCATGTGTAGCCGAGGCTTACGGCCATATATTGCACGTAGGCACCGATGTTGGCGTAGACATCGCTGAGCATCTGCATACGCATATCCTGGGGGAATTCCATGATGTAGGAGTCGACCCAGTTGTCGTTGACGATGCGGGCTTTCCAGCGTTTGCCGGTGCCCACCACATAGTCGGGCTCGTAGGAATTGAAGAAATGGTCGCCCCATTTGTAGACGTCGAGACAGAATTTCAGGAATTTAGGGTAGCGTATCTCGGGGTCGTTGAGGTCGAGTTTCAGTTTTTTAGCCTGATTCCACCACCAGAGCTCATCGTCGGAGCGTTTGTAGCCATCGAGATGCGCGGGAGCCTGAGCAGGAGTGGCGGCAGTGGAGATAGAGGGGGGTGAGGGGAGCAGAGAATCGGGTATGCGGGGGGATGCGCCGTCGGCGTCGGCGACAGCGGCAGAGCAGGCAGTAACGGCTGCCAGAAGGAATGAAAGCAGGGTGAGAATACGTGTTTTCATCAAGAGACGGGGGTTACTTTATGCCACGATTATCGAGAGCGCGCTGATAACGGCGTGCGTTTTCGAGGTGTTGCTGATAAGTGGAAGCGAAGCTGTGATAGCCGGAGAAATCATCTTTGGCGCACATGTAGAGATAATCTGAGGGTGCGGAATTGAGCACAGCGTCGATCGTAGCGAGAGAGGTGGTGCGGATGGGTCCTGGAGGGAGACCCTTGTTGCGATATGTGTTGTAGGGGGAGTCGACCTTCAGATGAGCCCCTTTCACGCGGCGGATGGTGAAATCGTTGAGCGCGAACCTGATAGTGGGATCGGCCTGCAGGGGCATGCCCTTGTTGATACGATTGATGTAGAGGCGGCCGATCTTCCCTTTGTCGTCGATTTTATTGCTCTCTTCGTCGACGATAGAGCAGACTGTCATGACTTGCGCCGGGGTGAGACCTAATCCGGAGGCTTTGCTGATGCGCTCGGCATTCCAGACTTTCTTATAGTTTTCGCCCACCTTCTTGATGACGTCTTCGGGTGTGGCCGACCAATAGAGCTCGTAAGAATCGTCGATAAAGAGCGAGAGGGCCTGCTCGGGGGTGAGGCCGTAGGGGCGAAGGAGGTCGGGGTCGGAGAGAGCGGAGGTGAGGGCTTTGGGGGTGAAATCGAAGCGGCGGCTCACTCTCTCGGCGAGCGTGGGGAGGGAGCGGAAGCCGTTGATAGTGAGGGTGAGAGGTTGCTGAGCGCCTTGCGAGAGCTTACGCTCGGCGCGCAGAGGGGAGAGGCCTTTGGTGATAAGATATGCCCCATGCCGGCGCGAGAAATCGCTGCCACGGAGCGAGGCCATTTTCATAACTTCGTGGGTATAGGAGGGGCCGAGATACTTTACGAGCGAATCGCGCACGACATCGCGCGAGGCATTGGCGGGGATGCGTATCAGGGCCTCTTCGGGAGCACCTTTGGTCACGACCGGGAGGAAGAAAATGAGAATGGCGGCCACTACGACAGCCACTGCGCTACCAATCCACAACCACAGACGCTTGTTTCGAGCGGCGTTGGAGGCAGATTTCTTGCGGGGCTTTTTCGCTGCGGCCTTTTTGGGTACAGTTTTTTTCGTGTTTGAAGATCGTTTCTGCGGGGGCATAAAATGGAGGATATCGTTTTGAAAGCCCGTCTCGGCCAGAGGTGGCTGAGACGGGCCTTATTTCTTACTTTTTCCCTTTCACTTTTTCAAGTTGGGGCTCGAGGGCGTCGAGCGAGAGGTCGATAGCCTCTTCAAACGTGTCGGCTGTTTTCGAGGCGAAGAGATCTGCGCCACCAGGAATCACGAGCTTGATTCCGGCCTCTTTGTTCATGGCCGTCTCCGGCTTTACGAGGGTGAGATTAACCTCGACAGCGCCGATGGCGTCGAAACGGCGAGTGATCTTCTCAATCTTTTTATTCACAAAAGCTGTGAGCTTCTCTGAAATGTCGAAATGAATCGCTTTGATCTTTACTTCCATAGTAGTCACGTTTTAGGGTTTGTCTTTACAAAGTTAACAAAAAAATCGGTAAATTGGCCTAAAGGAATTGAAAAATTTTACTCCTCATTTGGCGCTGACTCTTCGGGGGGAGCGGCAGAGCGAGCGCGGGGGTGACTTTTCTGGTAGGTTTTGCGCATTTCGGCAAAAGATATGTGGGTGTAGATCTGCGTGGTAGATAGCGAACTATGACCGAGAAACTCTTTCACGGAGTTGAGGTCGGCTCCACCGTTGAGCATGGCCGTGGCAAAAGTGTGGCGCAGGGCGTGGGGGCTCTTTTTGCGGGCCGAGGTGCCTTCGAGGGCGGCGTGGACACGGTCGTAGACCTGGCGGGGGGAGATGCGTTTGCCGTTGACCACGAGCAGGGGCGTGGGGGCCGGGAGGTCGGGCCAGAGGCTATCGCGCAGGCGTTGCCACTGCTCGATGCGCTGAAGGAGCTTCTGAGGCACGGGCACGACTCTCTGCTTGGCTCTCTTTCCGAAGATCTTGATTTCGCCTTCGCCGTGGGAGATGTCGGGGTCGGAGATGGCTATGAGTTCGGCGCGACGGATGCCGAGGGTGTAGAGGAGGTCGAGCATGAGGGTGGTGAGGAGGGTGTCTTCGTCGTCGGGTTGGAGGTTGGCGGCTTGCTCTTCGAGGCGCATCACCCCCTCCATCTCTTCGGCTCTGACCACGTTTGGCAGGCTTTTGGGGAGCTTGGGGAGGGAGAGATCGGCGGCGGGGTTGGCTTCGATGTAACCACGGCGCAGGAGGAAGCGGAAGAGGGCGCGTATGCTTTGGGCCTTGCGGCGGAGGGTTGTGGCGGTGTGCTTTTCGCGTGCGAGGAAAGCGATCCAGGCTCGGAGGTCGTTGAGTGTGACGGCGGCGAGGTCGATTTCGCGGGAGGGGATGCGTGAGCCGAGCCACGCGATAAATTGCTCGATATCGCGTTGATAGGCATCGACAGTGAGCTGCGAACGGTTGAGTTCGTGGCGCAGGTATGGGAGGAATAGGCTGAGGATGTCTTGGGGTTTGGCTGGCATTTGCTGGGGGGTCGTTTGGGTTGCGGGAGTTGGCGTTTGGGGTGCGGTGGTATAAAAAGACTTCCGGCTTAAGGTATGTTTCAGCGAGCTGGAACAGGCCTTAAGCCGGATATACGTTGTTTTTGTTGATTGTCGATGAAGGCGCTGATTACTGCTCGGCCTGACGGAGCTGCTGCACGTAAGCGGCTTTGATCATCTTCTTGCGGTTGGTCACAGAAGGTTTCTCGAAAGCCTGACGGCTACGGAGCTCTTTAACGATGCCAGTTCTCTCAAATTTGCGTTTGAACTTCTTGAGTGCTTTCTCAATGTTCTCGCCCTCTTTAACTTGTACGATAATCATTTTTTTGTTTCTTGTTTTTTTTATTTGTTAATTTTTTGTTTTTTTTGTCGGAAAGGAGGTGGGGTAGGGATGGCGGTGCTTTTGTGGGGTTCCGCGGTGGGCGGTGCTTTTGTGGGCTCCGCTACATGCCAAAGGCATGTCCCTACGTTGACCTTGTATGCATTGCCAGCGGGGTTGTCCGTAAATATTGCGGACGGAATTGTCGCCGGATGCATATGCTTGACGGGCGATTCGGAGCGTTGCTTCGAATTGCGGTGCAAAATTAGTCAAAGTTATTTGTTTGACAAAATTTTACGGATATTTCTTTTGTTTTTTCTGTTTTTTTAGGTCTGAATCAGGTAAACAACCCCCTTTCTTTATGATTATCTATGTGGAAAACGTTGGTTTTTGGGATTTATTTTTGTAGGGACGCGATTTTTCGCGTCCACGTTTGATTTGTGCCAATTTAATCGTGCACCTCATCGCGCACCAGGTGCTCGGTGGACGCGAAGAATCGCGTCCCTACAATTGCCAATCGCGTCCCTACAATTGCCAATCGCGTCCCTACGATGGGTAATTGTGTTAAGGCCGGTAGGAATTGATGGCGGTGATGACGGCGGTGATCTCGGCGTCGGTCATGGCGGGGGAGAGGGGGAGGGAGAGCTCGGTGGCGTGGATGCGCTCGGTGATGGGGAGGCTCAGGGCGCCCCACTCGGAATAGCATTTCTGCTTATGCGGGGGCACGGGGTAGTGGATGAGGGTCTGGATACCGTGATCGGCGAGGTAGCGTTGGAGATCGTCGCGGGTGTCGCAGAAGATGGGGAAGATATGGTAGACGTTTTCGGCGTCGGGAGTGCGCTTCGGGAGGATGATGAGGGGATTGGTGATCTCGCGGTAGTAGCGGGCGGCAATCTCCTGGCGGCGACGGTTGTCGGCGTCGAGGTGTGGGAGCTTTGCGCGGAGCACGGCCGCTTGCAATTCGTCGAGGCGGGAGTTGCGGCCACGGTAATCGAAGATGTATTTTTGCGCTGAGCCATAATTGGCCAAAGCCCGTGCCATTTCGGCCAGGCGAGGGTCGGAGGTGGTGATGCAGCCGCCGTCGCCGAGGGCGCCGAGGTTCTTGCCGGGGTAGAAAGAGTGGCCGGCCGCGTCGCCGAGTGAGCCGGTGAGCTGACCTTGGCGTGCATCCGGGGTGGCGTCGGCAGTGGCGTCGGGAGTGGCGTCGGCCGAGCCAGTGTAGCGGCAGCCGTGGGCCTGGGCGTTATCCTCTATAATAAGGAGACCGTGGCTGCGGGCTATCTGGCCGATCTTGGCGGTGTAGGCGCATCGGCCGTAGAGATGCACGATCATGATGGCTTTCGTAAGCGGCGTGATGGCCGCTTCGATGCGCGAGGGGTCGATCTGCAGCGTGGCGGGATCGGGCTCTACGAGCACGGGCACCAGGCCGTTTTCGGTAATGGCCAGGATGGAGGCGATGTAGGTGTTGGCCGGCACGATCACCTCGTCGCCAGGGCTCATCGCGCCGAGCTCGATGTAGGCACGGAGTATGAGAGTGAGGGCGTCGAGACCGTTGGCGCAGGGCACCACGAAATCGGTGCCGATATAGGCGGCGTATTCCTGTTCGAAGGCTTTGTTTTCGTTGCCGAGGAGATACCAACCGGAATCGGCCACACGCGCCATAGCCTGGCGTATTTCGGCGTCGTGGAGATCGTTGACGCGCTTGAGATCGAGATATTTTACCATTATTGATTGTGTTTCAGAGTCATATGTGGCGATCGGCCGAGTGGGCCAGGGGGATGCGCCATGTGTCGTAGGCTATCGCGCGCGCCCCGAAACCCTCCTTCTGATAGATGAGGCTTTCGTTGAGATATCGGCCGCCATCTTCGTTTGACGTGCCGAAGTCGAAATAGCGACGCGAGGCGTAGACATCGTTGATGAGCCGATCAAAGAGAAGGTCGAGCGCGCCGTCGCGTTTACCCTCGGGCGAAGCGGAGATATACTGCGTATGGGCCACAGTATCTGAGAGATAGATCACCGTGCCGGCCAATACTTCCGCACCTTTCACGGCGAGGTGAAGGCGTATGCGGTCGGGGAAGCGGAGGGCGAGCAGCGAGATCTCCGCGAGGGTGTGAACGGGCGCGGCCTTGTATTTCTCGTCGAGGTTGGCCGTGAGCAGCGGCCAGAAGCGAGCGAAATCGTCGCTCTCTACAATCTCGACGCCATCATGCAGGGCCTTGCGGATGCCCGATCGGCGTATGTTGCGGAATTTGAGGCGATTGTGAGAATCGATCGTTGCCGATACGTTGCGGGCTGTAAGGGAGGCTCCGCAGCGGAAGAGAGCGTAGAGATCTTCTTCGGCGGGGAGGCGATGGTAGATGTGAGGCACGGGCTTATAGATCAATTCGTCGTAACCCTCCTCGGCGAGTCGGGTGGTAAGCAATTGAAACACAGCGAGCACCTCGGCCACTGTGGCATGGGAATCGACGATCAGACCGCCGTAGGTGAGCCCGGCGTGAGAGCGGATACTTGATCCGACGGTGCAGGCGGGAAGGAGAGCGAAGATACGCCCCTGGCGCAGGATGATGCGTGAAGTGTCGCTGAAGCGATCGGCATGGTAATCCATGTAATCGCGCAGATGGAGGAGAGTGCCGTTTTTGGAGCGGGCCACAAACTCGTCCCAATCGCGTTTACGCTCTGGTGTATAGGGCGTTATGACAAACTCAGGCATCTTCATCTTCGGGGAGAGTCTTCCCTTTGAGGGTTATGAAATCGGAGTATTCGCGTATGTAATCGGCCTCATCGTAGGGGGCCGAGGCGAGCACCATGCACACCGCGCCCGAGGAGAAATCTTCGAGCGAGGCCCAAATGCCGGGCACGACGAGCAGCCCCTTGTAGGGACGGTTGAGGAGGAATGTGCGCTTCACGCCGCCATCGTCGAGAGTGACGGAGAAACTGCCGCTTACGGCTACAATGAGCTGATAGAGAGAGTGATGGGCGTGTGCGCCGCGCCCTACGCCTCCAGGCACATCGTAGAGATAGAAGATTCGGGCCACATCGAAGGGCACCTCACACCGGTTTTCGACCACGGTGAGATTGCCCCGGCGGTCGCTGTGGTGGCGGTTGAGCTCGATCATCGAGCAGTCGTAGACGGTGGAGTCGGTCATATTTCGTCGGGTGCTGAGGCGCCGGTCTTGTAACGGATGAAATCGGCGTGGGTGTAAATGTAATCTTCGGGATCGTAGGGTGTGGAGGCGAGGATGAGAGCCAGGGAGTTGGTGGAGAAATTCGTGAGCGTGCGCCATATGCCGGCCGGGACGTATAGGCCGTAATATGAGCGGTTTAGCTGATAGCGGCGCGATGTGGCACCATCGTCGACCACCACATCGAAGCTTCCCGAGAGAGCCACGATGAATTCCTGGTTGCGGCGATAAGCGTGGCCTTCGCGTTCCTCACCCCCGGGCACATCGTAGACCCAGTAGGAGCGACGAATGGCGAAGGGTATATCCTTGCTTTCCTCGACCACCGAGAGATTGCCGCGGTGGTCGAGGAAGCGTGGAAGGTCGATTAGGCGTGGAATGGCAGACTCGGTCATCTTTCGACTCCCGGGTCCTCCTCATACCATTTAGAGTACATGAGATAATTGCGGGCGATTTTCTCGTTCATCTCCTTGGCTTTTTCAGGCTCCACCATCTTGATGAATTTCGCAGGGGCTCCACCCCAGAGCTCGTGGGGGCCGATCTTGGTGCGGCTGAGCACGACGGAGCCGGCGGCCACGATAGCGCCTTCGCCCACTTCGGCGTCGTCCATCACCACGGCGCCCATGCCGATGAGGGCATAGTCGCGCACTTTCGCGCCGTGAATCACGACGTTATGGCCGATAGATACGTCGTCGCCGATTTCGATTGTAGATTTCTGATAGAGAGTGTGGAGCACGCTGCCATCCTGCACGTTGACACGGTTGCCGATGCGGATGGAGTTGACGTCACCACGGAGCACGGTAGAGAACCAGATGCTACATTCGTCGCCGATGATGACGTCGCCGATGATGACGGCGTTGTCGGCCAGGAAGCAGTCTTTGCCGATAACGGGGTCGAAGCCCCTTACTGATTTAATTATAGCCATTTATGCTTGAAATTTTTATGTTCTTATTGGCGGCTGATGGGGGCTGTCTTTGCGGCGAGCCATTCAGCCTCTTCAGGTGTGAGGAGTGGGGTGAGACGGGCTTTCACTTCGGCGTGGTAGGCGTTAACCCAGTCGATCTCGGCGTCGGTCATGATCGAGGTGTCGAAGAGGGTGCGGTCGAAGGGGAAGAGAGTGAGGGTGATAAACTGGAGGAACTGTCCGAATTCGGTAGTCTTCCAGGGCTCGCAGGCGATAAGGTTTTCGCAGCGTATGCCGTAGCGACCTTCGAGGTAGAGGCCAGGTTCGTTGCTCGTCACCATGCCAGGCTCGAGGGCCACTGGCACGTCGTTGAGGCGAATGCTCTGGGGGCCTTCGTGGCAGTTGATGAAGAAGCCTACGCCGTGGCCTGTGCCGTGGAAGTATGCTTTCCCCTCATTCCAAAGGAATTGGCGTGCGAGCACGTCGAGTTGGCCGCCGCGCGTACCGGCGGGATATTTAACGGTGGCGAGGGCGATGTGTCCCTTCATCACGAGAGTGAAATCGTGTTTCTGCTCGGCGGTGGGAGTGCCGAGGGCGATGGTGCGAGTGATGTCGGTAGTGCCGTAGGTGTACTGTCCGCCGGAGTCGACGAGGAGGAGGCCGTTGCCCTGGATGGTGACGTCGGTTTCGGCCGTTGCCTCATAGTGGGGGAGAGCGGCGTGCTCGTTCCAGCCTACAATCGGGGCGAAACTTTCGTCGACGCAGGTTTTATCGGAGAGGCGGATGGCTCGGAGGGTTTTGCCGAGGCCGAGCTCCGTGAGTTTGCCCGAAGGGTATTCCTTCTCAACGAGCATGAAGAATTTTGTGAGGGCCACGCCATCTTTCTCCATGGCAATGTTGAGATTTGCGAGCATGGTCTGGTTTTTGATGCTCTTGAGGCGAGCGATGGCGTCGCCGCCGAATACGGGTGTGCAGCCGATGCGGTCGTAGATTCCGCGCGCCGTTTTCTCGGGGTCGATGAGCAGGCGGGTGGTCTTGGGGAGCTGGGCCACGAAGGTGAGCACGCCGTCGTAGGGTTGCACTTCGAAGTTGTATTTCTTGAGGTGGGCTTCCACTTCGGGGGTAAGTTTCTCGCTGTCAACGAAAAGCACTCGCTGCTCGGGGGAGAGGTAGAGGAATGCGAGATACACTGGGGAGAAGGCGATGTCGCCGGCGGCGCGGAGGTTGGTGGCCCATGCGATGTCGTCGAGCGAAGATAGGAGCACGGCGTTTGCGAGCTCGGCTTTCACCTCTTTGAGGATTTCGGCCGTCTTCTGATCTACATTCTCGCCTACGATCGTTTCGTCGTGAACGAAGATTTTGTTGAGGGGACGGCCGGGGCGGTCGGGGTAGATGTAGTCAAACTGGGCGAAATTGTCGACGAGTTTCATGCCGTTGTCGGAGAGTTCCTGCTGCAGGCGTTGAGCGTAGCTTACGGAGAAAGTCATGCCGTCGATTCCGACGGTGTTGCCCTCTTTGAGGTGTTCTACAAGCCAGTCGATGAGGTTGACGGCGTTGGGGCCATCTTCGGGCATCATAGAGAATCCTGTGCCTTTGAGTTGCTCTGTGGCTTGGATGAAGTAGCGGTTGTCGGTCCAGACGTAGGCTTGGTCGGGAGTGACGACGGCAGTTCCGCTGGTTCCGTTTTCGCTTTGGAAACCGGTGAGCCATTCGCGCCCGCGCCAGTGTAGGGGTGGGAGCTCCGACTGGTGGGGGTCGGTGCTTGAGATGACAACGGCGTCGATGCCGTGGTCGGCCATAGCCTTGCGCAGGCGGGCAAGATATTCAAGGTTTTTCTTTTCCATAATTTCGGGGTTTTTTAGGCTCGGGGGCATTTGAAATGGGCTCCGAGGGTTTTGAGGTGTAAAATTAGCGAATAAAATCAAAGACTCCAAATTTATGGGGAAAGAGTTGAGATTTTGAGGGGTAGAAAGGGTGGGGTGGGGGGATT
>CAZGJH010000078.1:0-11869 GCA_964525735.1 uncultured Sangeribacter sp.
CCAGAGCCAGAGCCAAACCCGGAGCCAGGATTCCTCTCAAACGGCGAAAACCCGGAGAAAGCCTCCTGCCGATCCTTCTTCTCTACCTCAAACGGATTATATCCATCCGGTATGTCGAGCGTAGGCCTCTCAGGCACAACCCCCTCCGGCAGCGGATCAACAGGCAACACGTCGCTATTGAAATCGATCGACGGCACCGCGCCAAACTTACCCAACGCCGCTCTGACGGAAGCCTGAAGAATGGGCCAAATCTCATGCTCATACTCGAATTTGATCTCATTCTTCGTGGGATGAATATTGACATCAATGCTCGCGGGGTCGACCGTAAACTTCAGGAAATAACAGGGTTGCGTGTCAGGCGCGATCAACGGTTCGAAACACTTCATGATCGCACTATGGAAATAAGGATGCCGCATATTGCGCCCGTTCACAATCAAATATTGCAACGGATTGCGGCGGCGCGCAAACTCCGGACGGCTCACGTAACCCGAAATCTTGATGAGCGACGTATCCACCTCAATGGGAAGCAGATGAAGGTCGAGCGAATTTTTCCAGATGTCGGCGATGCGCTGCTTAAACGTGCCGGCACGCAGATCATGCACGCGTGTGCCCGTATCGATGCTCATGCGTATGTGATTATTGACCAACGCCAAACGCTCGAACTCACGCATGATATTCGAGAGCTCGACATTGTCGCTCTTCAGAAACTTGCGGCGCACGGGGACATTGAAGAAGATATTCTTCACCATGATATTCGTGCCGGCATCGCACGTGCAGGGCTCCTGGGTCTCCACCAGCGTGCCGTTGATCACGAGGCGCGTGCCGAGCGGATTCTCCGCCTGACGCGTGCGAAGCTCAACCTGCGAGATAGCGCAGATAGAGGGCAACGCCTCGCCACGGAACCCCATAGTGTGAAGCGAGAAAAGATCATTGGCCTGGCGAATCTTGGAGGTTGCGTGGCGTTCGAAAGCCATGCGGGCGTCGGTCTCGCTCATACCCTTGCCATTGTCGACCACCTGTATGAGCGTGCGCCCCGCATCTTTCACAAAGATACGGATGTCAGTGGCGCCGGCATCTACGGCGTTCTCTACCAGTTCCTTGATTACGGAGGCCGGTCGCTGAATCACCTCGCCGGCCGCTATCTGATTGGCTACTGAATCAGGAAGAAGCTTAATGACGTCTGGCATCTCTTTATTCTGTTTCTTCTGGTTTTACAGTTTCCTCTACCTCACCCTCAGCGGCCGCTTGCTCCACAGCCTGCTCCACTTCGGCCGACTGCTCCCCTGCTGCCTCTTCCTCCTGCTCCATCTTCGCCTCAGAAGCCTGCACAGCCGGCAGCGAAGGCATAGAGGGGGCAGACACAGGACGCGAAGCCGGGAACGACTTCGGAGCCGTGAAATCTGAAGGAGCCAAGAAATAAGCATCGAGATCTTCGGGCACCTCACCCAAATTATCTTCCCAACGCCAGCGGTCGCCCACACGCTCGCGCTTCGGACGCAGAGAGCCCCACCATCTGAACTGACGGAGATACTGCTGCGCGCGCTTCACCATGAAGAGCGGAGTGACAGTGCCGCTCACCTCAGGCCACATTTTGAGCCGCGACATCTGCCCGTTTTCGGTAGACATCGTGAGATACGAACTTTCGGCCGCTACAAGGCGATTGTAGGTAGAATCGCTCTCCTGAGGCAGGAAGATCACCTCCACATTGCCCGAGACATCGAGATCTTTCAGAGTCTGCTCGGCAAATGTGGCGAAAAGCTTCTTGCCGGCGAGCTGATTATAGAAATCCTCGTCGACCAACTCCGAGAGCATACCCGATTCGGGAAGGAGAGCCCAGTCGGCCGTAGAATCGTTGAAATGCACGTCGATACGGTTGCCTGTCACCTGACGCTCGCCGCTCCACACGATCGGTTTGCGGAACATGAACATCATCGAATCGCGCTCCACGAAAATCATGGAGTCGGCCACACCCTGAATATCCTGCTTGAAGAAACGAGCGCGATGATAAGCCTGAGCCACATGGAATTCCTTCTCTACGAGCGGCACAGAATCCTTGGGCACAGCGACAGAATCGGAAGCTACCCCTTCGGCAAGCGCCAACGGATGCTCGCCATCGGGATGCTGCTCGGCAATCTTATACGAGAGCGAATCGTGTCCGGCCTCGGCCAACCCGCTGCGCATCTCCTCGCGCGGATCGAGCGGCTCAGGAAGCGGCACAGCCTTCGGCTGCGGCTCCTTCTTGGCCGGTTTCGGCAGACGCGAATCGAGCATTATGATCGGGCGGAAAGCCAACGATGGCCAAACGCGGAAGAAATCGGGATCGGTCCAGATTATACCATCTTTGGCACTGAGAATCACGCGGCCATCCTTCTCCGGAAAACCGGAGGCTGTCCAGCGGCGACTTGCAGGCACCATCTCGCGCACAATAAACGTCTTGATAGTGTCGGCACGCAAGAAGAGCGTATCGCCCTGTGAATACTCCATCAGAAGCGGATACTCCGTGGCCAATGCCTCGCGCGTAGAGTCGTTGTAGAGTCCGAAACCGCCGATAAGCGTCAGATTGTGGGCCGTGTCGGTGATCACCATCGGCATCGGCACCTTGTGCGGCCCGCGGAACATATAGGCGCGGCTTATGCGCGTAACATTGTCGTAGATAATAGAATCGCCTTCGAGAGTAGTGACATTGTTGTTTGAATCGCGGTGAAGAATCACCGAACGCGAAAGCAACTCGGCGTTCCCCTCATCGGTGTTGTAAATGCCGCTCGTGGTGATTATGGTGTCGTTGGCGCTCTGAATCTCCGTGCGGCTCTCGATGCGGGCTATGTGAGTGGCTGTGCTGTAATGGAGCGTGTCAGTGAGCATCGTGTAGCCGTCGCGATTGTTTACGAGCACCACGTCATGATAGAAATCGGCATTCTTCGTGCCAGGCGAATATTCGCCATAGAGCGAGGTGAGCGTGTTCACCTTATCGTCGATCGTGCCCCATTTGCTATACCAGCCGAGCTCCATCGCGATCGAATAGTCGAGGCTGTCGGTGGTGAGCGTCACATCCTTGTTGATAAGCTTCACCTTCGGGCGGCTCGGGCCATTCTTGAGGCGCGCCATACGCTCGTTGCCCTCATAGAAGAGCTTGTCGGCATAGACGAAAAGCGTGTCGCCCTGCTCCATGCGCACATTGCCGAAAGCGTCGAGAGAGTTCAGCTCGGCATAATAATATGCTGAGTCACAATACATCCACATACCGGCCTGGCGAAACTTCACGTTGCCCTTCACAATCTGGCGTTGCACAGTGTCGCGCGTCTCCACCTTGTAAAGACTGTCGGCATATTCAAGGAAGATCTTGTCTTGCTGGTAGCGGTTGGCCGAAGGAATCTCCGGCTTGATAGGGCGCGTAGGCTCCGGGCGGCGAAACGACTCCTCCTCCTTCTTGGCCTGCTCGCGGCGCACCTGCTGCGCGTAGGCCTGAACCCCTACGTTAACAACAAAACCAGCCGCCGCCACAGAAAGGGCGACGGCGAGTCTTACCGGTCGGTGTCGAAAGTTGATTCCCATCACTTCACCCAACCGCTATAGCGGAACTCACAATTGTTCCAGCCATCCTCAATGCGCACGTAGGTGTCTTTTATCTTCTTCTCCACCCAATCTTTGAGGAGCTCCTGGCGTTTGTGGTTCTCATACATCTCTTTAATCATATGATAATCGTCGGAGAGATTGGCGCGATGCCCCTCGATACGGTTGGTGAGGCGTACGATCACAGCCACATCCTTGTTCTTCTTGGGGTCTTTCATCACGAAAGCCTCGCTGACGTCGCCCACGTTCATCTTCTCGACGCGGCGGGCAATCTCTACGGGCAATTCCTGCATCTCGAAGCGGCTGCTGCCCGTCTGCTGATTCATCATGATGCCCTTGTTGTAGCGCGTATCCTTATCTTGCGAGATGAAACGCGCCCCCTCCTCGAAGGGGAAGGCCCCGCCCACGATCTCCTTGCGGATAGAGTCGAGACGATTGGTGGCATCCTGAAGATCTTTCGAGCTCACCTTCGGAGTGAGCAGAATGTGGCGCACGTTGACCTGGTCGCCGCGCTTGGCGATGAGCTGCAGGATGTGATAGCCATACTCGGTCTCCACGATGCGCGACACCTTCTTAGGGTCGCTCAGATTGAAGGCCACATTCGAGAACTCGGGCACCCACTCGCCACGGCCATGGAAACCAAGCTCGCCACCCTGCATATTGCTGCCATCTTCGCTATACATGATTGCGAGAGTGGAGAAATCGGCCTCGCCACGATTTACGCGATCGGCATAATCGCGCAGACGGGCCTTGACATCTTCTATCTCCTGACGCGGCACGTTAGGATTGATCGTGATGATCTGGGTCTCCACCTGCAGCGGCACATAAGGGATGCTGTCGGGCGGCAGGGCATCGAAATATTTGCGCACCTCGTTGGGAGTGGCCTTCACATTCTTGGTGAGCTCCTTCTGCACCTCAGAGATGGTGTAGTTGTTGCGCGTAAACTCCACGAGGCTCTCGCGAAGCTGAGGGAGCGGCTTGCGGAAATACTCCTCCACCTTCTCCTTCGAGCCGAGGTTGGCGATGAAATAGTTGATTCTCTGCTCCACGTTCTGGCGCACGGAGCTCTCAGGCACCTCGATTGTATCGATCTTTGCCTGATGGAGATAGAGCTTCTCTACGGCGATACGCTCGGGAAGCACGCAATAGGGGTCGCCGGGAAGCACCTCCCCTTCGGAACGGAGCTGCTGATACATCTCCTCGATATCCGAACGGAAAATAGCCTCGTCGCCCACCACCCAGGCAACCTCGTCGACAACATTCTTAGTGGGCTGAGCAGCCGCATATAAAGCCGACAGGGCTGCAAGCGCCATTGCCGGGATAAAGATTCTTCTATTTCTCATTTTTCACTTTTTCCTTTTCTCATTATTTTCTGTCGGAGCACGGGGTCGTAGCCCACGCCTACGAGCCGCCCTTCGTCTACAGCCTCCTTCACCAGGCTCTCTACGAGCCGGCGAGTGTAAGACGTCATGCCCGACTGCTCGAGCATAGCCTCGATGCGCGGAGCCGCAAACTCAAAGGGGAGCTCCGAGCCGCTCGGCAGATACTCGGAGATGTGCAGCAGATACACATTGCCGTTGTAGGCCGTCTCGAAATCGCGTGTGGAGCTCACGAAAGCATCCGGATCATAGAAACGGTAGGGAATGAGCTCCGCCACCGTCTGCCAATCTACCCACGTCTTCTCAAAATATTCATATTGAAGCGCTTCGGAGGCATATTCGCGCTCAAGAAGGTCGATGCTGGCATCGTCGGCCTGAAGCATGCATTGGCGAATCTCCTTGAGGCCGTCGCTCTTCTCGCCCACTTTCACGAAGAGCCCCTTCACGAGGGGACGCTCGGCGAGCATCTCTCCGCGATGGGCGTCGTAGAAGCTGCGCACGCTGTCGGGCGAGGGCTGATCGGAATTGCTGCGGCGCATACGCGAGAGATAGTCGGAAACGATAAGGCGGTTGCGATAATGCTCCACCTTACGCTCTATCTCCTCCAGATCGGGGAGCTTCTGGCGCGCCATATCGCTGAGCACCATCCCCTCGATCCAGCTATCTACGATGCGGTTGAAAAGCGCCGCGCTGTCGGTCTCCGAAAGCCCCACAGGGATTCGGCGCACCACATCCTCACGCGTGAGCGCAGAATCGCCCATCGCCACAAGTATATCGTCGTGTGCCGCGTCGTCGTGCCCCCCGCCGCAAGAAGCGGCGAGAAAGAGAAGACCCATCGCGGAGGCTCCCCTCAAATGCTGGGCAAGGCGCAGGCACACACGCATCACTTAATCTTTTTCAGTTCCTTTTCGTTGACCTTGACAGGATACTTCTGCTTGAGCTCATCTACCCAGATAGTCTCCAGTTCGGTCTGATAGTCGCCCGTCACAAGGCCGCGCACGTCGCCAACCTCTTCGGGAGTCATGATCACTTTCGGATCATACATGAAATAGGCGGTGTAGCCGCTTACGGTGGGCTTCGCGTCGGGCGCGCCAAACACGATATTATCTACCATAGCGTTGGCGCCCTGCTCTACCAAGACTCTCTCCAGATGCACCTTACCCTTGAACTCCTTGCGAATCTTGGGAATTACAGAATCTACCGAGATCTCGCTCATTCTCGCTTTCACGAGCGCGGCCACAGAATCATTCTTGGCCTGCACGAGTATACCCTTGGCGTGAGGCACGGTCCAGCTATAGTTGCACTTATGATCCTTGAAGAATTGGTCGAGCCCCTCCTTGTCTTTCGCGGCCTTATCCCACACTTTCTCCACGCTCACCTCATAGAGGAGGCTGCCGTCGCGATATTCGTTGAGAAGGTTGCGATAGTCGGGGTTGTTGGCATAGAGCCAATCTTCCTCGGCCTCCACGAGCTTATTGTAAAGGAAAGCCTCGCTCGCTTTTTCGAGAGCTGCAGCAGCCGAAGCCGCGTCGGACGTCTGCATCGGGCGGATAGTCTGGATGAATTCCGACACGGGGAAACGGTTTTTGCCGATCTCCACCATCGTCATGGCGGCGTAAGGAGCCTGCACCGATTTCACGAAGAAGAGAGAATCTGTGCCCGAAGCGGCCAACTCCTTGAGGGCCTTGAGCGAAGCATCGTTCACCTTGCCCTTGTGCTTACCGGCGAGACGCTCCATATCGTGCTTGCGTATCAACTCGTGGCGGCCATCTTGAGGGGCGTTGAAGCGGCGCAGGAGCTCAGGCTTCACCTGCTCCAGACCGGGGACACCCTGTGTGCCCGTGCGCTGGATGATGTGCCAGCCAAACATACTCTTCACCGGCTCCGAAATCTCACCCTCGGCCAAAGCGAAGGCAGTCTGCTCGAATTCAGGCACCATCTCACCGGGGCCGAAGAAATTGAGGTCGCCACCGCGAGCGGCAGTGCCAGGGTCGTCGGAAGCAGTCTTGGCGATCTCCGCGAAACGCGAGGGATCGGCCTTCACGATCTGATAGATGCTATCTATCTGCTGCTTCGCGCGGGCCTCCTGCTCGGGAGTGGCTCCAGGGCGGCACATCTTCATGATGTGAGAGGCGCGTACCTTACCCTGAGCCGGGCGACGCTTGCCAGTCTTGATGATATGATAGGCCATGGGGCTTTCGAACACCTCAGAGATCTCCCCTTCCGGAGTGGCATAGGCCACAGTCTCAAACGTGTAAGGGAAACGGTTGGCCACGAGCCAGCCGAGGTTGCCGCGATTATTCTTGGCGGCCTTGTCTTCGGAAAATTTCACGGCCATCTCGCCGAAGTCTTCGCCGGCGAGGATAGCGCTACGGATGCTGTCGAGACGCTGACGGGCCACTACATTCTCAGCCTCGTCGCGACGCTTGAAGAGCATGATATGGCTTGTTTCTACCTCTCCCGCCGAGCGATCTACAGCCTCACGGAGAAGCTGCTCGATATAGAGCGAATCGGTAAGATAAGGCTGCGCAAGCTCCGCACGATACTGCGCCATCTCCTTTTTGAACTTGGCAGTGGTGTCGATGCCCAAGGCACGCGCCTCGGCCACTTTAAGCTTATACACCTTGAACATCTCGACATATTCGTCGAGAGGCTGCGGAGCCAGCTGTTGCTGGCTGTTCTTATGATAGAGGTATTCAAATTCCGAGCGCGGAACATCAATCCCGTTGACAGTCATGATCACCGGATCTTTGGCTGCCCATGCCAACGCACAGGCTGAAAGCCCGGCTCCCACAAGTATCTTATTCTTCATCTTTCTTAAGAGAGGTTAGTTAACGCGGCTGCCAAAGAGCCGCTGAGAAATTGCTTCATTATAATTAAACGCCATATCTTGCGGAAAATTATAACTCAGCAATCCGAAAGCCCCGTAATAAAGCTATATTGACAGTTAAAAATTTCTCAATTGCCCATCTCGGAAAGGAATTTCACTCTCACGAGGCGAATCTCCTCTTCAGTGAATTCGTCGCCGAGCTCCTGGATTGCGGCCTCGAGATCATCTTCCTGGCTCTCCTTGAAATAGTCGATTATATCGAGCTCATGGTCTTCGTCCATGATTTCATTGAGGAAATAATCGATGTTGATCTTGGTGCCGGCCTCCACGATAGCCTCCAGTTCATCGATAAGCTCGTCAAACTCCAGCCCCTTGCTCTCGGCGAGCTCCTCGAGATCGATCTTGCGGTCGATGCTATGGATGATAGAGATCTTGAGCTTGCTCTTGTTGGCCACGGAACGCACGCGGATATCTTCGGGACGCTCGATCTCATTCTCCTCTACATGACGCTTGATGAGGTCTACAAACTCCTGGCCGTAGCGTTTCGCCTTTCCGGCTCCTACGCCCGCGATGTTGGCCAGCTCGTCGATCGTGATAGGATACGTAGTGGCCATAGCTTCGAGGCTAGGATCCTGGAAAATCACGTAAGGGGGCAGGTCGCTCTTCTTGGCCATCTTCTTGCGGAGATCCTTGAGCATGGAATAGAGCACGGGATCGGCCACACAGGATGCGCCACCTTTGAAGCGGCTGTCGATTTCATCTTCAGAGAATTCGTTGTCTTCAACGATTTTAAACGACGCGGGATGCTTGAGGAATTTCTTTCCCTTGGCAGTGACGTGGATGGCGTCGCAATTCTCGACATCTTTCTCAAGATAGCCGCCCACAGTGCCTTGCATGATGACTGTAGACAGAAATTTTTCATCAGCGTCGGGGCAACAACCGAACTCGTCGATTTCATCGTGGCCATGGGAGCGCACCTCGTCGGTGGCTCGTCCTTTCACCACATTTACCAGATAATCGGAGTTGACCTTTTGTTTCAGTGCAATTGCCGTCTCGATGACGGCGCAAAGTTCATCTTTTGCTTCCACTTTTGATTTTGGATTTAAACAATTGTCGCAATTACCGCAGTTCTCTACGTCGTATTGCTCACCGAAATAATGTAAGAGTATCCTTCTGCGACACATTGATGATTCGGCATAGCCCGCAGTTTCGGCCAGGAGGTGACGTCCGATCTCCTGTTCGGCGGGGGTTTTGCTCTGCATCAGCTTGTCGAGCTTCTGAAGGTCTTTATTTGTATAATAGGTTATGCATCTTCCTTCGCCGCCGTCGCGGCCGGCGCGGCCGGTCTCCTGATAATACCCTTCGAGGCTCTTGGGGATATCGTAGTGTATCACGTAGCGCACGTCGGGTTTGTCGATGCCCATGCCGAAAGCGATCGTAGCCACGATCACGTCGGCCTTCTCATGAAGGAAGGCATCCTGATTGTCGGAGCGCGTCACGGAGTCCATGCCGGCATGATACGGCAGGGCGCGGATATCGTTGAGGCGCAGCGTCTCGGCCAGCTCCTCCACCCTCTTTCGGCTCAGGCAATATACGATGCCCGATTTGCCGGGGTTGCTCTTGATGAAGCGGATAATGTCGCGGTCTACATCCTTCGTCTTCGCTTTCACCTCATAATAGAGGTTTTCGCGGTTGAAGCTGCTTTTATATACCCGCGCCTTGAGCATGCCGAGGTTTTTCTGAATATCGTGTTGCACCTTGGGCGTGGCCGTGGCCGTGAGGGCTATCACGGGGCGAGTGCCTATCTCATTGATCATCGTGCGGATGCGTCGGTATTCGGGGCGGAAATCGTGGCCCCATTCCGAGATGCAGTGAGCCTCGTCGACGGCATAGAAAGATATGTTCATCTGTCGCATGAAGGCCACAGTCTCCTCTTTTGTGAAAGATTCGGGAGCCACATAAAGGAGCTTCGTGCGCCCGGCGAGCACATCCTGTTTCACTTGATCTACCATGGCTTTATTTAGCGAGGAGTTGAGGAAATGGGCGATCCCGTCGTCTTCTCCATAATTGCGCATGGCGTCTACCTGATTTTTCATCAAGGCTATCAGGGGTGAAACCACAATGGCGGTACCCTCCGACATAAGAGCCGGAAGTTGATAGCACAGTGATTTACCACCGCCTGTGGGCATGAGCACGAAGACATCTTCGCCGTCGAGCAGACTGCTGATTATCTCCTGTTGATTGCCCTTGAAATTATCGAAGCCGAAATTATGTTTCAGTGCCTCATGTATCGCTTTGATGTCAGCCATGAATGTGAGGTTAAGAGATTGTTTGTATGCCTCCGCCGAAGCCTCGACGGAGATTTAATACAAAGTTAAAAAAAAATCTTGAATTGAGCAAAAAAATAGAGAGCGACATTCCTATGAAAGAAACATCGCTCTCTATTTATATCTTTTTGCGGCCTTATAAGGAGGCTGCAAAATAGTGTGTTACTCTGCTATTTTCGTTTTCTCGAAATGCGCTTTCTCAAGTTTCTCCTGCACATAGGCGGCATCTACCGTAAACGATTTCACCGGCTTGGAGGGCACCTCAAACATGGCGTCGACCATCACAGTCTCCACGATTGAGCGCAGTCCGCGGGCACCGAGTTTATACTCCACAGCCTTGTCTACGATCAGATCGAGAGCGTCGTCGGTGAAGTCGAGCTCAACGCCGTCGAGCTTGAAGAGCTTCTTGTACTGGCGCACGATGGCATTCTTCGGCTCGGTGAGAATCTTGCGCAGAGCTGGCTTGTCGAGCGGTTCGAGACTCGTGAGAATCGGCAGGCGGCCGATGATCTCGGGAATCAAACCGAAGCTCTTCAAATCTGAAGGCATCACATAGCGCATCAGATTTTCACGCTGGCGCTTGCGCGAACCCTCGTCGTGGCCGTAGCCCACTACATGGGTGTTGAGGCGCGAGGCGATCTTGCGCTCAATGCCGTCGAAGGCACCGCCGCAGATGAAGAGGATGTTCTTCGTATCCACAGCTATCATCTTCTGCTCGGGGTGCTTGCGGCCGCCGTTTGGCGGAACGAGCACCGTAGAGCCCTCAAGCAATTTGAGCAGACCCTGCTGCACACCCTCGCCGCTCACATCGCGTGTGATGGAGGGGTTGTCGCTCTTGCGGGCAATCTTGTCGATCTCGTCGATGAAGACGATACCCTTCTGGGCCTTCTCCACATCATAGTCGCAATTCTGGAGCAGACGTGTGAGGAGCGATTCGATATCCTCGCCTACGTAGCCCGCCTCGGTGAGCACCGTGGCGTCGACGATAGCGAAAGGCACGTCGAGCAGGCGGGCAATCGACTTCGCGAGCAGCGTCTTACCTGTGCCCGTAGGGCCAACGAGGATGATGTTCGACTTCTCGATATCCACATCGTCGGCCGTAGCCTCCTGATTTATACGCTTGTAGTGGTTGTAGACCGCTACCGACATATACTTCTTGGCCTCATCCTGCCCTACGATATACTCGTCGAGAAATTCCTTGATGGCCTGTGGTTTCGGGATGGAAGTGCCCGCTTCAGCCTTCTTGTCGGAGGTGCGTTTCCGCTCCTTGAGCTGGGCGTCGCGGGTTTCGTCGATGAAATGAATGCAATCAGTGCAGAGGTTGAGACCGTCGAAGACGGTCACCACGGGATTTGCCGTAGAATCCTCCTGGCCGCACATGGAGCAGATCATTCCGTTTCCGCTTTTTTTGGCTGCCATCCTTACTTCTCCTCTTTCTTAGTGTTTACGAGGATCTTATCGATCATGCCATATTCGAGAGCCTCTTTGGCAATCATCCAGTAGTCGCGGTCGGAATCGGCCTCAACCTTCTCGAAGGGCTGGCCTGAATGGTCGGAGATGATGCGATAGAGCTCCTCCTTGAGTTTGAGAATCTCGCGGGCCGTGATCTCGATATCTGAAGCCTGACCTTGGATGCCGCCCATAGGCTGATGAATCATCACGCGGCTGTGAGGGAGGGCGAAACGCTTACCCTTCTGGCCTGCCACGAGAAGCACTGCGGCCATAGATGCGGCCATGCCCGTGCAGATTGTGGAGACGTCGCT
>CAZGJH010000079.1:0-6916 GCA_964525735.1 uncultured Sangeribacter sp.
CCGTTGTCGATGGTGGTAGAGCTCATCTGGAGCTCGAAGATGCTCTCCTTGGAATTGCCGGCCACGAAGACCGTGCGGGCGAAAGCCGTGGCGCTTTCGAGCGAGAGGGGGTTGGCGGTGTCGTCGAGGATACGGTCGGCATACACGACGGCCTCCTCATAGCGTCCGCGCCAGAGGCACATGTCGGCGAGGATTGCGCGGATGGCGTTCTGGGTGATTCGGCCCTTCGTGTAGGCGGTGTTGCTCCAGGAGGTGTTGGCCATGGGCTCGGCCGCTTTGAGGTCGTCGATCAGCCAATCGATGAGCACGTCGGGATCCTCCTGAGCCATCTGGAACTCCTGGGTGTCGTCGATGGTAGGCTCGGTGACGAAGGGGACATCGCGGAAGGCGCGCACGAGAGTGAAGTAGGTGAAGGCGCGAATGCCTTTCACCTCGGCGAGATAGCCGTTGAGCTGGGCGCGGGTGAAGTTGGGGTCGTTGTCGCAGGCGATTGGCGCGAAGTGCTCAACGGTGTTGCAGAGGTTGATCACATTGTAGAAATCGCCCCAGGAGGTGTAGCCGTTTGAGGGGAGCAGGTTGAGGTTGCCGATATAGGTGAGGTTGCCGTCGCCGTTGCCCGGGTCGACGATAACGTTGTCAGAGCGGAGCTCACCCCACACGATGAGGCGCTTCACATAGTTGTAGCTTGCCATGGCGCGATAGCACTCCATAGTCACGGCGAGCACGTCGCCCTCGCTGCGCCAGTATTCGTCGAGCACCATCTGGTCGGTAGGGCGCAGGTCGAAGTAGTCGTTGCAGGAGGAGAGAGAGGCGAGCGAAGCCATCGCCGTCAGAGCCGCTGCTATATATTTGAAAGTTTTCTTGATCATTTGGTTTCAGTTGCTGAAGGTTACACTGTTGTTGTGTCTGATTCCCGGTCTGTTTGGAAGGCGGGGTTTAGAAGCCCACCGTCAGACCGAAGGTGAAGTATTGAGATCGCGGCGTGTTGGAGCGGTCTTCGGCGATGCCGTATTGGTTTGGAGAGATCTCCGGGTCGACGCCCTTGTATTTCGTGGCCGTGAAGATGTTGTTGAGGGTGAGATAGAGGTTGATCTGGCTGAGTCTTATCTTCTTGATCAGCTCCGTGGGGAAGGCGTAGTTGAAAGTGAGATACTTGAAGCGGAGGAAGGAACCATCTTCAACGAAGCGGTCGGATCCGAGCCAGTTATAGCCGTAGTTGTAGAGAGCGCGGGGCATCTCGGTGACGTCGCCCTCCTTGCGCCAGCGCCAGTTGACAGCGATCGACTGGTTGTTGTTGGTATACATATTCTCGGCCCACATGCGTCCGTAGTTCACCACCTTGTTGCCCGTTCGGAAGTTGAAGAAGGCCGTAACGGAGAATGTCTTGTAGCGGGCAGTGAAACCGAAGCCGCCGTAGAGCTTGGGGTTGCAGTTGCCGAGGTATACGATGTCGAGCTCGTCGATTGTGCCGTCGTGGTTTACGTCTTCATAGATGGCGTCGCCACCCTTGAACTGGTAGTTGGTCGATCCGTAGCCGAAATACATCGGGAGGGGCTTGCCGTTGGAGTCTTTGATCACGTTGCCCTGGGCGTCGCGAGCCACGGGCGATGTGCCTTCGCGGCCCTCCACGTAGTCGCTCCACTGATAGACGCCCTTGTAGCGGAAACCGTAGACCGAACCGTAGGCGTTGCCCACCTGCATGCGGGAGAGGTAGGAGCCGTTGTTGCCGTCGAACTCACCCTTCTTGAGCTCTTCGATAGCGGGGAGGAGCTCGGTGATCTTCGAGTTGTAGTTGGCGAGGTTGAAGTTTACGTCGAAGGTCCAGTTGCCGGCCTTGACGAGGTTGTTTGTGTAGAAGTTGAGCTCCCAGCCGTTTTTCACCATCGATCCTCCGTTGATGTATTTCACAGATCCGAAACCTGAGGATGAGGGGATTGTGAAATCTTCGAAGAGAAGGTCGTTGTTCTTCTCGTGAAACATGTTGAAGTCGAGGTTGAAGGTATTGTTCCAGAAGTTGGCGTCGATACCGAAGTTGTAGCTGGTGTTGGTTTCCCATTTGAGGTTGCTGAGGCGCACGGAGCTGGGCTTCATTGTGGAGACGTCGATATACGTGCCGCCACCCTCATAGCGTGAGAAGTGGAGATACTCATAGTCGGGCTGACGGCCGGTCTTGCCGTAGCCGAGACGGAAGCCGAACATGTTGAGCCATTCGCGGCTCCACTCCATGAATTTCTCGTCGCTCATGATCCACTTCACGGATACGGCGGGGAATGTGCCCCAGCGGTTCTTGGGTCCGAAACGGGTAGACCCGTCGCGGCGCACGGTGGCGTCGAGGATGTAGCGCGATTTGTAGGCGTAGTGCACGCGGCCGAGATAGGCCATGGAGTGCCATTCGCTGCGGGTGCTCTCCATTGCGTCACGATAGCCGGCTTGGGTGGGATTGAGCACGCCGTTGGGCATGTTGTATTTACGGAACTCCTGATACTGCGAATTGCCCGTAGTGAGCTCCCAGGCGGCGAGGATGCTGAGGGAGTGGTCGTCGCCCAGACGGGGCACGAAGAGGAGGTCGTGTTTAGTCTGTATGTTGAGCGACTCGGCTTCGCGGCCGTAGTTGCGGTTGATGTTGCCGTCGTCCCAGTTGCGCGAGGTGAGCTCGCCGGGGAGGTTCTTGTCTTCCTTCTTATTCTCGACGTCAAACTGCACGTAGCCTGAATAGCGGAGACGGTGACGCTCGGGGTTGAGGATGTCGTAGTAAAGACGGAGCGTGGGGATGATGCGCATGTTGGTTTCGTCGAAGCGGGCGAGGTTGGCCAAAGCCACGGGGTTGACGAGGAATTTCTGGCTGTCGTCAAGGCGCGAGCTCATCGGGATGGTGTAGAATTCGGAGGTGTTGTTGCCGAATTGATCCTGACGGTAGACGCCTACGTTTGGCATCTTGCGGTAGGCGATGTCGAGCAGGCCCTCGGAGCCCCAGTCTTCCTTATAGTTCTGCTTGTTTTTGGTGTGGGTGAGCGAGAACTCGGTAGAGAAGCGGAGGCGGTCGTTGACCTGATAGTCGAGGTTCATGAGCGTCGACACGCGGTCGAGGTGCTGCTTGATGATTGTGCCGCTCTGGTTGTAATAGCCGAGCGATACGCGATACTTGGCCTTGTCGCCGCCACCGGTGATGTTGATGGTGTTGTCGTGGGTGTAGCCATACTGCGTCACTTCGTCGACCCAGTCGGTGTTGTTGTTAAACTGCTGGTATTCGGAGTATGATGGATCATAGTTGAACTCGGGGATGTTGCCGGCGTTGACGTCTTGGCGGGGGTTGAAGTAGGCCTGCTTCATGAGCATGGTGTAATCATCGCCCGTAAGCATCGTGCGCCCTTTGGGCTGGCGGCTCATGGAGAACTTGTAGAGATACTGCACCTTCGGAGGGCCCTTCACGCCGCGTTTGGTCTTGATCATGATCACGCCGTTGGCACCGCGCGAACCGTAGATAGCGGCCGAGGCACCATCTTTGAGCACCGTGATCTCCTCGATATCTTCGGGGTTGATGGCGAGAAGATTGGCAAACTGCTCGGAGGTGGCGTTGGCATAGTCGAACGCGCCGTCGACGTGGCTCTCGTAGGGGATGTCGTTGAGCACGATGAGCGGGGTGGCGTTGGAGTTGATGGTGCCTGTGCCGCGGATACGCATCGCGGAGCCGGAGCCGAGGTCGCCGGAGGCATTCACGATGTCGAGGCCGGCCATGCGTCCCTGGAGAGCGTCGTCGACCGAACTGACCGACACGCCCTCGAAGGCTTTGGTGTTGATGGTCTGCACGGCACCCGAGATCTCACGCACGGGAATGGGCATGCCGCCGTCGTTGGTCATCTTCTGGGCCGTGACCACCACCTCCTGGAGGGAGCTGACGGGGTCGAGCTTCACAGTGACTTCGGGAGCGAAGGCGAGAGTGACGGGCTGGCAACCCACGTAGGAGAAGATCACCTTGTTTTTCTTATTCTTGAGAATGAGCGAGAACTCGCCGTTGATGTCGGTTGAGGCTACGCTCATGACGCGGTTTTGGGCATCTACCTCACGGATGTTGGCGCCGATTACGGGCTCGTCCATATCATCAAGGACGACGCCGCGCATCAGGTTTTCCGACTGGGCGAATGCCACACCCTGCACGAAGAGGAGCAGGGCCGCTATAAGGAGGTGTTGTAGCTTTTGCATTGATGTCAGGATGTGTTATTGTATTTTTACTGCTGTGTGGTTTATTCGAATTTCAAGGCGCGGTCGACGAGATGAATCACGGCTCGCGAGGAGGCTGTGATCTGGTTGGCCTCGGTGATCACGGGATTGTTGACGATGATGTCGCGGGCCATGATGTTGTAGAGGCCGGAGGAGGTGATCACCTTCGCCGTAGATGCCGGATTGTCGACGCTCTGCACCGTCATGCCCTGGCCGTCGGAGCTGATGCGGAGCTTGTGGAATTTGTCGTAGGCGTTGCGTGCGCCGGTCTCATAGTCGAGAGTTCCGAAGGGCTGGCCGGTGATGAAGGCGGAGTTGTCCATGAAATGGAATCGGATGAATTTGAGGAGGTAGAGGGTTTTCTCCTTCTTTGAGGTCTCGTTCATGTCGGCTGCAATCTCCTCCCATGTGAAGAGCTTGGGGTCGGTGCGGAAGGCTTCGGCGAGAGCCTCTTCGGTGGGCACGAAGATGGTGTAGCGGAAATTGTTGAAGGAGTTTACGAGATAGCCGATGCCGATAGAGGAGTTGCTCTTCTTGTCGGAGAAGATTTCCTGCACATCCTTATCGTTCTGGAAGATATTGAAGACAAGGTCGTTGCCGTTGCAGAGGTCGAAGAAGGCCTTGAATTCGGGGTGTGCCTGGAGCTGGCTGTATACGTTGGCCGAGGCATCGTGGAGGATATGGTCGATAAAGAATGTGCGGCCGTTGGCGGAGTTGTAGCGGCAGGGGTTGCCCTTGTCGGAGATGGTGATCTGAGCGTCGGGGCTTCCGAGCTCGATGTCGCCCGCGCCGTTTACGGCCAGGGCTGCCTCGCGGCCGGCGATGCGGATTGTGCCGCCACCTTTTGTGAGCACGTATCGCGCGTCGCTCTCATCGATGAAGCCCGAGAGGAGGCCGTCGTCATTCTGGCCGATCACGATGTGGAGGTCGAGGATGTCGCGGAGGCGGTTGCGGATCACGCGCTTCGATTCGCCCGACGTGCCGTTGATCGTGCGCTTGTATTCACCACGGTTGCCATTCTCGTCGGCGGTGTAGATGTCGGCGCTCACGGAGTTGGTGGGCTGGTTGTAGGAGAAGCTCCAGATTTCGCGGGCCGCGCCGCCGCGTGCCCAGGAGATGGGTTCGCGATAGTTCTGGAGAGCTTCGTCGGTGGGGAGGAGCACGTTGTACATATTCTCCATCGAGCGGAGATACATGTAGAAGCGCATCGCCTCGATATCGTCGAGGTTTGACCAGTCGTCGGTAATGGCCCATTTCATCACCTTCATGTTGTCGTCGGTGAGCACCGCGCCGTAGACGCCTTGATAGTCGATGGGGGGGAGCACGGTGTTGATGAAGTAGACCACGCCGTTGTTGGTGACCTCGACGCGCTCGATGTTGGCCTCGGAGACGTTGATGGCGTAGCTCGACTCATCGGTGAGCGTAGGCCATGCGTGGGGGAGGGAGGCGGTGAAGGAGCGCTTCTGATGGTTTTTGATAAACATGGCGAGGATGTCGGTGGGCACGTTGTCCCAGGTGCCGTAGGCATCGCGCAGATAGGAGCCTGCGCCGCGATTGAAGTATTCGTCGAGAGCCTCGTCGGTGGGCACGAACATCATGCCCATATCCTGCTCGTAGGAGGCGGGGGAGTAGTATGGGTCGGAGGGGTCGTAGTAGAGGAGGCCGTAGCTTGAGAGCGACTCCTTGTTGGGCCCCGTGGGGTGGGTTATCTCGTTGAAGTAGCCTTTCACGAAGATAGAGTCGGAGGGTGAGATGAGGGGACGGAGAGGAGTGGAGCCGTCGTAGAATTCGTGCATGGCGCGATCGATCGACTCGTCGTAGTAGGGGGCGCAGAATTTGTCGAGCAGGCGGGAGAAGGTGGTGGCTTCGGGAGCTGCGGAGACGGCGTCGGCCATTGTGGCGGCCGGGAGCACAACATCTTCCATCACGTGGATGTAGCCGTTTTTGCAGGTGATGTCGCGTTCGGCCACGCGGACACCGTTTACGTAGATGTCGCCGCTCTGGTATTCCTTGCCGGGGTACATGATGGAGAAGTCGCGGGTGGTCATACCCTGGGTGGCCATCTGGGCTTCGGTGAAGTGTACGATCATGGCGCCATTGTCGGCGAGGGTGATTCCTTTGTCGCGGAAACGCTCCCAATAGGGGGAGGCGGAGAAGAGGGGGCTCTGTGAGAGCACGGTATAATTGTCGAGGTAGGTCACGGCCGAGTTGCGACGCACGGCTTGTCCTTCGTAGGCGCCGTCGGTGCCGGCCACGTTAGAGAGCATCTCGCCGAGGTAAGACATATTGATCATCGAGGTGTTCATGATCATACGCTTCTGCCCCGGGGTGAGTTGGTCGTAAGACTGGGCACCGTAGGGGTTGCTTTTGAAGAAGCGGTCGAAGGCTTCGTCGTCGGCGGGGAAGAGAGTTTTGCTGCCTGTGCGGGCGAGGGTTTCGGCATAACCTAAATCGTCGATGAGGCGTAGCATGGTAGAGAAGTTGCCACGGGCTTTGAGCTCGGCGTAAATGCTCTCGCCGAGGTTGTCCGGGGCTTTGTCGTCGTAGACGTAATCGTCTTTGCAAGCGGTTGCGAGCGGCAGCAGAGCCAGTGGGCAAAGGATTGCAGCGGCGGTGAGTCTGACAGACTGTGATAGCTTGAATTGCATGTGTCGGGTATTTGGTTTGTTCATGATTTCAGGGTTACTGGTTTGTTTGG
>CAZGJH010000079.1:7016-11724 GCA_964525735.1 uncultured Sangeribacter sp.
CAAACTTATGGTGCAAAATTACAAAGGGGGCGCGTATGAGAGTGAAATGAATAAGGAAATAAATAGAAAAAATGCTCTGATTTGCATTTGAGGGATAGGGGATTACGCAAATGTTGCATTTTGTGACGTAAATTTTTCATTATTGCGGTATAATTTAGGATTGGTCGGGAGGAGAGGGAGGAGGGTAGGAAAATTTCTTGGATTGGATTGGGGTGCAAAGGTAATTCGGAAATTTTGAAATAGCAACAAAAATGCAAAATTTTGCGCGAATACAGGGATTCGCGATGGGGGATGATTTGTAATTTTGCGGTGTCTGAAGAGACGGTATTTTTCGTGCTTTGGGCGGTGCTTCTGAAGGGAGGCGCGGGGGCGCGCCTCTTCCCAGTCAGCTCTCTGCGGACGCAAGGACACTTCCACGGGAGGCGCGAGGGCGCGCCTCTTCCCAGTCAGCCAGGACACGACACTTTCCAGTGAATAACCATATAGCATTATATCAAATGAAACTCAACACAGCTTTTCTTAGGAATGTAATCGTAGCAATCGCGCTTGGCGCAGGGCCAGCGGCGATGGGTCTCTCGGGACTCGTAGGACTACCGGCGATGGCCGGGGAGGCTCCCGTGCTCTGGTATCAACAGCCGGCTCCCGAATGGATGGAGGCCGTGCCGCTCGGCAACGGTCGCATAGGCGCATCTGTATACGGCGGCATCGACACCGACCGTATCGCTCTCAATGAAGTGACCCTCTGGGCCGGCCAGCGCGACGAGGAGCAGAACGACCACTGCGGCCCGGAGCATCTGGCCGAGATTCGCGCGGCGTTTTTCGCGGGCGACCTTGAGGAGGGAAACCGACTGACGAACGAGTATCTGAGAGGGTTCTCGAAATCGTTTGGCACACATCTGCCGCTTGGCGATATGGTGATGCGCTTCACTTATCCCGACAAGAAGATCAGCAATTATCGCCGCGAACTGAATATGCAGAATGGCGTGGCGACTACCACTTTCAAGAGCGGCGACGTGACCTACACGCGCGAGTATATATGCGACTATCCCGACGACCTTTTGGCTGTGCGCATCCGCGCCGACAAGCCGGGGATGGTGAACATGACGCTCGCTACGGAGCTGCTGCGCGATAGCCGTCTCGACGTTGACAATGGCGGCATCCTGCTCCAGGGTAAGGTGGATTATCCGATGTTCGGCCCTGGCGGCGTGAGCTTCGCCGGGAAGTTGGCCGTCGACCCGAAGGGTGGTAAGGTGAGCCACGACAAGGGTAGCGTTACGGTTGAGGGGGCCGATGAGGTGACCATCCTCGTGGATGTCCGCACCGACTACGACAACCCCGACTATCTTCAGACGGCTCTCAACACTGTGGAGCGCGGGCGCAAGGCCGGGTTCGGTAAGTTGATGGCGAATCACACGGCCGACCATCAGGCTCTTTTCGACCGTATGTCGGTAGATTTCGGCGCGAGCGACAACGCTCATTTGCCAACCGACACGCGTCTGCACCTCGCGAAGAACGGTACGGTAGACCCCGGTTTCGACGCCCTCTTCTTCCAGTATGGCCGCTACATGCAGATCGCTTCGTCGCGCCCCAACTCGCCGCTCTGCTCCAACCTGCAGGGTATCTGGAACGACAACTTGGCATGCCAGATGTCGTGGACGTGTGATTATCACCTCGATATCAATATCAATCAGAATTACTGGAGCCCCAACAAGGCCAACCTTGCGGAGTGTAACGAGCCGATGTTCAAGTATGTGGCTCTGCTTGCGAAGTATGGCTCGGAGACGGCTTCGAAGCTTTACGGGGCGAGGGGCTGGTGTGCGCACACTGTGACCAATCCGTGGGGCTACACGGCTCCCGGGGGCGATGTGAGCTGGGGCCTGAACGTGAGCGCGGGGGCGTGGCTCGCCACCGAGCTCTGGAGCCATTATCTCTATACCCGCGACGAGGATTATCTGCGCGAGACGGGGTATCCGCTTCTGAAGAGTTGCGCCGAATTCTTTGTAGATTACATGGTTGAGGATCCGAACACGGGTTATCTCGTGACCGGGCCGTCGATTTCGCCCGAGAATGGCTTCGTGACTCCCGAGGGTAAGCATTATTCGGCTTCGATGATGCCGACGCTCGACCGCTCGATCGTGGAGCAGATCTATACGGCATGTATCGAGGGCTCGAAGGTGCTCGGCGTGGATAAGAAATTCCGCCAGCAGCTTGAGAAGGATCTGAAGCGTCTGCCACCTTATCAGATAGACAAGAACGGGCATGTGGCCGAGTGGATGGTGGCCGACGTGGAGCGTGCCGACCCGGCTCATCGCCATGCGTCGCAGTTGATGGGCCTGTATCCGTTCGGACAGCTGACGTATACGAAGACTCCCGAACTGATGACGGCCGCTGCTGCCGCTTTGGAGGCACAGGCATCGGCACCGGGGTGGGAGAACACCGAGTGGAGCTGCGGCAACATGTTGGGTTTCTACTCTTTCCTGAAAGATGGCAACAAGTGTCACGACTGGTTGATGGATCTTTTCCACAATTTCACGCGCGAGAATCTGATGACGGTTTCGCCCAAGGGTGTGGCCGGTGCACCAGCCGATATTTTCAGTTTCGACGCCACGGAGGCGAGTGTGGCCGCGATGTGCGATATGATTCTGCAGAGCCACGACGGCTTTATTGAGTTCTTGCCTGCGCTGCCCGACGTATGGCCGGAGGGGTCGATGAAGGGGGTGTGCGCCCAGGGTGGCTTAGTGGCCGATGTGGAGTGGAGCAACTTGAAGGTATCGAACGCTTCGCTGAGGGCTACGAAAGACCATGCTTTCGATGTTCTTCTGCCGGAGGGCGGGGCTGTGGCCATGACTCTCGACGGCTCGCCTGTAGCGTATAAGGTGAAGGATGGGAAGGCGAATGTGAAGATGAAAGCGGGGCAGACTCTGCGGATTGAGGTTAATTCATAATTGTTTGGAGTGATGAATTTTAGAGATATTTTGTTTGCGGGGTTGATGGCTTGCGGATGCTTTGCTATGGAGGCTGCGCCGGCTGTGAGGACTCTGCACGACGGATGGCGTTTCCGCGAGGGACGCTCCGAGAATTGGTATCCGGCGACGGTGCCGGGGACTGTACATACCGACCTTATGGCCAACGAGATAATCGAAGATCCCTTCTTCCGCCTCAATGAGCGCGGGGTGCAGTGGGTAGATAAGGAGGATTGGATGTACGAGACTACCATCACGGCCACGCCCGAGGAGGTGGAGGCTGAGAATCAGGAGATTGTGTTTTACGGACTCGACACGTATGCCGACGTTTACCTGAATCATCAGTGCATCCTTCGGGCCAACAATATGCACCGCACTTACCGCTGCAACGTGAAGGGGATTTTGAAGGAGGGGGAGAACCTTTTCGAGGTGTATCTCAACTCGCCGATCAAGGTAGACCTTCCGAAGTATGACCAGTTTGACTATACGTTCAACACGGGGCCTGACCAGAGTCAGCAGGGCGGTCTGTTTCATAAGACGCTGAGTATCTTCGCCCGTAAGGCGGGTTATCACTACGGCTGGGACTGGGGTCCGCGCCTTGTGACGTCGGGTATCTGGCGACCGGTGGAGCTCGTGACGTGGAACGGCGCGAGAATCTCCGATGTGCAGTATATCCAGAAGAAAGTCAACGAGAAACGTGCCGATCTGACCACGATTGTGGAGGTGGAGAGCTCGGAGGATGTGCCCTCCGTGACGCTCGACATCACGGCCGACGGGAAGCGTGTGGCGCAGAAGAAGACCGCGCTGAAGAAGGGCGTGAACAAGATCGAGGTAGACTATTCGCTGAAGAATCCGCGTCTGTGGTGGACCAACGGTCTTGGCGAGCCGTATCTCTACCGTTTCACGGCGTCGCTTTCGGGGGCCGGCGGGGAGCGGATCGACTCTTCGGATGAGGAGATCGGGGTGCGTTCGCTGCGGCTTGTGGCCGAGGATGACCAGTGGGGGCGCTCGCTGTATTTTGAGTTGAACGGCAAGCCGGTGTTTGCGAAGGGGGTGGATATGGTGCCGCTCGACAACTTCCTGCCGCGTATCACGAAAGAGAAGTATGAGAAGCATGTGCTCGACGCGAAGAATGTGAATATGAACATGATACGTGTGTGGGGCGGCGGAGTGTATGAGGATGATTACTTCTACGATCTCTGCGACAAGCATGGCATCTTGGTTTGGCAAGACTTCATGTTTGCCTGCTCGACGTATCCGGCCGACGAGGCGTTTTTGGCCAACATCCGCCAGGAGGCGATCGACAATGTGAAGCGCCTTCGCAATCATTGCTCGGTGGCGTTGTGGTGTGGCAACAACGAGTGTCAGGACGTGTATTACGGTTGGGGCGGCCGCTACAATTATTATAAGGAGAAGGGGGTAGAGGAGCTGACTACCAAGCAGTTTAAGGATATCTACTTCCGGACGTTGCCCGAGGTTGTGGAGGAGTATGCCGGGGGTATAGCCTACCGTCCGTCGTCGCCCTTCGCGTTTGAGGATACGCCGTCGGATGGCATCCATGGCGACGCACATTATTGGGGCGTCTGGCATGGGCGCGACTCGATAGGGCATTATAATAAGGAGAAGGCGCGATTCTTCTCGGAGTATGGTTTTCAGTCGTTTCCGGAGTTTGAGTCGGTCAAGATTTATGCGCCACAGGAGCGCGACTGGGCGATCAACTCGGAGGTTATGATGGATCATCAGCG
>CAZGJH010000080.1:0-11680 GCA_964525735.1 uncultured Sangeribacter sp.
AGTGCTCGAAAAATCGGGCACTTAAGGTTGTCATGCGACTTGTGGGACGTTTACGATGTAATAAACCCTCTCTTTCCTTAGGGTGTCCTTAACATAATCCGAACTGAGAAAGGCGTTCTTCGCTCTCGACAGGACTTTCCTTGACAGTGCCAATGATTAACGCTACATCATATTCGTCAATCTCTCCCAAATAATTCCACTCATTGAACTTTTGGGGATATGCAACTTTCAACTGGACACAATCAATAAATGAATCATACCTGAGGAAAGGATACTTTGACTGTTTTATGGGCATGTGATACATTTTGAGATGTGCTGGGAGATTCCTGTTAATTCTAGAGTTGATAATGACTCCTCCATAGGCTATGCCGTTAGAGTCAAAACCAAGAACTATAAAGTATTTATCTCTCGAATTATCACCAGTCTTAGGCTTGATTCCATTGGCTTCAGTCATAGTGATCTCATAGACATCACCTACTTTGACAGTGTGAGATGCAAGTCTTGAAAGTTCACTATTGTTAAGAGCATCAGAAATTTTCATGATTTCAAGGCTGCTTCAATTTGCATTTGCTCTTCAATGTATTCAAGAATTGCTTCATCGGCATTAAGAACTTTTGCCATGGCAATGGGCGAAATGACATTTGTTCCATGGGTATGTCGGTGAGCCTCTTCCCAAGCTTTATCATGTGACTTACGCATGAGCTGTCCAAATGTCAACGATTTGTTTTCTTCAATCGACTCTTCTAAAGCCTCAATCTCTGACTTGGAGAGAAACTTCATATTCGCCTCCCGTGTGGGAAGAAGAACATTGGGAGCATCTTCTCCAGCTATTTGGATTACCTCCGACAATTCTTCTGAAAGACTCATATGTGGGTGATTTAGCTCCTTCACAGCATTATACAGCTGCGTAGGTACTGGTCCGTATTTCAACGCGCAAAACTCGTCAGGCACGAGACCACTTCCCCATTTTGCGAGATGCTTCATCTCGGCGAAATAGAGAATCTTAAAAGCATGGTAGAAGTCAATTCCACCGGTTTTACCTAAAATAAATAGAACTAACTCTGTGAGTTTCTTGCTGTCATAATTTGTCATAGGCTGATGCTTTTCTAAGTCTTTCTTGATTTATTTACAAAATTATGAAAAAAATTGGATATTCACAAATCGAGTTTTACCCAAATGCGGGTTTTGAGAGGTTGAAACGAGTTTACGTTTCCTCGGATTTCTTGACGGGTTTTGAGTAAAAGTTAGATGGAATGGTGTTTATATGGGAAAAGATTACTAATTTTGGTAAATTTTTGAACTATGCAGTCTTTCAAGAGGAACTTTGGGCTAAGGCTCAGCGTGGTGAACGTATTACAAAAATATTAGGATGATATGATTTTGACAGTAACTGACGTGGAGTATTTGGGAGAGTATACACTTATGTGTACATTCAATGATGGGGTAAGAAAGGTGGTTGATCTTACTCCTCTATTGCAGTATCCCGCTTTTGAAGAACTTGCTGACAAGGAGCAGTTCATACAGTTTGGTTTGCAGGGCACTATCTTTTGGCGCAATGGAGCTGACATAGCTCCGGAGTATCTCTATGAGCACGGTAAATCAGTAGCATGAGTTATTCATCCAAGGAAATTTGTAAAACTTTCATATTTGGGGGATATTTATGTATTTAGGGTGGATGTTATTTGGGCTGTTTGGGGGATTAAGACGGAATGGAAACAGGCTTATAACGCTTTGATTTAGTGGAAACGGTGTGAACAGATATTCAAATAATTTAAAATATTTGGTAATCATTCTAAAAATTATTAATTTTGTGAACTGGAGTGTGTTCGTTGGCATTATTTAATAAATAATGTTTGGTTTCATCATACTTGCAATGGTTTTGCCTTCTATTGCAAGTGTGTAATTAATAAGGCATTAATGGTTATGAATGAGGAGCGTAAAACCGCTTTGAAAAATATCTACAATAGCGGGTGGGGTTATTTTAAGGACCTTCAAAACAATATTGGAAGTGAAATACTCTCTGAGTTTGTATCTGTTGGTTTTATTATTTGCGGTTACACTCGTAAAAAGAAAACTTGGAGAATTTCAAATCTTGGTAAGAGTTATGTGCAGGATCTCGATCTTGCATAGTTTAATATGTTATTATAACATTAATGGATGGAGTCTTCTCCGTCCATTTTTTTAGAGTTTTCATATGGATCAGTGTTTTGTCGTTCTGTGGATTCCGAAGGTCGATCATCTGCCTTTGCCGTTTGATACGCCTTATCATGAAGGATGTCTTACTATAAACATCTCTGATGATCCTGAAGAGGTATTCTTTATACGTGTCGTAGCTAATAACAAGGACATTGACATTTTTGTGCAATGTGAAGAGGACTCTAATAGTTTCGAACATTTCTTACGATTGGAGTTTTTGGATTTCAGTCATAACGGAATGATAAAATACCGATTCACAACCAAATTTTTGGAAGGTAGTGAATTTGGATTCGATGAGAACACTTTTCCTGAAGTTGTGTATCATCTGATTAAGAGTTTGTATCATAGACATGATTTCCATGAGGATGAAAGTGATTCTTCTCTTAAGCCCTTCCTTACTCGGGAGGATATTGATATTCATACGCATGGCAACGATGCTTTGAATTGGTATTTGTTGCAATATGAGACTACTGTGCGGAATTTAGTAAAGAAAGCTCAAGTTGTAGTTCGCCATGCGGTTGAGTTGGAAAAAGAACATCGCGATGACGAGATCCGGAAACGATATGAATCTTTTTTGCAAATGTATGTCATGGTCTTGGGGTATGATGCATATTGCAGTACGCTTTACAGATCGGTATACAATAGTAGGTATCGAATCGAGGTTGATAATAAGGAATACCGACGTCGCGCTTTTAATATTGAGAATTCGGTAAAATATTTTAATGTTCTGTACCTTTTCTTTGATTCGAAAATAAGACTTACCAACAATTACTCTATTTTGAGTAAAGCCGAGGAGAACCTTCGAAATTCTGAAGAAAGTCTGTCAAGACTCGAAAGAACTTTTAATACTTCTAATCGTAATCTTGAAGTTTCGCTTGAAAGTCTTGCAACCTCGGAACGAACCCTTTCTAAAGCACAGGAGAACATTGAGGAAACTCAAAAGTCAGCGAAGAGCTCAACAAGATGGGCTTTTTTCAGTATTGTCTTAAGCATTTTAGTTGCTATTGTATCTTTGTGGTATTCTATTTATTCCGCTCAAAAGTCGTCGGAAGAACTTAAGGGTGTCAAGAATGAACTTCTGAACACATTGAAGCATTTGGAAAAAACTTCCAACTAATCATCAATCCTCAACACGATTATCTGCAGTATCCAAGCAAGCCAAACCACAAAAGAAATGATCGACTACATCCACGAAAAGTAATAGTGGGGAGTTGGTGTTTTTTTGACAAGGATAATCACTTTTCTTGTAAATTTGTTTTCTATAAAAAACAATATTAAGTCTATGAAAAAGAAAATTTTTACTGTGTTGATGGGAATGGCTGGATTGGTTGCGGCTAACGCTACGGGTGCTGATGGTCTGGCGGGGCGGGGGGCCCAGGAGAATGAGATGACTGGGGTGAGGGCGGATACGATTCTATTGGATGGGGCTGTGGGGAAGCTGTTTACGATTGTCGATAGGCCGGAGGTGAAGGGTGTGGATAAGCAGGTCGGGAAAGTGCCGGTGGTGATTATTTGTCATGGGTTCAGCGGCAATTGTAGCCGGCCGTTTATTGAGGATCTCTCGGAGAGTATCGTGGCTCAGGGTATGGCCACTATCCGTTTCGATTTCAATGGCCACGGCCGTAGCGACGGCGAATTCAAGAATATGACGGTGCTTAATGAGATCGAGGATCTCAAGGATGTGATCGCCTGGGCTCAGAAGCAGCCGTGGGTGCGCGACATCAGTCTCGTGGGCCACTCGCAAGGTGGAGTGGTAGTGAGCATGGTGAGCGGTGAATTGGGCGACAAGGTGGTGAAGGCGGAGGTGCTCTTGGCAGCGGCTGCTGTGCTTCGCGACGACGCTCTTCGCGGCAACACGATGGGTGCGCTCTACGACCCCTGGAACTTCAAGGGTGAGTATATCGAGTTGCCCCACTCTCCGGAGGCGGGAGCCCTACAGCTCGGCAAGGCTTATGTGGAGACGGCTATAAGGCTCCCGATTTATGAGACTGCGGCCAATTATGACGGGCCGACGTTGATCGTGCAGGGTACGCATGATCAGATTGTTCCGTATACGTATGCGGAGCGGTATAATGAGAAGATCAAGAACAGCGAGTTGAAGCTGATACCTGATGAGAATCATGTGTTCTCACAGACGCAGAAGGAAACGTCGATTTTGGTGGCAGATTGGCTGCATAAGCAACTGTTTTTGAGGTAAAAACAATTGAAACGTGCTTTATACTTACCAGGTGCTTCTGCTGGCTCCGCTACATGCCAAAGGCATGTCCCTACGTTGCGGGGGGTGTCCCTACGTTGCGGGTGTGCTGGTGTTGAGAGGGTTGAGGGTTATTTGAGGGTGGCTTTGATTTTGACGGGGAAGTGGTCGGAGGGGGTGCGGGCACGGTAGGTGTCGAGGCGCACTTCCTTGGGGAAGTTGGCGGTGTCGTAGGTGCGGCCTTCCCCTTCGGCTGTGCGGTAGGTGTCGGTCAGGACGCCGTATTTCTCGACGGCTACGTCGTCGGTCACGAAGATGTGGTCGATGCGGCTTTCGGTGAAGCCGTCGGTCTGGTAGCTGTTGAAGGTGCCGTTGGGCGCGTACACGAAATCGGCCGTCGTGAAGGAGTCGCGCAGGAAGTCGCTGCCGGTCAGCACGCCGTACATCTCATTCATCTGGTCGACATTGAAATCGCCCGTCAGGAAAGTGGGGAGGTTCAGGCCGATCTCCTTCATCTTCTTCTGCACGAGGTAGACGCTCTCGATGCGGGCCTGTTCGCCGACATGATCCATGTGGAGATTGAAGAACTGGAACTCGCGGCTGCTCTCCTTGTGGCGGAACTTGCCCCAGGAGCAGATGCGCACGCAAGCGGCGTCCCAACCGAGTCCGGGGCGGTCGGGCGTCTCCGACAACCAGAAATCGCCATGGTCGAGCAATTCGAACATGTTGGTATCGTAGAAGATAGCAGAGTGCTCGCCGGCCTCCTTGCCGTCGTCGCGTGCGCGACCGATATAGTCGTAGCCAGGGAGCTGGGCCTTGAGATCTTCGAGTTGCTGCTTGAAGCCCTCCTGTGTGCCGAAGATGTTGAAATCGTGGAAGCGGATGAGGCTGGCCACAACGGGACAGCGGCGCTCCCAGCCGTCGCCGTGGCGCGTATCGTCGTCGTTAAGTTGACGCAGATTGTAGGAGGCCACGTTGAAGGTGGCTTCTTGCTCACCGTTGGAGGCTGAAGCGTTTGATGCACAGCCAGATAATCCGGCGATGCACACGTAGAGAAGAAGGAAAAGCGGTATTAGGCGTTTCATGATAACTGTGTTTTTGGTATGAATAAAATCGCTGTGAAGCAAAGCCCTTTGCTTCACAGCGTAAAGTTACACAAAATTTTTGAAATAAGCCGCAGAGATGCTCCTGTAAATTTTTATACGTTTCGACGGAGGCGCAGATTCGCGTCGCTATAAGGCGGGGAATTGGAGGGGTAGAAAATTTTTTTGGTGCAAAGTACGTAATTTTGGTGGAAAATGTGTATATTTGTAGCCCAAATATGTTTGAAATGGGGTTCAAAAGAGCCAATGCTGACATATTGGGCGTGAATAAGACACTATAACCCGCTGAAATTGAATAATTTTACAGCGTAAAATACAAATTAATCAAATACCTGCAATGAAACTGAACTACATTTTCGCACTCGCCTTGGCGGCCAGCAGCCTCTCCTGCTCCACCTCATCGAAGGGGAGCGACGCACAGACGGCCTCGCCTTCATCTTATGTGAGCACACTCGTGGGCACGCAATCGAAACACTCGCTCTCAACCGGCAACACCTACCCGGCAGTGGCCATGCCCTGGGGCATGAATTTCTGGACCCCTCAGACGGGAAAGATGGGTGACGGCTGGGCCTATACATATGATGCCGACAAGATTCGCGGCATCAAGCAGACGCATCAACCGAGTCCATGGATAAACGACTACGCACAGTTTGCCATCATGCCTGTGACGGGGAAGGTGGTATTCGACGAAGATGAGCGCGCAAGCTGGTTTTCGCACAAAGCCGAGGAGGCGCGCCCCTATTATTACAAGGTGTACTTGGCCGATCATGACGTAGTGGCCGAGGTGACTCCCACGGAGCGCGCGGCCGCTTTCCGCTTCACATTTCCCGAGAACGATCTCTCGACGCTCGTGATAGATCCCTTCGACAATGGGTCGATGGTAAGAGTGATTCCTGAGGAGAACAAGATTGTGGGCTACACCACGAAGAACAGCGGCGGTGTGCCCGAGAATTTCAAGAATTACTTCGAGATAGTTTTCGACACCCCCTTCACTTACTACGCCACTGTGGCCGACGGCAAGATTACGGAGGGACAGGCTTCGAGCGAGGCTGACCACGCCGGAGCCATTGTAGGTTTCAAGACTAAGAAAGGGCAGGTGGTGAACGCCCGCGTGGCTTCATCATTCATCAGCCCCGAGCAGGCAGAGCGCAACCTCGCTGAATTGGGCGACGGCAATTTCGAACGTATCAAGGCTGAGGGCCAGCAGCGTTGGGACGACGTGCTCGGTCGCTTCGAAGTGGCCGACAATGATCTCGACCGCCAGCGCACGTTCTACTCCTGCCTATATCGCTCGCTTCTCTTCCCGCGCAGTTTCTACGAGATCGACGCCGAGGGTAAGCCAGTGCATTACAGCCCCTACAACGGGGAGGTGCTTCCCGGCTATATGTTTACCGACACCGGTTTCTGGGATACCTTCCGCGCTCTCTTCCCGCTGCTCAATATGATGTATCCCTCACAGAATGAGAAGATTCAGGAGGGTCTGGCCAACGCTTACCGCGAGAGCGGCTTCCTGCCCGAGTGGGCCAGTCCGGGGCATCGCGGCTGCATGGTGGGCAACAACTCCGCTTCGGTGGTGGCCGACGCCTGGCTGAAGGGTGTGAAAGTGCCCGAGAAGGATATGGAGGTGCTCTGGGAGGCCGTGGTGAACGGCACACAGAACGTGCATCCGGAGGTTTCGTCGACCGGACGCCTCGGTCACGAATACTACAACCAGCTCGGCTACGTGCCTTATGACGTGAATATCAACGAGAACGCAGCCCGCACGCTTGAATATGCCTACGACGACTGGTGCATTTACCAGCTCGGCAAATCGCTCGGCAAGAGCGAGGAGGAGCTCGCCCCCTTCGCACAGCGCGCGATGAACTACAAGAATCTTTTCGATCCGGAGTCGAAGCTGATGCGCGGCAAGAATGCTGACGGAGAGTTTCAGTCGCCGTTCAGCCCGCTGAAATGGGGCGACGCCTTCACGGAGGGCAACTCATGGCACTACACATGGTCGGTGTTTCATGATCCTCAGGGACTTATCGAGCTTATGGGTGGCGACAAAGGTTTCACCACGATGCTTGACTCCGTATTTACCGTGCCGCCGATTTTCGACGAGAGCTACTACGGCTCCGTGATACACGAGATTCGCGAGATGCAGATCATGAACATGGGCAACTATGCCCACGGCAACCAGCCTATTCAGCACATGATCTATATGTATGACTATGCCGGCGAGCCCTGGAAGGCGCAGCATTGGGTGCGCGAGGTGATGGACAAGATGTATAACGCCAACCCCGACGGCTATTGCGGCGACGAGGATAACGGCCAGACTTCGGCCTGGTATGTATTCTCGGCCCTTGGTTTCTACCCCGTGTGTCCCGGCAGCGGCGAATATGCCCTGGGCGCTCCGCTCTTCAAGGATGTGAAGTTGCATCTTGAGAATGGCAATACCGTAAGCATCTCTGCTCCAGACAACAGCGACGCCAATCGCTACGTGAAGCGCATGAAGGTGAACGGCAAGGAGTATGACAAGAATTATCTTACTCACGACGACCTGATGCAGGGAGCCACAATCACGTATGACATGGCTGACGTGCCCAACGAGAAGCGCGGCACATCGGCGGAGGCTCGCCCGTATTCTTTCACGAATGAGTTGAAGAAGTAACTTCGCGCCGTCTACCAAAATTTCGCTGGAGGTTTCGGCAGATGTTTCGCTGGAGGTTTTGGCAGATGTTTAGCCGGAAGTTTTGAGAAATCAAGAAATTTTGTAATTTTGCATTCTCAAACGCAATATTACAAAATTTTTTCGCGAAACTATCTACGATATCATGAGTAGACTCTTGACATACCTGATAATGATTATGAGCGCCCTCGCTTTCGAGGCGGGGGCCTTCAATATGCGTCGCACGACGAGCGACGACGGTCTTTCGAACAGTGCCATCCTCTCTCTGGCACTCGACGACGACGGATTTCTCTGGATCGGCACGTGCGACGGCGTCAATATCGCCGATGGCGCGTCGATCCGGCCGTTCAGTTCGCTCTATCCGGGGCAACGGCTCTCGGGCAACATCATCGAGAAGATGCTCAACGGGGGCGACCGCGAGATGTGGGTGCTGACCAACTACGGGCTCGACCTCGTAGACATGAAAGACTGGAGCGTAAAAGATTTTCCGCAATTCTCCGGACAGGAGCTACTTTCAGCCGATCCTCAGGGTCGGCTGTTCGTGCTTACGGAGGATTCTCATCTCTATGTATATGACCGTCAGCGGGATGCGGCGTTTATGGATTTGGGTACCCTCTCGACGCCTTACTCCGCCGTGCGCACTCTCAAATGGCGCAACGGGCAGCTCTGGGTGATGGCGGCCGAAGGTGCGCAACTCTACGATGTGGACGCGCTCGGGGCCAACCCTGCGCGGAGAATTGCTCCGGTGAAGACGTATGCGCACCTTGCCTGCCAGTTTGCCAAAGCTCAGGACGACGACATCTTCATCATCACTCCCTCGGGGAATCTGAGCAAGGTGGATATGAAGGGTAATACGTTGGTGATTACGAATTTAGCTGCGCTTCTTGCTTCGAGGGGCACAATCTCAGACCTCGTGCACGACCATCAGGACAATTTCTTCATCTCCTTCAGCACCGACGGCGTGATCTGGATGGGGCGCGACACGAGCCGCGACTATATCGCGCTCGACTTGGGGCTGCACGTGGGCGTGTTCTGCCTTGAGCAGTCGCCAGACCAGGATGTGGTGTGGGTAGGGTCGGACTGTGAGGGAGTGTACACCTATTGGGACGACCGCTTCAGTTTCCGCTCATTCGACTTCAATGATTTCGGCAACCGTATCTCGCATCCTGTGAGGGTGATATACGTGGATGAGCAGAAGAATATGTGGCTCGGCACGAAGGGCGACGGCCTGCTGAAGGTGCCGAACATGAACGAATATGCGCCTCGGCAGTCGCTTTCGAAGGGGCATCTGTATACCTCGGCCGACAGTGGACTGCTCGACAATTCGGTGTTCGGCATCGCTCCGAGTAGCCGGCCGATACTCTGGATCGGCACCGACAAGGGGCTGAATTACTACAGCTACGCTACCGACAAGCTGTATCCCGTGGCTACCGACCCGGCGTTGAAGTATATTCACGGCGTTTATGAGGCCAATGATACGACGCTCTGGCTCTGCACCGTGGGCGACGGTGTGGCCAAGGCCACGATCGGGGGCGCGCCCGGCGCGCCCGTAATCCGCGACCTTGAGATTTACGCTCTGGATAATGGCCATTTCTCTTCAAACCAGTTCTTTGCGTTGACCGTCGGGCCTGATGGGGAGCCGCTTTTCTGCAACCGAGGGAAGGGGATGTATCAGGTGAAAGACGGGAAGCTTCAGCCTGTGGCCGTCAAGGGAGATTTCGACTCGAACGCGGCCAACGACGTATTCGCGGCCATCAAGACCGAGGATACACTCTGGCTCGGCACCGGGGAGGGGCTTCTGAAGGTGACGGACGAAGGCACGACACAGTATGCCGGGATAGCCAACGGCTTCGCCAACAACACGATACACGACATGATGCTCGACAGCGAGGGTAATATCTGGATGTCGACCAACAACGGGGTGGTGCTTTTCGACCCGCAGACCGACAAGGGTATCACTTACGGGGAGAATTACGGGCTGGGGGTGACGGAGTTCAGCGACGGGGCGGTGTTCAACACTGGCAACACGATCATCTTCGGCGGCATCAACGGCGTGGCGTTCGTAAACCGCCATCAGACTTATCAGGCACCCGAACCGTACAAGCCACGGCTCTCGCTCATATCTCTCTCAGTGTCAGGCGAAGATGTGCCTGCGGGGGAGTATCTTTCGCGTCATCACGACCAGGAGCAGCTCACGCTCGCTCCCAACCAGAATCATTTCTCGATCACCGTGGCCGCTCCCGACTTCATCGATGCCGAGAATTATCTCTATTCTTATACGCTCGACGGGAAGAATTGGGTGAACAACGGCACGTCGCCGACGGTGTCGTTCAGCGGGATGCATTACGGGAAGTATAGGCTCACGATGAAGTGTCTCAACCGGGCGACGGGGGTGGAGAACACGCCCTACACGCTGCGCATCGTGGTGCGGGCGCCGTGGTATCTTTCGGTGTGGGCCAAGATATTTTATTGGCTGGTGTTGATAGGATTAGTGGCGTTTGGCGTGTGGTATTACATGCGCCGTCAGCGCGAGAAGCAGCATGAGGCTTTGGAGCGGCTGGAGCGGACGCACAAGGAGGAGGTGTATGAGGAGAAGTTGAAATTCTTCACAAACATCACGCATGAATTCTGCACGCCGTTGACGCTTATTTACGGGCCCTGCGAGCGTATTTTGGATTACCCTGGCTCCGACAATTATATAAAGAAATATGTGGGACTCGTGCGTTCGAATGCTGAGCGCCTTAACACTTTGATTCAGGAGCTGATTGACTTCCGCCGTATGGAGACGGGTCATAAGCGGCTGAAACTGACCGATGTGGGTGTGAGTCAGCTCTGCTCCGACATCATCATGTCGTTTTCAGAATTGGCCGACCGCAACCGCGTGGAGCTGATCGACGAGGTTGAGCCGGATATCATGTGGGTTACCGATTTCGAGTGCCTTCGTAAGACCCTTACCAATCTGATTTCCAATGCTTTCAAGTATACCCCGACGGGCGGCACGATACGGATTTCGGTGCGCGTGGAGGGTGAGAAGTTGCGCTTGAGCGTCTACAACACCGGCAAGGGTATCGACGAGGAAGGTAAACGCCAGATTTTCAACCGCTACAGTGTGCTCGATAATGTGGAGGAGAACGCCGTGAAGGGGCTATCATCGCGCAACGGACTCGGGCTGGCCATCTGCCATAGCATGGTGGATATGCTTCAGGGCTCGATTTCGATCGAGAGCGAGGTGGGGAAATATGCGGAGTTTATCGTGGAGTTGCCGAAGTTGAAGGCTACACCGGCGGCTCCCGTTGCACCGGTTGCGCCTGCGCCGTTGCCCTCTTCTTCTGCTGAGGGGGAGAGGGCTTCTGCATCTGCTTCGGAGGCTTCTTCGGAGGCCGTGACGTCAGCCGCGAAGAGCGGGGGAGAGGTGCGCGGCAATCTGTTGGTAGTGGATGATAACCGCGAGATACTCATACTGTTGCGCGATTCCTTCTCCGATTATAATGTGCTTGTGGCCGAATCGGCCGACAAGGC
>CAZGJH010000081.1:0-1989 GCA_964525735.1 uncultured Sangeribacter sp.
CGGTGAGGATAGCGGAGGGATTTGGGATTAAGTTTTGAATTTGGACTCTATGAGACATTTGATAAAGACGGTGGCCTCGGTGAAGGAGGCCCTTAAGGCACTTAACGACCTCTCCGGAGAGTCGATGACACTCTTCGCTATCGATGACGACGGCCGACTCGCCGGAACCGTTACCGATGGCGACATCCGCCGCGCTCTAATCCGTGGCGTCGCCGTCAGCGACCCCGTCAGCAAGGCCATGCAGAAGAAGTTTCTCGCTGCCCGTCCAGGCGACGACCTCTGCGCCCTCATGGCGGAGGGACGACGTCGCAACATCCGCCTCCTCCCAGTGCTCAAGGAGGGGAAAATCGCCGAGGTGATCGACCTCAAGACGGTAAAAACACGCCTGCCGATCGACGCCGTGCTCATGGCCGGCGGTCGCGGCGAGCGCCTCCGTCCTCTCACGCTCAAAACCCCCAAACCGCTCCTGCCCGTGGGCGGCAAACCGATTATCGACTACAACATCGACGAGCTGGAGCAGTGTGGCGTGAAGCGCATCTTCGTCACCACAAATTACCTCGCCGACAAGATCGAGAAGCATTTCTCCCACCGAAAAGGCCTCGCTACCGTAGAGTGCGTGCGCGAGCCGAAACGCCTCGGCACCATCGGCAGCCTCTCCCTAATCGAAGGCCTCAAGAGCGACCATGTGCTCCTGATGAACTCCGACCTGCTCACCACAATCGACTTCGAAGCCCTCTACCTACACCACCTGCGCCACAAGGCCGACCTCACCATCGCAGGCGTCCCATACACCGTCAGCGTCCCCTACGCCGTGATGCGTATAAAGAACAATCGCGTGCAGAGTCTCGAAGAGAAACCTACCTACAACTATTTCGCCAACGGGGGCGTTTATATTATGAAACGCCGCCTTATCGAGAAGCTGGCGAAAGGTGAATATATGGATGCTCCCGACTTTATCTCCACCCTCATCGGCGACGGGGGGAAAGTGGGGTGTTACCCGTTTGAAGGCACTTGGATAGACATCGGTACACCCGACGACTACCGATATGCCAACGAACTGATGGAACGCCGCGCTGCGGTGATGAAATAACCTCCTGAGCCTCAAGGCGGCTACAGACCAGACATAACTAAAATCAAGGTGACTATGGCAGAATCAAATTTCATAGACTATGTAAAGATTCTCTGCCGCTCGGGAAAGGGCGGTGCGGGAAGCCGTCATTTCCATAGAGCTAAATACGTCCCCAAAGGGGGTCCCGACGGTGGTGACGGTGGGCGCGGTGGACACATTATCCTGCGCGGAAACCGACATATGTGGACTCTCTTGCCGCTGCGTTATCAGCGCCACGTATTCGCCACCGATGGCGAGAGCGGCGGCGCAGGACGCTCGTTCGGCAAGGATGGTGAAGACCGTATCATAGAGGTGCCCGTGGGCACAGCCGTGTTCGACGCCGAAACTGGAGCCTTCATCTGTGAGATTACGGAAGACGGCGAGGAGGTGAAGCTCCTCAGAGGCGGCAAAGGCGGCCTCGGCAACTGGCACTTCGCCACATCTACCAACCGCGCGCCCCGCTACGCGCAGCCCGGACAGCCGGCCATCGAGAAGGCCGTGGTGCTCGAGCTCAAGCTCTTGGGCGACGTCGGACTCGTAGGATTCCCTAACGCCGGAAAATCTACACTTCTCTCCGCCATCTCGGCCGCTAAACCGAAGATCGGCGACTATCCCTTCACAACGATGGAGCCCAGCTTGGGCATCGTCAACTATCGCGGCGACAAGTCGTTTGTAATGGCCGACATCCCTGGCATCATCGAGGGTGCAAGCGAGGGTAAAGGTCTGGGGCTCCGGTTCCTGCGACACATCGAACGCAACGCCGTGCTCCTATTCCTGATTCCGGCCGACAGCGACGACATCAAACGCGACTACAATATCCTGCTCAAGGAGCTGCGCGAATTCAACCCCGAACTGGCCGACAAGAGCCGCGTGCTCGCCAT
>CAZGJH010000081.1:2089-11102 GCA_964525735.1 uncultured Sangeribacter sp.
CCGACCTCAGCGACATGACCGACGAGGATTGGGAAGACGAGTTCTGGGACGAAGAGGATAAAGTGAACGGATAAAACCCTTATTGACAACACAAACCGCATAGATACAGATTCAAACTGACCGATGGGACCATTGGAAATCAATCTACATACGATTCTGCGGGAGCGCGTGCCCCGCAGAATCGGTCGTTTTATACCCGGCGTGCTCATCAGCGGCCTGGAGAAGGTGATTCACCAAGATGAGCTAAACGATATGCTCCGCATGGCTTACCCCGCCCGAGGCTCCGCATTCTCGCGCCGCATACTCGAATATCTCGACATCTCGGTGGAGGTGCTGGGGCTCGACTCCCTCCCCTCGAAACGCCTGATGTTTGCCTCCAACCATCCGCTCGGCGGACTCGACGGCATAGCCCTCATAGCCGTGCTCGGCGAACGCTACGGCGACAACGGCGTGCGCTTCCTCGTAAACGACATGCTCATGAACGTGGAGCCCCTGCGCGACGTCTTCCTCCCCATCAACAAATACGGAAGCCAGGGTCGCACGGCCGCAAAGGCTATCAACGAAGCTATGGCCTCGGAGATGCAGATACTGCAATTCCCGGCCGGACTCGTATCGCGCCGCCATGCCGACGGCTCCATCTCCGACCTCGAATGGCAGAAGGCATTCGTGGCCAAGGCCATAGAATACGAGCGCGACATCGTGCCCGTGCGTTTCGAGGCCCTCAACACCAAGCGTTTCTACTCTACGGCCCAGTGGCGCAAGAAATTGGGCATCAAGGTAAACCTGGAGCAGGCCTTGCTCCCGGGGGAGGTGTGCAAGGCGCGCGGAAGCCGCTTCCGCATCATCTTCGGCGAGCCCGTGAGCTGGCAGGCGCTGCGCGATTCGGGGAAGACGCCCAAGGAGCTCGCCGCCGAGCTCAGAGACCTCGTATACACCATGCAGCCTCCCGAAAAGGAAATTTTGGAGCCGAAATAGGGCTTATGTCGCAAGAATTGATTAATTTTGCAGTTCAGTCTATTTATAAGGTAGAAACGACAACGGTTTTCGACAAGAACAACAACTGACAATGGATAAGAACACCATCATCGGAATGCTGCTCATTATAGCAGTGCTATTCTGTTTCAACTGGCTATCGCCGCGAAAAGCCCCCGCAGCCGATGCCGACGACATCGAGAATGTGGCCGACACGACGCCGGCCAAAACAACTTCCGACTCCCTCACGCTCAACGAGCGTGAATGGCTCGTGAAGAACATCATCGCCAACGGCGAAACCGTCCTCCTCCCCGACGGCATCCACGCCACTCGTCTCAACGAGGGGCCCGTTTCGCTCACCCTCAAGGGCGACTCACTCTCGGGCACTGTCACCGTCGACGGCAAAATGCTCAACTGGAACGACATCACTCGCGCCGACCTCACCAAAATGAGCATCGCCGAGCAACGCAAGGCTCTCGAAATCGTGCGCAACCTCTCAACAGCCATGGGCCGTTACGGCAAATTCGCCCGTTTCCTCTCCGGCAACGACTCTACGCTGCATCTCGAAAACGACGTGATCGCCCTGACGCTCAACGCGAAGTCGGGCTCTATAACTCGCGCCGAACTCAAGAAATATGACACGGAGTATACCCCCGACGAGAGCGCCAAGCGCAAGGAGAAGGTAGTGATCTTCGACAAGGAAACAAACTCGTTTGATTTCCAGCTGCCGCTACCCAACCCCGTGAGCACGGCCGACCTCTACTTCACAGCCTCGATGCCAAACGACACCACCGTCTTGATGGCTCTGCCCCTCGCCAACGGCGCTTTCTGGGGCCTCGAATACACCCTGCCGAAGGGCGACAGCTATATGGTGGGAATCAGAGTGGTGCAGAAAAACCTTGCCGGAATCGTCGAAAGCAACAACCGCAACTTCGAGATAGACTGGCACCAGGACCTTATCCGCCAGGAGAAAGGAAAAATGTTTGAGGAGCGCAACTCGGCCCTCTATTACAAATTTGCCGGCGGATCTGTGGAGAATCTCTCCGAAAACAAAAACGATTCTGAAGACCGTAAGGCAAAGATTCGCTGGATCGGCTTCAAAAACCAGTTCTTCTCATCGATTCTCATCGCCGAGCGTCCCTTCAACACGGCCGACTTCCAGAGCAAGGTGCTCAAAAACGACCCCTGGCTCCTGAAGAGCTTCAGCACGCAGGCCGTGGTGAACGATTACGACTGGAACGTGGAGACACCCGCACAGTTCTCCCTCTTCATCGGCCCCAACCTTTACCCGCTCCTCTCGAAGCTCGACAAGCACACCGTGGCCGACGAGAACATGAAGTTTACAAAGCTCATCCCCCTCGGCTGGCCTATCTTCCGCTGGATCAACACCGGAATCATCATCCCGCTCTTCACCTTCTTGGGCTCCTTCATCTCCAACTATGGCATCATCATCCTGATCATGACCATCCTCATCAAGCTCGTGCTCTTCCCGCTCACCTACAAGAGCCTCAAGAACCAGGCCAAGATGCGTGTGCTCGCCCCCGAAATCAAGGCGATCAACGACAAATATCCCGGTCAGGAAAACGCTATGGTGCGACAGCAGAAGACGATGGCCCTCTACAGCAAGGCCGGAGCCAACCCGATGTCGGGCTGTCTGCCATTGCTGCTCCAGATGCCTATCCTCGTGGCCATGTTCTCTTTCTTCCCCTCGGCAATCGAGCTGAGAGGCGAGAGCTTCCTCTGGGCCAAGAACCTTGCCGCCCCCGACGCAATCATATCCTGGAGCGGCAACATCCCGCTCGTGACTGAATATTTCGGCAATCACATCTCTCTCTTCTGTCTGCTCATGACAGTGACCAACATCATATACACCCGCATCAACATGCAGACTTCGGGCGGCGGACAGATGCCCGGCATGAAATGGATGATGTATCTGATGCCCGTCTTCTTCATGATCTTCTTCAACAACTACGCGGCCGGTCTGTCGTACTACTATTTCCTCTCGCTGCTCATCACCATCGCCCAGACGTATGCTTTCCGCTTCATCGTGAAGGAGGAAGACGTGCGCAAAGCCATGGCCGAAAACGCCAAGAAGCCCCGCAAGAAGAGCGGTTTCATGGCGCGCCTCGAAGAGATGCAGCGTCAGCAGCAGGCCATGCTCCGCGAGCAGCAGAAACAGCAGCAGAAAAAACGCTAAGTAATACTCATACAACGATTTTATGGAATAGCATATGAAGGGTCTGCGCACCATCAGGATAATCCTTTCGGTTGTCTTTTTTCTGGCAGCCGTGGCTTATCTTGGCCTCGACCTTACCACCAACCCGCTGGCCAAGGCCACAGCGCGTGTGCAGATCGTCCCCTCCATGCTTGCCACAACTATGGGGATGACAATCGTATGGATTGTCATCTCCTTTCTTTTGGGCAGGGTATATTGCTCAACGGTGTGCCCCATAGGCACGCTTCAGGATGCCGTGATCTGGGTGTGCGAGCGTGTGCCTCGCCTGCGACGACTCCGCCCTCATTCCTACCGCCCTGCACGCCAGGTGCGCTGGCATATCCTGCTTATCTACATCATAGCCTTGATATTGGGTGTGGCGGCCGTGAGCTACTGGATAGAGCCCTGGAACATCATGCGCAACATCTGCTCCGTGGCAAATCCGGCCGACCTCTCCACCACGTGGGCCACTCTCGGTGTGGGAGTGGCAGCGGGCATAGCCTCCGGAGTGGTGTCGCTCTTGCTGATAATCGTATGCGTCGTGTTTACGGGGAGGGGCTTCTGCACTACGATCTGCCCCGTAGGCACGGCCCTCGGCAGCTTCCATAATTTCACACTATATCACATCGAGATCGACCCCGACCGATGCATCAACTGTATGAAATGTGAGGAGGTGTGCAAGTCTAACTGCGTGAAGGTAGCCGGCCGATACGTCGACAATTCGCGTTGCGTGCGCTGCTTCGACTGCCTCGGCGTATGCCCAAACGACGCAATCCGTTTCCAGGCCAACCGCAACCGACCCGCGACACCCCTCTTCCGCAAACAAACCGCAAGATGAAAGAATATCTCAATTTATTGCAACATATCCTTGACAACGGACACGTCAAGGCCGACCGCACCGGCACCGGAACAATCTCGACTTTCGGCTACCAGATGCGCTTCGACCTCTCGAAAGGCTTCCCGTTGGTCACGACCAAGAAGGTGCACCTCAAGAGCATTATCTACGAGCTGCTCTGGTTCTTGGCCGGCGACACCAACGTGCACTACCTCCAGGAGCACGGCGTCCGCATCTGGAATGAATGGGCCGACCCCGACGGCGACTTGGGCCATATCTACGGCTACCAATGGCGCAGCTGGCCCGGCTACGACGGCAACTTCATCGACCAGATCTCGGAGGCCGTCAAGACTATCAAGGAGAACCCCGACTCGCGCCGTATTATCGTGAGCAGCTGGAATGTGGCCGACCTCGACAACATGAATCTTCCCCCCTGCCACAGCCTCTTCCAGTTCTACGTGAGCGAGGGGAAGCTCTCGCTGCAGCTCTATCAGCGCAGCGGCGACTGCTTCTTGGGAGTGCCCTTCAACATAGCCAGTTATGCGCTGCTCACGATGATGGTGGCGCAGGTATGCGGCCTTGAACCGGGAGAGTTTATCCACACGCTCGGCGACGCCCACATCTATCTCAACCATCTTGAGCAGGTGAAGACGCAGCTGGCGCGTGAGCCGCGTGAGCTCCCAGTGATGCGCATCAATCCCGACGTGAAAGACATCTTCGATTTCAAATACGAAGATTTCAAGCTCGAAGGCTATGACCCGCATCCTGCCATCAAAGGCGAAGTCTCTGTGTAAAAATGCATAATGCATAATTCTTAATTCATAATTGGCTATACCAAAGCAACGTAGGGACATGCCTTTGGCATGTAGCGGAGCCATCAAAAGCAAAAACATTCTAAAAGCAAAAAAACATTTGTCCTAAATTGAAATCATGAAATTCACTAATATATTTACATTGGCTGCGCTGTTGGCGGCCGGAGCAACCACAGCGAATATGGCGGCCGATGATTTCACTGTGACCGAATTCGCTGAATTCGGTCCGTATCCGCTGCGCCTCCCCTTCATGACCGACTCCACCGGCATCGACGGCAAAACCTTCGACGAGAAAAACCTCGACAAGGCCCCGAAGGCGATACGGCTCGACCGTCGCCAGCCCAAAAAGGCCAAAACAGCCGACGGCCCCGCCGTGCGTATGCTGAGCTTTGACTTCAGCAACTCACTCTTCGCCAAACCGGAAGCCGAGGTGACCGGTATCACCAATTACACCCTCTACCTCGACGGACTCAAGACCGACGGCAACACGCTGCGTCTAACCCCCGGCGAGCACAACCTCACAATCCGCTACGCCTCGCGTGAGGCAGCCAACCCCGACTCCGTGGCCGTGACTCTCAAGAATACCGGCAAGGCGGAGTTCTCGCTCGCCACGCAGGGCGCCAAACGCGGCTACACGCTCGACGACGTGCTCCACGGCACCCGCATCACCGGCACCTCCATCTCCCCCGACGGTAAATACCTCATCACCAACTACTCTACCACAGCGCGTGGCGGCAACACCACCTACACCAGCAAGATCATCTCCCTTGCCGACGGCAAGACCGTAGCGGAGAAAGCGGGTGGTTTGGCTTGGATGCCGAAAGGCGCGCGCTACTATTTCCGTCGCCCCGCCATCGAGGGCACGGAGATCGTAGCCGTAGATGCAGCCACAGGAGCCGAGGAGGTCGTGATTCCGCTCGTGTCGGATCAGGCCTACGTGACGTTTACCCCCGACGAGCAGAGCGCGATTCTCTCCTATTGGGAGGAGGGGAAGAAGGAGGATCCCGCAATCTATCAGGTGATCGAGCCCGACGACCGTCAGCCAGGCTGGCGCAACCAGGTGCGGTATTCGTTGCTCGACCTCTCTACCGGTGTCGCCTCGCCCATACTCTTCGGCAATCATAAGGTGAGCCTGGAGGATATCTCCCCCGACTCGCGTGAGCTGCTTCTGAGCGTGGCCGAACGCCGCCTGGAGAAGCGCCCCACGACCCTCTACACGCTGCTGACGCTCGACCTCACGACGATGCAGGCCGACACGCTCGTAGCGGCCGACGGCTTCATAACCGGAGGCTTCTTCTCGCCCGACGGCAAGCGCGTGGCCGTGACCGGTTCGCCGGAAGCTCTCGGCGGCATCGGCAAGAATCTGCCCGAGGGGCGCATACCGAGCATGATCGATACCCAGCTCTATCTCATCGACCGCGCAAGCAAGGCCGTGACACCGCTGACGCGCGACTTCAACCCCAACGTCACCGACGTCCAGTGGAGCCAGGCCGACGGTATGATCTATCTCTTGGCTGAAGACCGCGACCGCGTGGGTATGTTCCGCATCAACCCCGACAACGGCAAGATCACCGCCATACCGCTCCCCGAGGAGCTGGCAGGGCGTTTCTCGCTCGCCGACTCTGGCCGCACAGCCGCATGGTATGGCGAGAGCGCGAGCGCGCCACAGTCGCTATATACGCTCGACACGAAGACCCTTCGCTCTACCCGCCTGGAGACTCCGAAGGCCGAGCAGCTCGCCGGCGTGCAATTAGGCCGTTGCGAGGCGTGGGATTTCGTAAATTCGCGCGGCGACACCATCTGCGGCCGCTTCTATCTCCCAGCCGATTTCGACCCCTCGAAGAAGTATCCGATGATCGTGAACTACTACGGCGGTTGCAGCCCGACGTCGCGTAATTTCGAGACCCGCTATCCCCACCACGCTTATGCGTCGCAGGGGTATGTGGTCTACGTCATCGAACCGAGCGGCGCCACGGGCTTCGGACAGGAATTCTCGTCGCGCCACGTAGCCACGGCCGGCGAGGGTGTGGCTCAGGATATCATCGAGGGCACGAAGCGCTTCTGCGAGGAGCATCCTTATGTAGACAAGGATAAGATCGGCTGTATCGGTGCCTCCTACGGCGGCTTTATGACGCAGTATTTGCAGACCGTCACCGACATTTTCGCGGCTGCCATCTCTCACGCCGGTATCAGCGACCACACGAGCTATTGGGGCGAGGGTTATTGGGGCTACTCCTACAGCGAGGTTTCGATGGGCGACAAGTATCCTTGGAGCGATCCCGACCTCTACGTGAAGCAAAGTCCGCTCTATCGCGCCGACAAGGTGAACACGCCGATTCTCTTCCTGCACGGCGACAAGGACGTGAATGTGCCGGTAGGGGAGAGCATCCAGATGTTCACGGCCCTCAAATTGCTCGGCAAGCCGACGGCTTTCGTAGCTGTGACCGACCAGGACCACCATATTATGGACTATGACAAGCGTCGCAAGTGGCAGGATGCCATTTATGCGTGGTTTGCCCGCTATCTGAAGGATGACCCCACGTGGTGGGAGGAGAATTACGAACTTTGAAATTCATAATGCATAATTCACTGTGCTGATTCATAATGCTGATTCATAGTGATAATTGTGCATGATTTTGCATTGATATAATCGTTACAAATGAAGAATTGGAGCCTTGAGCGGTCGGTGATGTCGCCGCTGATGGCCGTCGCGGCCAACATCATAATTTTATACGTAGCTTATTCGCTGACGAGAGTGGAGTATCTCCTGGAAAACTGGAGCTACTTCGCTCAGAGTGTGCACGACGGGCGACTCTGGAGCCTGCTCAGGGCCGGACTCATCTTCGACACCCCGGGCATATTCTACACCAACGCGCTCTACGTGCTCCTGATGCTCTTCCCGCTTCATCTGAAAGAGAGGCGCGGCTGGTATTGCTTCTGCAAGTGGCTCTTCATCGTGGTCAACTCGCTGATGCTCATCGCCAATATCGCCGATTCGGTCTATTTCAGCTATACGCTGAAGCGCACGGCGTGGAGCGTGTTTGGCGAATTCGGCACCGAGAATAATTTCGGCAAGATTATCGGCGTGGAGTTGCTCAGGCATTGGTATTTGGTGATCTTCGCGGCCGTGCTGATCTGGGGTATGTGGAAGCTCTACATCTCTCCCGCGATGGATATGAAGCGTCAGTCACTGCCACGCTACTATCTCCTTTCGGTGCTATCGTTGGCTGTGGCGGGGTTGACGGTCGTGGCCGGTATACGCGGCGGCCTCATCAATCACTGGTATAATTACATCGCCGCCTTCCCGCTGCTCTACATTGCCTGGCGATTGCTCACGGCACGTGGCGAGAAGGGGCGCAAAGGCGCAGGCTGGCTCGCTCTCGCGGCCGGCGTGGTGCTCATCGCAACGGCTCCGATTGGCGGCTGGCGGCATCGCGACATCCGCCCCATAGCCATCTCCAACGCCAACGCTCACACGGAGCGACCCGTGGAGACGGCTCTCGTGCTCAACACACCCTTCACGATGATCCGCTCTATCGGCAACGTGCCTTTCTCCGACCCGCAATATTACGCCGACAAGACGGAGCTCGACCGCATCTTCACCCCGGTGCATCTCCCCGCAGATTCTATTGTGACGCGACGTAAGAATCTATGCGTCATCATCATAGAGAGCTTCGGACGCGAGTATATCGGCGCGATGAACGAGGATATACTCGGCACGACCGAGAAGGGTTTCACCCCCTTCACCGACTCTCTGCTTCAGCATTGCGCGTGGTGGCGTTTCTCCTACGACAATGGGCAGAAGAGCATCGACGCCATGCCAAGCATCTTGGCCAGCATACCGAGTTTCGTGCGTCCCTTTATCGTTACGCCTCAGGCTGTCAACAAGTTGAAAGGCATTCCGGGCACGTTGAAGGAGATGGGCTATTCGTCGGCTTTCTTCCATGGGGCACGCACGGGCAGCATGGGCTTCGACGGATTCGCGCGCTCGATTGGGTTCGACCAATACTTCGGTCGCGAAGACTTCTACAAAGACCCGCGCTTCGGTGGCGAGAAGGATTTCGACGGCTACTGGGCCATTTGGGACGAGCCCTTCCTCGAATGGTTTGCCCTGGAGATGACCGAGATGCCGCAGCCCTTTATGACGGCTCTTTTCACGGCCTCCAATCATCATCCCTT
>CAZGJH010000082.1:0-11041 GCA_964525735.1 uncultured Sangeribacter sp.
CTCGTCAAAGTGCCGCAGAATTAGCCCGGCGAGGGTCAGGCCAAAGATGGCCGTGATGTGCATAAGCGAACCGTTGGTCGCGGCCTTTACCGAATCCCCTTTACGCTCCTCTTCAGCCGCAGGCGTCAGCCGGTTGGAGAGGAGTTCGTCGCTATACACGCATTTGAATTTACGCGCCGGCCAATGCCCCATGCGCTTGAAACGGTCGCGCAACGCACGAGCCAACGGGCAACCCTTCACACTGCGAAATTCAGCCACTTTGATACGCGTCGGGTCCATCTTCAAAGCCGCTCCCATCGACGATACAAAGTAGCTGCGCGTGCGCGTGGCCATGTCGATGAGAAGTGCCTTATGCTTGAGCGAGTCGATGGCGTCCACGATGAAATCGTAGCTGGCAAGGTCGAATGAGTCGGCAGTCTCCTCCGTGAAGAGTTCGGCTCGTGCATCGATCTGCGCCTCCGGATTCACCTCGAGTAGATGCCGCTTAAGAGCGTCTACTTTCACCTCGCCGACGGTGTTTACGGTAGCCATCAGTTGGCGGTTGATATTGCTCGGAGCCACACGGTCGCTGTCTACAATCGTGAGGTGCTTCAACCCTGTGCGCACCAATGCCTCGGCACACCATGACCCTACACCACCTACTCCAAACACAATCCCTCGCAGCTCTCCGAGCCGCCGCATCCCCTCTTCGCCCAGCAACAGACGTGAGCGGCTGAATATGTCGTATTCCATATTATTTCTCTTTCTCTTTGGCTGTTACTCCTATCCCGAACAACGCATAATCGTATATACATGGATCGTCGGGCCGCATCTCCCGCAACACACCCGTGAGTTGCTCCACACTCTTTCGGTCGTTGGCCTTGCGCGACAACAGTCCGAGGTCGCGCGACACATTCCCTACGTGCACGTCGAGCGGTATGAAAAGCTTGCTCTTCGGAATAGATTTCCACACTCCCATATCCACGATTCCGTCGTCTCTCACAAACCATCGCAGAGCCATGTTGATGCGCTTCAAAGCTGTCTGATCGAGATTCACAGGGAGGCATTGGCTGCATGTCGCTCCGCCGTTGACGTCGCTCATTATCTTCTGCATCTCCCCTACGAGCTTCCACGCCGGGGCCCCATCTTCTCCGGCACGTATAGTCGAAGAAAATGCGTCGAGACTCCCGTAGTCTTTATAGATACGGTGCATCCCTCGCAAGAAATATTGGAAGTGTCGGCCGAAAAATGTGCGGTGCAGGTTCATGTCGGGGTTGAGGTCTTCGTAACCCTCATCCATCACGTAGGCATAGGGCTCATTGTCCATCAGCGTGAGCATGCGCTCGGCGTCGCGGCATATCATCTTGCGGTTGCCCCACGCGATTATCGCCGACAGCAATCCGGCGATTTCGATATCCTGAAGCTTCTCAAACCGACGCGGAAATTGCACCGGATCTTTGTCGATAAAATCGGGATTGTTGATGCGGGCTGCCTCGATATCGAGCAGCTCTTTTATCTCGGGTGAATAACTCATAGTCAGTTGGCTTTTATAGTTACCGGACGGCTTTCTCGATTCATGCGGTCGAGCGATGTCACCACGATTTCGCAGCCTCTGATATCGTCGCGACTTACCGACACGCGGTTGTCGGGCGTGAGCGCGATTATCGCCTCTGAGTTGTCGAGATCTACCCTCTCCGTGGGATAGAATTGATACACTACGTAGCGTATGGCATCGGTCTCGGTCTCAAATTTCCCAGCCGCCGGACGCGTCCAGGTTATGTAGGCCTCGTCGCCATCTTTCTCTATGCGCAGGTTGCTCACAGGGTCGGGCGCGAGCTTCTTATCTCCGTATGCTGGCGGCAACGCGATTGTCGACTGATGGCGCATGGCAAGCGAATCGGCCACGCCTCGTAGATTCTCCGTCACCCAATAGCCGTGCCACCACACGTTGCCTTTCACATTGGGCAGCTCGCGCGAAAGCTTCACTTTCGTGGCGAGTTCGTTGCGGTCGCCTGTCTTATGGTCGGGGTTGGTCATTGTGCGCTGCACGTCCTGGCCGATGTAGAGGTCTACCCCTTCGGAATTGTCGTTCCACCATTTGGCCAGGTGACGGCTCGGGGCTGCCTTCATGTCGAGGGTCCAGTAAAGCTGCGGCGCGATGTAGTCTACCCATCCGTTCTTCACCCAGAGGAGCACGTCGGCGTAGAGGTCGTCGTAATTCTGAAGACCCGAACTCTCGCTGCCGCGCGGATCGCTCTTCTTGTTACGCCAGATGCCGAACGGACTGACACCGAAGCGCACCCACGGCTTCTCCGATTTAATCGTGGTATAGAGCTGCTCTATGAGGAGGTCGACATTGTTGCGGCGCCAGGCGTTGCGATCCATGCCGTTGCCGAATTTCCAATAGCTGGCATCGTCGCCGTTGAATTTCTTGCCGTTGGCCGGGTAAGGATAGAAGTAGTCGTCGATATGGATAGCGTCTACGTCATAGCGACTTACGATATCTCTCACCACCTCGCAGATATAGTCGCGGTTCTCTTTGAAAGCGGGGTCGAAGAAGGTCTGGCCGTTGAATTTCACGAAGCGATGGGGCTCCTTTTTGGCCATGTGGGAGGCCGGCAGAATCTCTTTAGGGTTCGACGTCACGCGGTAAGGATTGAGCCACGCATGAAATTCCATACCCCGGCTGTGGGCCTGTTCGATGGCGTATTCCATAGGATCCCATTCGGGCGACGGAGCCTTGCCGCGTTTGCCTGTGAGCCATGACGTCCACGGCTCAATTTCCGACTTATACATAGCGTCGGCCGTAGGGCGCACCTGAAAGATCACGGCGTTGCAGCCGGCATCCTGAAGCTTCTGAAATTGGTCGTCGATATAGGCTTTGGCCTGTTCGGTTGTCTTGTTCTGCCATTGTGTCTGGCCGATCACATGCAGCCACGCCCCCCTGAACTCCCTTTTCGGATGGCTCTCACCCCACATCGGAAGCAGGGCCGCGGCTGCCAAAAGCGTCGCGCCCAGACGATATATCTCTTTTCTCATTTATCCGTTGCTAAATTTCCCTGCAAAAGTAGCAATTACCCGCCATTTACACAAACAGGAGCTACATTTCTGTTTGAAAAACCCTCTCAGCCTCTGAAATATTGCACACGTTAGGAAAATTTCGTAATTTTGCACCAAATTATAACCAATTTTAAACTGACTCTTGTAATGAGCGAATTAGCCACCAAATACAACCCATCTGAGGTTGAAGACAAATGGTATGCCTACTGGATGGAGCACGGTCTGTTCCACTCAGAGCCCGACAATCGCCAACCGTTCTGTATCGTTATCCCGCCGCCTAACGTAACGGGCGTGCTCCATATGGGCCACATGCTCAACAATACTATCCAGGATATTCTCGTGCGCCGCGCCCGTATGCAGGGTAAAAACGCTCTCTGGGTCCCTGGCACCGACCATGCCGCTATCTCTACCGAAGCCAAAGTCGTGGCTAAACTCGCTCAGGAGGGTATCAAGAAAACCGACCTCTCTCGCGAGGAATTCCTCAACCACGCCTGGGACTGGACCCACAAATATGGCGGAATAATCCTTGAGCAGCTCCGCAAACTCGGCGCTTCTTGCGACTGGGCTCGCACCGCTTTCACTATGGACGAGATCCGCTCCAAGAGCGTGATGCGCGTATTCTGCGACCTCTACAACCGCGGCCTCATCTATCGCGGCGTGCGTATGGTAAACTGGGATCCCAAAGCCCTCACTGCCCTCTCTGATGAGGAGGTGATCTACAAGGAGGAGCAGAGCAAGCTCTATTATCTCCGCTATATGGTTGAGGGTGAAGACGGTAAGTATATCGTTGTGGCCACTACGCGTCCCGAGACTATCCTCGGCGATACAGCCGTTTGCGTCAATCCCAACGACGAGCGTTACACCTGGCTCAAGGGCAAGCGCGTCATCGTGCCTATGGTAGGCCGCTCCGTGCCCATCATCATGGACGATTATGTGGAGATGGATTTCGGCACAGGCTGTCTGAAAGTGACTCCGGCTCACGACGTCAACGACTATATGCTGGGCGACAAGTACGGCCTCGAAAGCATCGACATTTTCAACGACAACGGCACGATCGCCGAAGCTGGCGGTATGTACGTTGGCATGGACCGCTTCGATGTGCGCAAGCAGATTATGATCGACCTTGACAAGGCCGGACTCGTTGAGAAGACGGAAGACTATGTAAATAAGGTGGGCCATTCGGAGCGCACCGACGCCGTGATCGAGCCGAAGCTCTCGATGCAGTGGTTCGTGAAGATGCACGATCTCGCCGTGCCCGCGCTTGAGGCCGTGATGAGCGACAACATCAAGTTCGTGCCCGCAAAGTATAAGAACACTTACAGCTATTGGATGACCAACATCAAAGACTGGTGCATCTCGCGTCAGCTCTGGTGGGGACATCAGATTCCCGCATGGTATCTCCCCACGGGAGGCTACGTTGTGGCCGAAACCGAAGAGGAGGCTCTGCTCAAGGCTATCGAAACATCCGGCAATCCGGAGCTCACTCTCGCCGACCTGCGCCGCGACCCCGATTGCCTCGACACCTGGTTCTCGTCATGGCTCTGGCCTATCTCTCTCTTCAACGGCATTCTCGAACCTGATAACGAGGAGTTTAAATACTATTACCCCACCACCGACCTTGTTACGGCTCCCGATATCATCTTCTTCTGGGTGGCACGTATGATCATCGCTGGCTACGCTTTCTGCAACGACAAACCGTTCAGCAACGTCTACTTCACCGGTATCGTGCGCGACAAACTCGGCCGCAAGATGTCGAAATCGCTCGGCAACTCTCCCGACCCTCTTGAACTGATCGAGAAATTCGGTGCCGACGGTGTGCGCATGGGCATCATGCTGGCCGCTCCCGCCGGTCACGATATCATGTACGACGACTCTCTCTGCGAGCAGGGCCGCAACTTCTGCAACAAGATCTGGAACGCCTTCCGTCTTGTGAAAGGCTGGCAGGTCGACGACAATCTACCCCAGCCCGAAGCTGCCAAAAGAGGCATCGAATGGTTCCAGGCGGAGATGGACCGCACCCTCATCGAGGTAGACGACCTCATGAGCAAATTCCGTATCTCTGAGGCTCTTATGGCCGTATACAAACTCTTCTGGGACGAGTTCTCTTCCTGGTATCTTGAGGTTGTCAAGCCTGCTTACGGTCAGCCGATGGATAAGGCTACCTACGAGGCTACGCGCCACTTCTTCGACACGCTCCTCCGTCTGCTCCACCCCTTCATGCCCTTCATCACCGAGGAGCTCTGGCAGCATCTCTATGATCGCAAAGAGGGCGAGAGCATCATGGTGGCACAGCTTCCCAAAGCCGAGGGTTACGACGAGAAGATCATCGCACGCTTCGACCATCTCAAAGACGTTGTGGCCGGCATACGCACCGTGCGCAAGAGCAAACAGATTCCGCAGCGCGATCCTCTGGAGCTCCTCATCCTCACCTCTGCCGACGGCCAGGGTCAGCACGATCCCTACCTCGACAGCATTCTCGTGAAGATGGGCAACCTCTCCTCTATCCTCGAAGTAAGCGAAAAACCGGCCGCTGCCGTAAGCTTCATCGTAGGCTCCACCGAATACGCCATCCCCGTCACGGCCAACATCAACGTAGAGGAAGAGATCAAGAAGCTCGAAGCCGACCTTGAGGCCCGCGAGAAATTCCTCAACGGCGTGCGCAAAAAGCTCTCCAACGAGAAATTCGTAGCCAACGCGCCCGAAGCCGTAGTAGCCCTCGAGCGCAAGAAAGAGAGCGACGCCCTCGACAAGATCGCCGCCATCAAAGCCGCCCTCTCCGCCCTCAAAAACTGACTGGGAAGAGGCGCGCCCTCGCGCCTCCCCACCGAAGCACCGTCTCGGTGCGTCAACGCGCCTCTGAACTAACTTCAAAAACGCGTATATAAAACCGACAAACCCTCAACCACAAGAGGTCGGTAACAAGCATGCATGCTTGTTACCGACCTCTTGAACTATCAAACCTCTCATTTTGTTCTAATTCCAAATCATCAACAAATTCTCAAAAACAGAACTATGAAAAAGACCTTCGGACTATTCTTCGCTTTAGCAGCTTTCTTAGTTGCGTTGACGGGATGCTCCTCCTATTCCCTCATCAACAGCGAATCTTACGTGGGAGCCAACCTCAGCTCCTTCCATACATTCCGTATGGTGACGCCAAACGATGGCGATCTGCCACCCGGCATGTCAATGGTATCATACTATAATATCGCCGCAGCCATCAGGGAGCAGATGGTGGAACACGGCTTTTCGGAAGACCCGAACTCGAAACTTCTGGTCAATATCGGACTGACCGTTAAAAAAGATCTTGTGAATGTACCCTACACTCAGACCATTCAAACCGGGCCGTCCGTACCGCCGCCCCCACCACTGCCCGCACCTCCATTGCCACGTCCTGGTGGTCCTGGTATGCCTCCGGGCCCTGGTCCAGTACACAACGGCGTAGTCCCCGTCTTCATTTACCCGCGTCCTTACTATTGGCCACAAACCACCACTTACACTCAATGGGTACCGTCAATTTATAAGGAAGGCGTTCTGACAATGGATCTTGTAGACATAGCTGACGAGAAACCGGTTTACACTGCCTCCGTGGCCACAATCCTCGACAACGGCGACAGTCAACTCCAGACCCTCTCCGGCATCACCAAAGCCGTCCAAGTCCTCTTCTCCAAGTTCCCCGTCCCCGCTCAGAAATAATCCGTGAGGCCCCCCGCCTCACAAAAACCCAAAAATCGGAGTAGGCAACCATGTGGCTGCCTACTTCGATTTTTGCTGACTGGGAAGAAGCTTTGCATTTTGTCTCGGCAAAATGAAAGGCTCGGTACCGCCTACCCCTTCTGGACCGGAATCGGCGCCGTGGGAACGATGATAGTAGATTTTGGAGATTCATAGGTAGCTTTCCCACTTTCGGAAGCGAAAGTGGGAAAGCTACCAGGTCATTTGCTTAGCTTGTTCAAGGCTTCATTTTCAAGATTACAGTCTTCCTGGAGGAGCGGTCGAAGGATATCGGCTCGGTGCGGATCTACCATCTGGAGGTCCATATAACGGTCGTCGCCGATGATATAACCATGTACATCTTCAAGAGGTTCCGGACCTCCCGGATAAGCCGGCGAGGTAGTGAGCGGCGACGACCCATTGTGCCCACTGTTGTCCGGTCCTGGTATATAACTGTCAATCGTCAAAGGAGATTCCTCATTTGCAGGATTGAAGCGATACAGAGGCCAATAACCGGCTTCTACGGCGCGTCGCTCCTCCACAATAGAATGGCCAAGACCCGGACGGATGCCATGATTCAAGCACGGACAATATGCTATCACGATTGCGGGTCCGGGATAGCGTTCAGCTTCCGTCAGCGCATCAATGGCCTGCTGATAGTTGGCTCCCAGGGCAATCGATGCCACGTAGACATTCCCATACGTCATCATCATCCGACCCAAATTCTTCTTAGGAGTCGACTTTCCATCAGGAGCATACTTTGCAACCGCTGCTCGTGGAGTAGCTTTCGAGAGTTGCCCTCCGGTGTTGGAATAGCACTCCGTATCCATCACAAGTATCTTGATGGGTTCGCCCGACGCAAGAACATGATCCAGACCTGCAAAACCGATATCGTAGGCCCAACCGTCGCCACCGATAGCCCACACTGTCTTCGATGCAAGCATATCTTTCTGCTCGATAAGCGACTTCAAGTCAGCATTCTCCTTTGCCATCGGAGCCAGCATCGCCACCAACTGTTCGGCTGTGGCCTCAGAGGCCTCCGCATCGTCTTTGCTATTCAGCCATGCCTCAAGCGGAGCCTTAAGGAATGCCGGAGTCTTGGAGGAGGCTATCAAATCTTTCACACTCTTCTCCACCCTACGACGGCGATGCAGCATAGCCAGCAAAATTCCATAACCAAATTCTGCATTATCCTCGAAGAGCGAATTCGCCCATGCCGGACCTTTCCCTGATGGATCCGTCGCGCAGTAGGCCGACGAAGGATAGTCGGCTCCCCAGATTGAACTGCAACCCGTAGCGTTGGCGATAAGCAGACGATTGCCGAAGAGCTGGGTGAGAAGTTTGACATAAGGCGTCTCTCCGCATCCTGCACATGCCCCGGAGAACTGTAGGCCGGGCCTGCGAAGCTGACTGCCATTTACCGTGGCTGCCGGCAGGAGCCACGGTTTCGATTCAACATGAGTCTGAAGCCATTCAAGATTTTTCATCTCTCGGTCAAGCACATCAGTGAGGGGGGTCATAGTCAGTGCATTTCCCGGGCAAATCAGTGAGCATGACGAGCATCCTAAGCAATCTTCCGGATAATTCTGTATCCGGAATCTATAGTCCGCCAGTGTTGGTGACCCTTTCGCTTCTTTGGTGGCAATATCTGACGGCATACCGTCTGCTTCCGTTTCGGATATTACAAATGGCCGTATTGCTGCATGAGGACATACGAGGGAGCATTCTGTACATTCCACACACTTCTCAGCATCCCATACCGGCACGCGGGTGGCTATGCGGCGATGTTCGTAGGCTGTAGAGCCATTAGGGATCACGCCATCCGGAGAAAGCGCCGACACCGGAATGGAATCCCCTTTCCCCTGGATACATATATTGTGGATTTTTTCCACAAAGTTCTTAAGGGTCGCATTCGGATATACAGGAGCCGGTCGGGTTGAAGGCTGGTCGGGAGTAGAAGTCCACCCGTCGATCGATTGATAGTCTATTTCGTGGAGAGCATCCATAGCCATTGAAATAGCCTTCAGATTACGGTCTACCACCTCACCGCCTTCATGAATATAGGTGGTCTTGATCGATTCTTGCAACGCCTGATATGCCTTTTCAAAAGGCATGATTCCAGAGAGAGCGAGCATCACAGTCTCCATAGGCATGTTGATGCGGGGCGCCAATCCAACCTTAGCCGCAATCGCGTCAGCGTCAATATTGTAGAATTTCACTTTCTTCTCCGCAATCTGCTGGCGCATCTTCTGAGGAAGCATCTTCACCATCTGCTGGGTTGTCCAAGGAGAATTGAGCACAAATATACCCTCTTCGCGTATCTTGTCGAGCATCTCGAAACGGTTGACGTAGGAGGTCTTGTGGCACCCTACATAGTCTGCCCCAACGATGGAATAAGCGGACGCTACCGGAGAGCGACCAACGCGCAACTGGGAGATAGTATATCCCCCTGATTTCTTTGCCGAATAACTGAAATAAGCCTGGGCATACAGGTTCGGATCGCCGGCAAGCACCGATGCGGCTTGCTTTGTGCCGCCAACCGTTCCATCGTTGCCGATGGCATAAAGTATGGCCTGGAAACAATCGGCCGACGCCAAAGTATCAATACTTTCTTGAGGAGCAAGCGAGAGATGGGTGACATCATCATTTATACCCACGGTAAACGTTTTCTTGGGTTTCGCCGCTGCAAGTTCATCAAACACTGCTTTCACCATCGACGGATCGAATTCCTTGCTCGAGAGGCCATATCGCCCTCCAATTACCTTTATGTCACTTCTTCCTTCTTCGAAAAGAGCGGTAATAACGTCCTCACAAAGCGGTTCGTGTACAGAACCGGGCTCCTTCGTCCGATCCAGCACGGCGATTGATTTCACTGTCGACGGGAGAGCCTTCAGGAATGCTTCTGTCGGGAACGGACGGTAAAGACGCACTTTTATGACGCCTGTCTTATAGCCCTTCTCTTTGTTGAGCCACTCTGCCGTCTCAGCTGCGACTTCTGCGCCCGAAGCCATTATCACTATCACACGGTCGGCATCCGGAGCTCCTACATAGTCAACCAAATGATACTGCCGTCCCGTAATACCAGCCACTGAATCCATTGCTTCCTGCACTATCGCCGGGAAAGCGTCGTAATATTTGTTGGTGGCCTCACTGTTCTGGAAATATACATCTGCATTCTGGGCTGTGCCGCGAGTGTCGGGATGCTCAGGATTCATTGCACGACGACGGAATTTCTCCACATCATCGTAGGGCATGATTTTGGCTATGCTGTCATAGTCTATCACATCAATGGTGTCCATCTCCGAGCTTGTGCGCCAGCCGTCAAAGAAATGAAGCACCGGGAGCGAACCCTTGATAGCGGCAATGTGTGCAACTACGGCGAGATCCATCGTTTCCTGTACCGAAGCTGACACCAGCATTGTGAAACCCGTTGCGCGGCATTCCATCACGTCTTGATGGTCACCGAAAATTGAAAGCGCATGGTTGGCAAGCGAACGGCAGCCTACATGAAAAACCACCGGCAGCAGTTCTCCGGCAATCTTATACATATTCGGAATCATCAGCATAAGACCCTGCGACGCCGTGAAGGTGGTAGACAACGCTCCTCCTGCAGCAGCTCCATGCACAGCTCCGGCTGCACCAAGTTCGCTTTCCATCTCCCTGACTTCGAGTTTCTGCCCGAAGAGATTGAGGCGCCCTTTCATACCCCATTTCTTGGCTGTATCTCCCATTGACGCTATTGGCGTAATCGGATAAATTGTAGCAATTTCGCTCATTGCGTATGCTACATGCGCAGCTGCCGTGCAACCATCAAGTATCTGTTTATTCATTGGCTCTTTTTCTTTTAAAGGAATCGTAAAAGTATAAGTCAGTTACTCTTCCATCTTTTCTGACATATTTACCTGCAAATTTACAAATTATTTTGGTAAAACCAATAAAAATTCCCCGACGCAGTAAGCCCCCTCGACAGCACATCCAACCCCTCTACATTTTCACACCGTAATCGAGTAAAGGTTTCAGAACGGAATATTAATGAGAAGAAAATAATTGCTAATCTCAGAAACTTTTCATGATTTTGCATCAAACTGATAAACCGGGATATGAGAGAGATCCAAAACAACAATTTTCATACTCAACAATTCTCTTCTTTTTCTATTAGCCAACCATCAATGTTATTTGTCGCTGATGAGTAATTGGCCGCTATCTTGATAATTCCTTTACCTGATTTGACAAAGGGTAGATGATATCCTTTCTCCTTTATCTGCTCCATGGCTTCTTGTGAGGAGCCATC
>CAZGJH010000083.1:0-10992 GCA_964525735.1 uncultured Sangeribacter sp.
TCAACCCCTTCAACCAGCCCGGCGTGGAGGCTTACAAGAAGAACATGTTCGCTCTCCTCGAGAAGCCCGGCTACGAAAAGGAGACCGCCGCTATCCAGACCAAGATCAACGCCTGATCCGGGTTTCGGACACCTAAATAAAACCCCCTCTCGCTGCAAAGATATTGCAGCGAGAGGGGGTTTGTTAAGAATATTTAATAGGGCGCGAATTGATTTAACGGCCACGAAATTAGGATTCTCAGGGATTTATGTATTATCTTTGCAAGCGAAAAAATTATTGAAAATAAAAACACGCAATATACAATGGCAAAGAAAAAAGAAGTAAAGAAAGTATCTGTAGGACGCATCAGCGACCTCGAAGAGAAGAAGAAGGCCCTGGGCGTCACGCTGCAGCACCTTGAGAAGGATTTCGGCGCCGGCGCCATCATGCGCCTCGGCGACGATAAGGTGGCCGATATCGAAGCGATATCCACGGGTTCGATCGGGCTTGACTTCGCGCTCGGTGTGGGCGGTCTGCCCCGCGGTCGCGTCACGGAAATCTACGGTCCGGAATCTTCCGGTAAGACCACCCTGGCTATCCACGTGATCGCCGAGGCTCAGAAGCAGGGGGGCATCTGCGCCATAATCGACGCCGAGCACGCCTTCGACCGCTTCTACGCCGAGAAACTCGGCGTGGACGTCAACAACCTCTGGATCTCGCAGCCCGATAACGGCGAGCAGGCCCTCGACATCGCCGAGCAGCTCATCAACTCCGGCGCGATCGACGTGCTCGTGATCGACTCCGTGGCCGCCCTCACACCGAAAGCCGAGGTGGAGGGTGAGATGGGCGACAAGAACGTGGGTCTGCACGCCCGCCTCATGAGCCAGGCCATGCGTAAGCTCACAGGCGCGATCTCGCGCACACGCACCTGCTGCATCTTCATCAACCAGATCCGTGAGAAGATCGGCCTTATGTTTGGCAATCCTGAGACCACTACCGGCGGCAACGCGCTGAAATTCTATTCTTCCGTGCGCCTCGACATACGCCCCTCCTCATTCATCAAGGATGGTGAAACCACAATCGGACGTATCGCCAAGGTGAAGGTGGTGAAAAACAAGGTGGCTCCTCCATTCATGAAGGCTGAGTTCGAGCTCATGTTTGGCGAGGGCATCTCCAAGGCCGGCGAGATAATCGACATGGCCGTTGACCTTGGCATCGTCAAGAAGAGCGGCGCATGGTTTTCTTACAACGGCAACAAGCTCGGCCAGGGCCGCGACGCTGTGAAGCGCGTGATCAAGGAGAATCAGGAGCTGGCCGACGAACTGGAGAAGAAGGTGCGCGACGCTCTCAACGCCAAGCGTGAGGAGATGCGCAAGAAGGCTCCCAGTCCGTTCGTGCCGGGCAAAGATTCAGTGCGCACCGACAATGAAGACGAGCCTCAGGGAGGCGACGACGATGATTTCGGAGCCGACCGCGACGAGGCTGGTGAAAACGACGACCTCTTCGGCGACGATTTCGACGTTGAAATCGAAGAATAAAAAAATTAGAGCTTGGCTAAGCCAAGCTCTAATTTTTTTATTTATCGCGCATGAAAATCGAGATCGGGGTGCCTGTGAAATTCCAATGCTCGCGAATCTTATTCTCCAGGAAGCGGCGGTAAGGCTCCTTGACCCACTGCGGCAGATTACAGAAGAATACAAACGTCGGAATCACGGCATCTTTCAGCATGGTGACATATTTGATCTTCACAAACTTGCCCTTGTTGCTCGGCGGAGGCGTGATGGCTATCTGCTCGAGCATGTAGGTGTTGAGCTGCGAGGTGGGAATGAGGCGGCGACGGTTTTCGTAGACCTCATTGGCCGTCTCCAACACCTTGTGAATCCTCTGCTTTGTGAGGGCGGAGGTGAAGATGATGGGGAAGTCGGTGAAGGGGGCAAAACGATCACGTATGGCCTTCTCGAAGTGCTTCTGCGCCGTGAGCGACTTGTCGGTGACAAGATCCCACTTATTGACGCACACCACGAGGCCCTTCTTGTTGCGCTGTATCAGGCCGAAGATATTGGCATCCTGGCTCTCTATGCCACGTGTGGCGTCGATAAGGAGGATACAGACGTCGGAGGCCTCGATGGCGCGTATCGAGCGGATCACGCTGTAATATTCGATATCCTCGTTCACCTTCTGCTTCTTGCGGATTCCGGCCGTATCTACAAGATAGAAGTCGAACCCGAACTTGTTGTAGCGGTGATAGATAGAATCGCGGGTGGTGCCTGCGATATCGGTTACGATATGACGCTCTTCGCCGATGAAGGCGTTGATGAGCGACGATTTTCCGGCGTTAGGACGCCCTACGATGGCGAATTTCGCCACATTGTCTTCCGGCTTGTCGTCTTCAGCGGGTTCGGGCATATCGGCAATGATCTTGTCGAGCAGTTCGCCTGTGCCGCTGCCGTTGGCCGACGACACCTCTACGGGGTCGCCCAAGCCGAGCGAATAAAACTCCGGGATATTGAAACGTGCGTCGCCCTTATCCTCCTTGTTGGCCACGAGGATAACGGGCTTCTTTGAGCGGCGCAAGATCTGCGCCACCTGGTCGTCGAGGTCGGTCACGCCGTTGGAGGCATCCACCACGAAGAGAATCACGTCGGCCTCCTCGATGGCGATTTCCACCTGCTTGTTGATCTCCTCCTCGAAAATATCGTCGGAATTGACCACCCAGCCGCCTGTGTCGACGATAGAGAATTCCTGGCCACACCAGTCGACCATGCCATACTGGCGATCGCGCGTGGTGCCGGCCGTATCGTCGACGATGGCTTTACGGCTCTGCGTCAAACGGTTGAAGAGTGTGGATTTACCCACATTCGGCCGCCCTACTATTGCTACTAATCTACTCATTTTTTCAATAATTTACTCTGTCTCTTTATTCGATATATCCGAAAGCGCGGAGCTTGTTCTCGCGGTTGCGCCAGTCTTTCTCCACCTTTACGAAGAGCTCGAGGAACACCTTCTTGCCGAAGAATTTCTCGATATCCTGACGGGCCTCGATGCCCACTTTCTTGATCTTCTCGCCACCCTTGCCGATAAGGATACCTTTCTGCGAGTCGCGCTCCACATAGATCACGGCCATGATATGGATGGCATTCTCTTTCTCCTCGAATTTCTCTACGAGCACCTCAGTGCTGTAAGGGATCTCCTTGTCGTAGTTGAGAAGGAGCTTCTCGCGGATAATCTCTGTGACGAAGAAACGCGCGGGCTTGTCGGTGAGGGCGTCCTTGCCGAAGAAGGGAGCCGACACGGGGAGAAGCTCCACGATACGTGCCTTGAGATTATCGATATTGAAATGCTGTGTGGCGCTCGTGGGGAAGATCTCGGCGTTGGGGAGACGCTTTTTCCATTGGTCTACGAGAGCTTCGAGCTCGCCGTCGCCCTTGAGGAGGTCGATCTTATTGATTACGAGCAGCACGGGCACTTTCTCCTTAGCCACACGGTCGAGGAAGTCTTTGTTCTTCTCGGGGTCTTCCACGACGTCGGTGACGTAGAGGAGGATATCGGCGTCGGTGAGGGCGCCTTCAGAGAATTCGAGCATCGACTCCTGGAGTTTGTATTTAGGTTTGAGCACACCGGGGGTGTCGGAATATACGATCTGATATTCAGGCGTATTGACGATACCCATGATACGATGGCGTGTGGTCTGCGCTTTCGATGTTATGATAGAGATACGCTCTCCGACGAGGTCGTTCATGAGAGTCGATTTCCCCACGTTAGGGTTGCCTACGATGTTTACGAAACCGGCTTTGTGGCCGGCGGCAGTCTCTTCAACGGGATTTTCAACGGAGACGGTCTCTTTGATTTCTTCTTCCATAATATGTTTTGTTTTATTGTTCCTGGGTTTATTGGGTTTAAATATACATTCGGGTTATATACAAATTAACGCCGGAGAAGCGGATTGGGTTTAGAAAAAAGCCACGGGCCTGCCGAATCGCGATGATTCGGCAGGCCCGTTATGCTTTTCAAATCCTTTTCAGGGAAGCAGGGCGGCCTGAGATAGCTCAGGAATCGTAAGCCCAGATGATATACATCGCTCCCCAGGTGAAGCCGGCTCCGAAGGCTGTGAGCATGATCTTGTCGCCTTTGCGGAGCTTATGTTTGAACTCGTCGAGACAGAGGGGTATGGAAGCCGCCGAAGTGTTGCCGTAGTGCTGAATATTTACGAGCACCTTCTCCTCCTTTATGCCTGTGCGGCCGGCCACAGCCTCGATGATGCGGAGATTGGCCTGATGAGGCACGAGCCAATCCACGTCGTCGACAGTGAGATTGTTGCGCTTCATCACGGAGAGGGTAGAGGTGAGCATATCGGTGACGGCGTTTTTGTATACGGCGCGTCCCTCCTGATAGATATAGTGCTCGCGGGCCTCGACAGTCTCCACCGTAGCGGGTTTTACGGAACCGCCGGCCTTCATGAGAAGGTTTGGCAGGCCTTCGCCGTCGACGTGGAATTCGCCGTCGATCACGCCTACATTCTCCTCCGTGGGCTCTACGAGCACAGCAGCGGCGGCATCGCCGAAGAGGGGGCATGTGGCGCGGTCTTGGTAATCAGTCATGCTCGACATCTTCTCAGCGCAGACCACGATGACCTTCTTGTAGAGTCCGGCCTCGATATAAGCGCGGGCGGCCTGCATCGTCACGATGAAGCCAGCGCAAGCGGCCTGGATGTCGTAGGCATAGGCGTTTTTCATCCCAGTGTCGTGAACGATCACCGAACCCGTCGAGGGGAAGCGGTAGTCGGGGTTGGATGTAGCGCAGATGAGGAGGTCGATCTCCTCTGGGCGCACCCCCGTATCGGCCAGGAGCTTCTCAACGGCTTTAACGCCGAGATAGCTTGAGCCTTTCCCCTCCTCCTTGAGGATGCGGCGCTCCTTGATGCCGACGCGCGTGGTGATCCACTCGTCGTTGGTATCCACCATCTTCGAGAGCATGTCGTTGTCGAGGATGTCGTCGGGCACGTAAGAAGCGATGCCGCTGATTTTAGCCTTTAGCATATTTCTTTAAGAGAATCAGATAGCAGCTTTGTCTATCACCTGTTTGCCACGATAGTAGCCACATTCGCCACATACTGTATGCCAGATGTGCCATGCGCCACAGTTGGGGCAGATTGCGAGTGTAGGGATAAGAGCTTTGTCGTGTGTGCGGCGTTTCGCTGTTCTGGTGTGCGATTGTCTGCGTTTAGGATGTGCCATTTCTTCTTATGTTTTTAGTTGTTCTTTTTTATCGGTTTATATCTGTTGATTTCGGAGGCGAAGAATCAGTCTTCGTTTTCGATTTCGGAGTCTACCTCATCGAGGGCGTCTTCGAGCTCGTCGTCGCCACCGGCAGTGTGTTTATGCAGGGCGGCGGCCATGGCGCGGTTGCATTTCCCGAGGGGATGCACGTGGCGCATGGGAATAGTGAGCACGATCGTGTCGTAGAGCATATACGCCACGTTGAGGTAAGTGTCGCTCTCGGGGATAATGAGCAGGTCGTCGGAATCATCCTTGTAGTCGTCGCCGTATTTTACGGTGATGTGATATTCGGCGTCCACCTCATGATCGAGAGGGTCAAGACAACGGTCGCACGGTATCTGCAGCATCCCTTTGCAGTGGAATGTGCAGTCGTAGGCGTCGTTTTTCTTCACCAGATCCAGATGCACGTGCACATCTGAAGATATGACATCAGGGTTTTCCATATTTTTGAAAAACTCTGTGCCACATTCAAACTCCTGTTCATACTTTCCATCTTTCAGAGAGGCGAGCTGAACTTTATATTGCGAAAATTTTCCCACTTTTGAGAAGGTGTTGTGTTAATTGTCTCGTACCTCCGAGGAGAATCGAACTCCTATCTAAAGTTTAGGAAACTTCTATTCTATCCGTTGAACTACAGAGGCCTAAGCCTTGCGGCTGGAGGCGCCTCAGAGAGGCGACAATGCGCGGCGAGTCGCCCCCGTAAGGATGGCACGCCTGCAATGCAAGCGCAAAATTAGTCAAAATTTTATTCTCTACCAAACACTCGCCCCCGAATTTGCCCAATTTTATAGAAATTTATACAAAACGGAACCCTCCGCACGCGCTATCGGCTCGCTCCGAAGGCCCGCTCAGCGCAGTCGCAGCTGTGTGCCGGGGCGGTCTTTAGCTTTCGGGTTGAGCTTCTTGATGAGGGCCACGGTGATGCCGAAGCGCTGCGCCACGGAGTGTATGCTTTCGCCCTCGCCGATCGTGGCGAGCGACACACCCTCGGGAGCCTCGTCGAGCTTCTCTTCGAGGTATACCTCCTCCCATTCCTTTATCTCGCAGTCGTTGCGGCGATCGTTGTAGCCGAGCAGGCGCTTCAGGGGGATGTCAAACTCCTTGGCGATGCTCTTGTAGGTGTCGCCCGGGGTGGCCACTACATAATGCAGCCCTCGGCTCCGGCGCACGGGGTGGCTGCTGACGAGCATCTCGCGAATGAAGGCGGCCGTGGCTTCGTCGTCGCGACCCTCGGCCGTGTCGTAGGTATAGAGCGAATAGCGCTCTATGATGGTGATGAGGCGCGCGGCATAGTTGGGGTCGGTGGCATAGCCACATTCGCGCAGGCCGCGTGCCCAGCCTTGATAGTCGGTGATGTCGAGATCGAAGAGCTTGCTGTAGCGTTGCCCCTGCAGGAAGCGTGAATGGTCGGCGTAGCTCTCCTCGGCCGTGCGGTATACTCGGAAGCACTCGTCGCGTGCGTCATCGTCGCGCAGCATTGTCTTGCCGGTCCAGGTTTTGTGGCATTTGATGCCGAAGTGGTTGTTGCCCTCGGCGGCGAGCCGGCTGCGCCCCGCGCCGCTTTCAAGCAGCCCTTGGGCCAGGGTTATGGATGCGGGTATGCCGAAATTGAGCTGCTGCTCCACGGCCAGGTCGCTGAAGCGGTCGATATAGTCTTCGTAAGGGCCGGCCAGGACAGGGAGGAAGGAAAATACGCAATAAAGCGCCGCGGCCAAAATATATTTCGTCGGTTTCATTGTTAAAAGGAAAAGGGGATGAAAAACCGCCGTCAGCGGTGCCTTATAAGGGCCTCTGAGCGGTTTCAGCCTGCAAAAGTAGCAATTTTATTTGAATTTTACAGCCATATGAAGGAATTCACCATAACGACGCTCGTGAGGGAGCTCACTCCCGAGGAGCTTTCAGAGCCCGACCGCGAGCTCGTGGAGGCTGCCAAAGCCGCCACGGAGCGCGCCTACGCTCCCTATTCGAAATTTCACGTCGGAGCGGCCATACGCATGGCCGACGGCTCGATCGTGGCCGGATCAAACCAGGAGAACGCCGCTTATCCGTCGAGCCTATGCGCCGAGCGCACAGCGGCCTATTACGCCTCTTCGGCCTTTCCAGGGCTGGCCATGAAGAAGATAGCCATAGCCGCCTGGACGCGCGACGGACGCCCCGAGGGCCTGCCCCACGATGCCTATTTCCAGGCCATGCCCATCTCTCCTTGCGGCGCGTGCCGACAGGCGCTGCTCGAATATGAGACTCTCTACGGCCCGATGGAGGTGATTCTCTACGGACGCGACAAGATCTATGTGTTCCCCTCTATAAAATCGCTGCTCCCCTTCTGTTTTACCGAATTCTAATTCAATACGTTTATGAAAAAGACTTTTACCTATCGCAAACTGCTGATGTTCTTCGGAGTGCTTTTGGCTTTCAGTTGCTCTACGGCGCTCACCTCCTGTGTGCCCGACGATGACGTGTGGCCATTCAACCCGCCATCGGGGTGGGGTTCGAATTATTTCTTCGACCGTGCGCTCGAGGGCTCCTGGCAGCTCGTGCAGATCAACGGATATGCCGTCACCGGCATGACAACCAATTACATGGATTTCTTCGGGAGCGGACACGGCCGCTATTATTACTACTACAACGGCCGCCTCGTTTGGGAAGATATGGGCTATTTCTGCCAGTATGGCGCCAACACGTCGTCGACCGATCTGATCAACATACAGTATGCCACGGGGAGCCCCACTACGATGTCTTACTGGTTTAGCGACAGCGCGAGCCTCTGGCTGCAATGGCGCGACAACAACGGCGTGCAGACGTATCTCTACGAGCGCATCCGCGCCATACCGCGCGCCGCGCAACGCTAATTTCTCTATCTGACATTTTTTTATTAATTTTGCAGAAAAATCAGTCGCCACGTTATTTTTACGTGGCGACATAAACTGTAAAAGAATGTCTTTAAAATGCGGTATAGTGGGCCTCCCCAACGTAGGCAAGTCCACACTTTTCAATTGTCTCAGCAACGCCAAGGCACAGTCGGCCAATTTCCCTTTCTGCACCATCGAGCCCAACGTGGGCATGATCACAGTGCCCGATGAGCGTCTCAACAAGCTCGTGGAGATGTGCAACCCTCGCAGCGTTGTGCCCGCCACGGTAGAGATAGTAGATATCGCCGGCCTGGTGAAAGGCGCCTCGAAAGGTGAGGGCCTCGGCAATAAATTCCTCGCCAATATCCGCGAGACCGACGCTATCCTGCACGTGCTCCGTTGCTTCGACGACGACAACATCACCCACGTAGACGGCTCCGTCGACCCCGTGCGCGACATGGAGATAATCAACTACGAGCTGCAGCTCAAAGACCTTGAGACCGTCGACGCGCGTCTCGCCAAGACCCTCAAGGCCGCGCAGACCGGAGGCGACAAGACGGCCCGTATGCAGGCCGACGTGCTCCAGGCTTACAAGGCCGCTCTCGAAGAGGGGAAGCCGGCACGCAGCGTGAAGTTTGAGACAAAGGATGAGCAGCGTTTCGCGCGCGATCTTTTCCTGCTCACCAACAAGCCAGTGCTTTACGTCTGCAACGTCGACGACGCTTCGGCCGTGAGCGGCAATAAGTATGTGGAGCAGGTTAAAGAGGCTCTCAAAGACGACGATTCCGGTATCATGATCGTGGCGGCCGCCACAGAGAGCGACATCGCCGAACTGGAGACTGCCGAGGAGCGTGCCGAATTTCTCGAGGAGATAGGCCTCAAGGAGAGCGGTGTGAGCCGTCTTATCCGCGCCGCCTACAATCTGCTCGACCTGCAGACATATTTCACGGCCGGCCCCGATGAGGTGCGCGCCTGGACCTTCCTGCGTGGCACAAAGGCTCCGCAGGCTGCCGGCATCATCCACACCGACTTCGAGAAGGGCTTCATCCGCGCCGAAGTGATCAAGTATGACGATTTCGTGGCTCTCGGCTCTGAAAACGCTGTGAAAGAGGCCGGCAAGATGTCGGTAGAGGGTAAGGAATATGTCGTGACCGACGGCGATATCATGCACTTCCGCTTCAACGTCTGAACACGATAAGAAGTTACCGTATAAAAAAATTGGGCTGCATCCTTTTCAAAATCTGGATGCAGCCCATTCTTTAGGTGGAAAGCATTGTCCTCAATGCGTCAACGCGCATGTTAAGGTAACTTTTAAAGCACGCCTTGTGCCATCATGGCGCGTGCCACTTTCATGAAGCCGGCCACATTGGCGCCCTTCACGTAGTTGATGAAGTCGGAACCCTCTTCGCGGCCATACTTCTCACACTGCTCGTGGATATCCTTCATGATGTTCTTGAGCTTCTCGTCCACTTCCTCCTCTGTCCAGGAGAGCTTCTGAGAGTTCTGGGCCATCTCCAGACCCGACACTGCCACGCCGCCGGCATTGGCAGCTTTGCCCGGAGCGTAAAGGATCTTGGCGGCGAGGAACTTCTTGATAGCCTCGGGAGTGGAGGGCATGTTGGCACCCTCGCTCACGGCGATCACGCCATTGTCGAGAAGAGCCTGGGCATCGTCGCCGTCGAGCTCATTCTGTGTAGCCGAAGGCATAGCGATGTCACACTTCACATGCTTCCAGGGACGCTCCCCGGGGAGATAGGTAACGTCGGGATATTTGTCGGCCACTTCGCTGATGCGGCCGCGATAGTAATTCTTGAGATCGAATATATAGTCGAGCTGCTCCTCGGAGAAGCCCTCGGGCTTGATGATTGTGCCGCCGCTGTCGCTCATAGACACTACCTTCGCGCCCAGTTCGGTGAGCTTGCGTGTGGTGTAGGTAGCCACGTTGCCGGAGCCCGATACGGCCACTTTCTTACCCTTGATGTCGATGCCGCGAGTGGCGAGCATGTTGAGGAGGAAGTAGCAGTTGCCGTAGCCGGTAGCCTCGGGGCGAATAAGCGAACCTCCGAAGTCGAGACCCTTGCCGGTGAAAGTGCCTGTAAATTCGCGGGCCATCTTCTTGTAGTAGCCATACATGTAGCCTACTTCACGACCTCCTACGCCGATATCGCCGGCGGGGACGTCGGTGTCAGGACCGATCTGACGCCAGAGCTCGGCGATAAACGCCTGGCAGAAGCGCATGATCTCCATGTCGCTCTTGCCACGGGGGGAGAAGTCGGAGCCACCCTTTGCGCCACCCATGGCGAGAGTGGTGAGAGAGTTCTTGAAAGTCTGCTCGAAAGCCAGGAATTTCAAAATTGACTGGTTGACCGATGCGTGGAAGCGGATGCCGCCTTTGTAGGGGCCGATGGCGTTGTTGTGCTGGATACGGTAGCCCATATTGTTGTGAACCTTGCCTTTGTCGTCGACCCAGCTCACGCGGAAAGAGAAGATTCTGTCGGGGATGCAGAGACGCTCGATAAGATTCTCTGCCTCAAACTGGGGATACTCATTGTAGACCTCCTCGATTGAGCTAACTACCTCTTCCACAGCCTGAAGATATTCGGGCTCATGGGGAAAACGACGCCGAAGATCGGCCATTACCTCTGTTGCTTTCATTCTGATGCGAGTATGAAACTAAAGTTGTTTTTACCTGTAGAAAGATGCGGCCTCACCGCTTAAATTCCTAAAATCGACCGCAAAGTAACAAAAAATTCTTGAAATACGCAACATTTTGAAGCAAAACTTTCGCTTTCATGCTCACTGAGTCAGCGTAGGCAGAGTTTACACAGTCACCGCAGGGACATACCGAAGCGGGGTTAGGTGGAAAGCATTGTCCTCAATGCGTCAAC
>CAZGJH010000084.1:0-10911 GCA_964525735.1 uncultured Sangeribacter sp.
AGCAACTTTTCTGGCGTTCAACCCGTCCTGACTTGATTTCTGTCGACAACGAGGGTAATGTAACTTTCCTGGGTGAGGCCAGCAGCTTGACACGTAGTGAGGAGGAGTGTCAGATCATTGTCACTACGATGTATGAGTCGACACCTGAGCTGACATTTGACTTCAAGGTGACAGCTTCCGGTATTGAGCAGATCTTTGGAGAAGAGGAGTTTGACAGCGTCAAAGCTGACCGTCCGAACGATATCTACACCCTCCAGGGTGTGTGCGTGAAGCGTAACGCTTCGCAGGAGGATATTGATGCTCTCGCTCCAGGGCTTTATATTATCGCTGGCAAGAAAGTGCTTGTGAAATAACAGACGCCATTTTTCCTTAAATTAGAGAGTAGGAGATAAACACTGGGAGCGGTGTTTATCTCCTACTCTCTTGTTTCGATGGATTTGTGTGGCTAAAGCCACACCCAGTAAAAGAGAAGGAGGAGCGCTCGGGTGAGTGAAGGCACGGCCAGTAAAAGAGGAGGAGCGCTCGGGTGGGTGAAGGCACGGCCAGTAAAAGAGAAGAGCGCTCGGGTGGGTGAAGGCGCGGGCAGTAAAGGAGGGGGTGCGGGGGGCTAAAGCTTTTATTTTTTGCAATTATTTTGGGGGTTGAGGATTTTTGACTAATTTTGCGATACCGATAACATTTAAACCCTATCTGCATAAACAAGATGAACTACACCATCATTGATTTCATCAGCCTCCTCGGAGCGGTCTGCCTCTTCCTCTACGGAATGAAGGTGATGAGCGAGGGCCTTCAGAAAGTGGCGGGCGACAGGCTCCGCAATATCTTAGGCATCATGACCAAGAACCGCGTCACCGGCGTGCTCACCGGTATCGTGATCACTGCCCTCATACAGAGTTCTTCGGCTTCTACCGTGATGGTGGTCAGCTTCGTCAACGCCGGCCTCATGAGCCTCGCCCAATCTATGGCCGTGATCTTCGGCGCGAATGTGGGCACTACGGTGACCACCTGGATCATCTCCGCTTTCTCGTTCGAGGTCAGCATTTCCGACTATAGCATCCTGCTGCTCGCCGTGGGCGTGCCGATGCTCTTCATGAAGAAAAGCACCTACAAGAGCATGGGCGAGTTCCTCATCGGTTTCTGCTTCCTCTTCATGGGTCTCGACCTTATCAGCAAGTACGTGCCCGACCTGCAGGCCAACCCGCAGATGCTGCAGTTTGTGACCAACTACACAACCCTCGGCTACGGCTCAGTGCTGATTTTCTTCTTTATCGGTATCATACTCACGATGGTGGCCCAGAGCTCGGCGGCCACTTTCGCCATCACCCTGATCATGTGTTCGCAGGGCTGGATCAACTTCGAGCTCGGTTGCGCCATCATCTTGGGCGGCAACATCGGTACGACAATCACCCCTATCCTCGCATCTTTGAGCGGTAACTTAGCCGCGAAACGCACCGCTATGGGTCACGTGCTCTTCAACGTAATCGGCTCTATCATCGTGCTTTGCATCTTCCATCCCTTCATGAATCTCGTGGCCGACATCACCTACTGGTGCAACGGTCTCAACCCGCTCGACATCTCCCGCGCAGAGGAGGCCGCAATGGCCGACTCCACGCTGCTCAAGCCGGAAGGCGGCCTGACGGCCAAGGCGCAGAGCTCAGTAGCGTTCGGCCTGGCGATGTTCCCGACGGTGTTCAACACCTGCAACCTCTTGGTGATGATATGGTTTACAAAGGTTTACGTGAAGGTGGTGTGCTGGATTATGCCTGCCAAGCATAAGGATGAGGAGGAGGAATTCTCGCTCAAGTTTATCGGTCGCGGTGTAGTGACAGCTTCCGAGCTCAACATCACCCAGGCCCAGAAGGAGATAGCCGTCTACGGCGAACGCGTGTCGCGTATGCTCGGAATGGCCCGCTCTCTGATTCATCTCTCCGACAAGGAGCCGCAGTATACCGAAACTTTCAACCGCCTGGAGAAATATGAGGAGATCTCCGACCGTATGGAGATCGAGATCGGCAAGTTCCTCAACCATGTGGCCGAGGGTCGACTCAGTCCCGAGGGCAAGATGAGAGTGGCAGGTATGTTGCGCGTCATCAGCGAGATAGAGTCGATCGCCGACGGCTGCTTCAATGTGGCCAAGGCCCTCAACCGCCAGCACAGCAACCATGTGGAGCTCAAGGAGCCTGTGCTCAAGGAGATCGACACGATGTACGACCTCGTGGAGGAGGCCATGAAGAATATGCTCGAGATTCTCAAGGAGATGGAGACTCCCGAGGATTCGCTCATCATCAAGGCCTACAACAAGGAGCGCGAGATCAACAACCTGCGCAACTCCCTGCGCGACTCCAACATCTTCAATATCAACAACAAGGAATACGATTATCAGGAGGGTATCTTCTTTATGGATCTTATCAGCGAGGCTGAAAAGATCGGCGACTATATGCTCAACGTGGTGGAGGGCGTGAAACATCAGTTCCGTCCCACCGAGGAGAGCCTCTGACACCTCACCGCCTCCTGCGATACTTACATAACCTTCTTATTCACCAGTAATTACGATTTATCATGAACTCCCATCGCTATTGTGTAATCATGTGTGGTGGCGTCGGCTCACGCTTCTGGCCTTTCAGCCGCAACGACCGCCCCAAACAGTTTCTTGACTTCTTCGGCACAGGCCGCAGCCTGCTCCAACTCACTGTAGACCGTATCTCCCCTATCGTGGGGCCAGATCATATAATACTCGTCACCAACCGCCAGTATGCTCCCATAATCCGCGAGCAGCTCCCGGAGGTAAAGCCCGAGAATATCCTTCTCGAACCCGCTCGCCGCAACACGGCTCCCTGCATCTGCTGGGCCGCCAACCATATCGCAGCCCTCGATCCGGAAGCCTCGATCGTGACGCTCCCCTCGGATCACCTCGTGCTCAAAGAGAGCGAGTTTCACAAGAAGATCGAGGAGGGTTTCCGCTTCGTAGAGAGCGGGGACCGCCTTCTGACGCTCGGCATCAAGCCTACAGGGCCAAACACGGGCTACGGCTACATACAGCAAGGGGCGCCGGCCGAAGGCTGGGAGGATATCCGCAAGGTGAAATCGTTTACGGAGAAGCCCTCGCTCGAAGTGGCCAAGCTCTTCCTGAGCAGCGGCGAATTCTTCTGGAACGCCGGCATCTTCCTCTGGAGCGTGAAGTCGATTCTCGGAGCATTTGAGAAGTATGCCTCCGACATGGCCCAGCTCTTCGAGGCTCCCTGCGACGTATACGCCACGTCGGGGCGCGAGACAGAGTTTATCGACAAGGTATTTCCCGAGGCACGCAGCATCTCTATCGACTACGCCATCATGGAGAAGGCCGACAACGTATACGTGGAGACCGTAGACATCGGCTGGAGCGACCTGGGCACATGGAACGCCCTCTATCAGGCATCGCCCGGCAATCAAGACGGCAACGTGACGCAGGGCTGCAAGGTGCTCACCTCAGACTGCTCGGGCTCGATGTTTGCCGTGACAGGCGACAAGATCGTGGTGGCCGCCGGATTGAAAGATTACATCGTGGCCGACAACGGCAACGCGCTGCTTATCTGCCCCTTGGCCGACGAGCAGAAGATTCGCCAGATCGTGATGGAAGTGAAGGACCGTTTCGGCGAGAAATACGTATAAATTGTAACGACAATGGGGAAAATCACCAGCGTTCTCATGGCGCTTCTCATGCTCGCGCTCACATCTTGCGGCAGCAAAGAGATTAAACTCGAATTCGCTCTCGCCCAGGATGTGACGGCCAACTATACCCTACGCTACTATGCCTCCGACAAGCGCGGCGGCATGAACGTGGAGGGTGTGGCCACTGTGCAGCAAGGGAAAGGTATGTTCAAGGGGGCGACGGTGAACCCCGTGCTCATCTATCTTTACGGCACCACGAAAGTGCCCTCCGTAATCTATTGCAAGAGAGGAGAGACCATCGGCATCACCGGCCCCGACCGCAATCCGGCTTCATGGACTATTGACGGGGGCGACATCAACCGCGATCTCTCCCTCTGGCGCAACGCCCACTCCTCTACCTTGGTGAACGGCACCGCGAAAGAGATCAACGATGCCGTGGAAGATTTCGTGCGCTCCAACCCCGACAATCCCGCCGCCCCTATCCTGCTGCTCACGGCCTTCTCCCGACAGGCCGACGAGACCCTCTTCCGCGAGCTCTGGAAGCTCATCGGGCCCGAGGCCGACAAAGAGAAATGGCGCGCCATGACAGGTCGGGCCGACCTTCTCACCTCCCCCTCGCGTCTGCCGGGGCGACTCACATCGATGGCCCTGCGCTCGCTGCACAACGGTGTGGACACCCTGCGCCCAGCCGACGCTGACGCCACCATCCTCTTCTTCTGGAACAACGGCCTGCTCAACCGCCGCGAACTGATCGACTCGCTCAAGAAGCTCGCCAAAGAGTATCCCGACTCCACGAAGCGGCTCATAGCCGACATCTCGCTCGACGCCGACTCGCTCAGCTGGCGCTCGCCGCTTCGCAGCGACACCGTGAAGGGAATTGCCCGCCTGTGGGTGCCGGCAGGCTTGGCCGACAGCCGACTGATGGATTTGGGCGTGACGGCCTCGCCATATTTCATAGTGTTCAGCCCCGACGGCCATCAGCGCTATCGCGGACAGGATGCCTCGGAGGCTCTCTCGGCCTTCAGGCGCATCGCCTCTCCCACCGACACCGTTAAATCAAAGTAATTCACCGTGCTAACCAAGGTATATTCAGCTGCCATACAGGGAATCGACGCTTTTCCCGTCACTATCGAGGTTGACTCTCAAAACGGCTCGATATTCTCGATCGTGGGCTTGCCTGACACCGCCATCAAGGAGAGCCACCTGCGCATGGTGTCGGCCGTCACCAACAGCGGCATACGCTTCCCCCACAGGGGAGTGACCATCAACCTTGCGCCGGCCGACATAAAGAAGGAGGGAGCGGGTTTCGACCTCCCCCTGACTATCGGTGTGCTCGCCTCAAACGATGTGATAAAATGTGTTGACCTGTCGCAGTATATGATGCTCGGCGAGCTCTCGCTCGATGGCTCCGTGCTCCCCGTGAAGGGGGCCCTGCCGATGGCTGTGAAGGCGCGCGAATTGGGTTTCAAGCGCCTTATCGTGCCCGAAGGTAACGTCACCGAGGCGGGTGTGGTGAACAAGATAGAGGTATACGGTGTGCGCACTCTTGCCGAGGCCATAGCCCTCGTAAGCGGCAGCAGTACCCTGAAGCCCGTGTCGATCAATACGCGCGAGATCTTCGCCGCAGAGTCGGAGAGCTTCGATTTCGACTTCTCGGAGGTGAAAGGGCAGGAGAGCGTGAAGCGCGCTTTCGAGGTGGCCTGCGCCGGGGGCCACAACCTGCTCATGATCGGTCCGCCGGGAGCCGGAAAGTCGATGATGGCCAAACGCCTCCCCTCCATACTGCCGCCGCTTAGTCTTGCCGAAGCTTTGGAAACCACCAAGATACACTCCGTGGCCGGTAAATTAGGACGCGGCTCCATGCTTATGACGCGCCGCCCCTTCCGCACGCCCCACCATACCATCTCGCCCGTGGCGCTCGTAGGTGGAGGCACATCGCCCCTGCCAGGCGAGATCTCACTCTCACACAACGGGGTGCTCTTTCTCGATGAATTTCCCGAATTTTCGCGGCAAGTGTTGGAGGTGATGCGCCAGCCGATAGAAGACCGTGTGATCACCGTCTCGCGTGCGAAATACACCGTCGACTACCCCGCCTCCTTCATGCTCGTGGCCTCCATGAATCCTTGTCCGTGTGGCTATTACGGTCATCCGGAGAAGGCCTGTACGTGTCCTCCCGGGGCCGTGAGCCGCTACATGAGCCGCATCTCCGGCCCGCTGCTCGACCGTATCGACATACAGATCGACATTCAGCCCGTGAGCTTCGACGATATGGCCACCACCGCCCCCTCCGAGAGCAGTCGGGAGATACGCCAGAGGGTGGTGCGCGCCCGGGCCATACAGCAGCTTCGCTATCAGGGGGAGAAGGGGATACATTGCAACGCCCAGATGAATTCGCGCCTCATACATCGCTATGCCTGGCCCGACGAGGCCGGGCTCGCCAAATTGAAAGACCGCATGACGCGCCTCAACATGTCGGCGCGCGCCTTCGACCGCATCTTGCGCGTGGCGCGCACTATCGCCGACCTCGACTACGGCACCACGCTGCCCGACCAGGCGACCGACCCCGCGGCAGCCCAGGCTGCGATGCAGGCGGCCGTGGTGGCGCCGGTATTGAGCCGACACATAGCCGAGGCCATCGGCTATCGCTCGCTCGACCGTGGCAATTACGGCAAAACATATTAGCAACGAGCCCGCTATGAAGATCGTAATCATCAACAAGAGCGATGCCACCGGTGGCGCCGCTATCGTGAGCCGCCGCCTGATGGAGGCCCTGCGCGCACAGGGGGCCGACGCACGTATGCTCGTGGCCGAGAAACTCACCGACTCCCCCTTCGTGGAGCTCGCCGCCTCGCCTCGCGCCATCAAGAAGGCCTTCCTGAAGGAACGCCTCAAGATATTCGTGGCCAACGGATTCAACCGCTCTACCCTCTTCAAGATCGACACCGCCGCCGAGGGGCTCCCTCTCTGGCGACATCCCCTCGTGAAGGAGGCCGACGCCGTGCTGCTCAACTGGGTAAACCAGGGTATGCTCTCGCTCGACGGCGTGCGCAAGATTGCCGAGATGGGGAAGCCGACAGTATGGACGATGCACGACATGTGGTGCATGACCGGCATCTGCCATCATGCCGGCGAGTGTCACGGTTTCCGCGCCACCTGCGGCCATTGCCCGCTGCTCGGAAAGAAGCGCGGGGAGTTTGACCTCTCGTTCCAGACGTGGAAGCGCAAGATCGCGCTCTATGCCGACGTACCCGGCTTGAAATTCGTGGCCGTAAGCCGTTGGCTCGCCGGGAAGGCCCGCGAGAGCTCGCTGCTGAAAGAGCGCGACGTGAGCGTGATTCCCAACACATTCACGCTCCCGGAGGCCTCAGAGCCTTCGCCGCGTGAGGAGGGCCGGCCGATACGCATCCTTTTCGGCGCGGCTCGCATAGACGACCCCATAAAGAATCTGCCGGCCCTGATAGCCATGACGGCCAGTCTGCGCGCCAAATATCCGCACCTTGCCGATAATGTGGAGCTCGTGACGTTTGGCAACGTGAAGAATCCCGCCGCGCTCGCGGGCATCGCCGTGAAGCATCGCCATCTCGGGATGGTGCGCGGCGAGGAGAATCTTCGCAAGATCTACGAGGAGGGCGACATACTTGTGTCGTCGTCGAGCTACGAGACGCTGCCCGGCACGCTCGTGGAGGCCCAGGCCTACGGCTGCATACCCGTGAGCTTCGACCAAGGGGGGCAGCGCGACATCACCGAGCATCTCCACACGGGCTACATAGCGCAATACTCCGACGATGTGGCCGAGGCCGGCGAGCGCTTGGCCGAGGGTGTAAACTGGGCGGCCAACGTAGTGGCCGACACGATGCGCCTCTCCGAGATGAAGCGCCTGATGCGCCAATCTGTGGCCTCGCGATTCTCGCCCGCCGCAATAGCCCAAGCTTATCTCCAACTCATCAATTGATTTAACCTCACTCCAACCTTATGCCAAGAGACCTTATCAGCCGCTATGTATGGATATTGGATATCCTGAGCCGCTACGAACACATCACGCGCCGCCAGCTCAACAAGCTCTGGCGCCAGTCGCCCTTCTCGAATGGCGAAGATCTGCCCGAACGCTCCTTCTTCCATTATCGCCGCGCGATAGAGGAGAATTTCCAGATAGAGATAGTATGCGACGCCCAGGGGAGATATTCGATCGACCGTATGAACTCCCGCCAGAGCAAGGCCCTGACCAACTGGATGATCGACAACTATGCCGTGAGCAACGCCATCAAGGGCTCAGACGCCCCGATGGATCGCGTGGAGATCGAAGATGTGCCGTCGGCGCGCGAATTTCTCCCTATCGTGCTCGACGCTATCAGGCAGAGCCATAAGCTGATATTCACCTACGCCGGCTTCAATCGCTCGCGCGCCGAGCATGAGATACGCTTCCGGCCCTACTTCCTGAAGCGCTACAAGCAGAGATGGTATATGGTGGGGCTGCGCGAGAAGAGCGACGACCTGCGCACCTACGCTCTCGACAGGGTGCAGGAGATAAAGGTGCTCGACGAGGAGTTTGTGAAGCCGGAAGACCTCACGATGGACGATCTCTTCGGCAACATAATCGGCGTGACCACGTCGCAGGCCCCGGTGCGCCACGTGCGCCTTCAGACCACGCCGCGCCAGGCGAAATACTTCCGCGCCCTGCCCCTTCACCCCTCGCAGCAGGAGATTATACACGACAATTATTCGATCTTCACCTATAAGCTGAAGCTCAACTATGAGTTGGCCCACGAGATCCTGGCTCTCGGGAGCGCGGTGAAGGTGCTCGACCCGCCCGAGCTCAAGGCGATGGTATTGACCGAGCTGCAAACGGCCCTGGCGCAATACGACTCACCCACGGATGGCTCCGCGCAGGCCCCGGCTCCCGAGCAGCTGCGCGGCGAGAAGGCCATCTTGCCCTAATTCTATCAAATAGACAACGGTTTATTTTGTGGCTCATAAAGTTTTTAGTAACTTTGTCGCAAATTTACACATCTCCGCCGAGGCCCCTTGGGCAAGGCGGCTAAACTCATGACATCATGCTACAGTCAAACAACGACAACCAGCAGCAGTCTGCTAATGTGAAGACGCTCGACAAGGTGGTGGTCCGTTTCTCCGGCGACTCCGGCGACGGCATGCAGCTTGCCGGTAACATTTTCTCGAATGTCTCGGCGGGAGAAGGGAATCTGATCTCGACCTTCCCCGACTATCCAGCCGAAATACGCGCTCCGCAAGGCTCCCTCAGTGGCGTCTCCGGTTATCAGGTGAGCGTGGGCAAGGATGTCCACACCCCTGGCGACGCCGCCGATGTGCTCGTGGCAATGAACCCCGCCGCGCTTAAGACTAATCTCAAGTATCTCAAGCCCGACGGTATCATCATCTGCGACGGCGATTCATTTACCCCCGCAAATCTCAAGAAAGCCCTATACGCTACCGACGACCCCGTGAAGGAGCTCGGTATCGACCCCGCGAGAATCATGCTCGTGCCCATGACCACGCTCCTGAAGCACACCTTGGCCGACACCGGCATGGATCAGAAGAGCATCATGAAATGCAAGAACATGCTCGCTCTCGGTCTCATCTGCTGGCTTCTCGACAGGCCCGTAGACAAGGTGCTCGCCAAGCTCAAGGCCAAGTTTGCCAAGAAACCGGCTGTATACGAGGCTAACGAGAAGGTGATACACGCCGGCTGGGATTACGGCCACAACACCCACGCCTCGATGCCGACGTATCGCATCGAGACAGAGCCGGCCGTGCCAGGAGTGTACACCGACGTAAACGGCAACACCGCCACAGCCTGGGGCCTCATCATGGCTTCGGAGAAGAGCGGACGCCCCCTCTTCTTGGGCTCCTACCCCATCACCCCCGCCACCGACATTCTGCATGAGCTCGCCAAGCGCAAAGATCTTGGCGTGAAGGCATGCCAGATGGAAGATGAGATTGCCGGCGTTTGCTCGGCTATCGGCGCATCTTACGGCGGACACTTAGCCGTGACCACCACCTCCGGCCCTGGCCTGGCTCTCAAGAGCGAGGGTATCGGTCTGGCCGTGATGGCTGAGTTGCCTTTGGTGGTGATCGACGTGCAGCGAGGCGGCCCGTCGACGGGTCTGCCCACCAAGACGGAGCAGACCGACCTCATGCAGGCCCTCTACGGGCGCAACGGCGAGAGCCCCGTGTGTGTGGTAGCCGCCGCCAGCCCGGCCGACTGCTTCAAGATGGCTTTCGAGGCCGCTCGCATCGCCATAGAGCATATGACGCCCGTGATTCTGCTCACCGACGCATTCATAGCCAACGGTTCGTCGGCATTCCGTATTCCGGAGGCTGAAGATTACCCCGCCATCAAGCCCCCGTTTGTCACTGCCGAGCAGCTTGAGAAGGGCTGGAAACCGTTCGACCGCGACGCCGAGTCGTTTGCCCGCTTCTGGGCTATCCCCGGCACAGAGGGGGCTATGCACCGCGTAGGCGGCCTGGAGAAAGACTTCAACACCTCCGTGATCTCTACCGACGGCCCCAACCATGAGAAGATGGTGAAGGTGCGCCGCGAGAAAGTGGCCCGTATCGCCAACGATATCCCCGAGCTCGAGATCCAGGGCAACCGCGAGGCAAAGACGTTGCTCGTAGGCTGGGGTGGCACTTACGGCCATCTGCTCACAGCCACAGAGGAGCTCAACAAGGAGGGCGTAGAGGTGGCCCTTGCCCACTTCCGCTACATCAACCCTCTGCCCAAGAACGCTCTTGAGGAGATTCGCAAATACGACCGCGTGATTGTGGCCGAGCTCAACACCGGAATGTTTGCCGATTATCTCCAGATGCAGCTCGCCGGGAAGGAGATTCTGCGTATCAACAAGATAGAGGGTCAGCCCTTCATGGTGCACGAGATTACCGACGGAGTAAAGAAATTTATCGCTGAAGCATAACAGATATGGAAGAAAACAAACAGACATTCGCCGCAGGCGATTTCAAGAACGAACAGACCGCCCGCTGGTGTCCCGGCTGCGGCGACCACGCCATCCTCAATGTGCTTCACAAGGCCATGGCCGAGGTGGGCGTGGCTCCGAAAGACACGGCCGTAGTGTCGGGCATCGGTTGCTCTTCTCGCCTCCCCTATTATATGAATACGTATGGCATGCACACTATCCACGGACGTGCGGCAGCCATATCCACCGGTTTGAAGACTGCTCGCCCCGACCTCACGGTGTGGCAGATCTCGGGCGACGGCGACGGCCTCGCCATCGGCGGCAACCACTTCAT
>CAZGJH010000085.1:0-10864 GCA_964525735.1 uncultured Sangeribacter sp.
GAGGAGTGGGGCGGCAAATACCAGAGCCAGGACATCTCGGCCAAGAAGGGTATCGGTGTCGACGAGCTTATGGAGAAGGTGCTTCTCGAAGCCGAGATGCTCGACCTCAAGGCCAACCCCAACCGCCTCGCCATCGGCTCCGTGATAGAGTCGAGTCTCGACAAGGGACGCGGCTACGTGGCCACTGTGCTCGTGCAGAACGGCACACTCAAAGTGGGCGACGTGATTCTCGCCGGAACACACTATGGCAAGATCAAGGCGATGTTCAACGAGCGCAACCAGCGCGTCAAGGAGGCTGGCCCGGCCACACCGGTGCTTATCCTCGGTATGAATGGCGCGCCCACGGCGGGCGATACGTTCAATGTGCTTGAGACGGAGCAGGAGGCCCGCGAGATAGCCGGCAAGCGCGAGCAGCTGCAGCGTGAGCTCGGCCTGCGCACGAAGAAGCGTCCCGGTCTTGAGGAGCTCGGCCGCCGCCGCGCCCTCAACGATTTCCACGAGCTCAACCTCGTGGTCAAGGGCGACGTCGACGGTTCGGTCGAGGCTCTTTCCGACTCTCTTATCAAGCTCTCTACGCCTGAGATTCAGGTCAATGTGCTCCACAAAGGCGTGGGCGCCATCTCCGAGAGCGATGTCACTCTGGCAGCCGCATCAGATGCCATCATCATCGGTTTCCAGGTGCGTCCTTCAGGCGCGGCGCGTAAGGAGGCTGAGAAAGAGGGCGTCGAGATACGCCTCTACTCCGTCATCTACAAGGCCATCGAAGAGGTCAAGGATGCGATGGAGGGTCTGCTCGCTCCCGAGATCAAGGAGGAGATCACCGGCACGGCCGAAGTGCTCCAGACCTATCACATCTCGAAGGTGGGCACAATCGCGGGCGCAATCGTGCGCGATGGCAAGATCAAGCGCAACAACAAGGTGCGCGTGATCCGCGACGGCATCGTGATCTACACAGGCGACCTCGGTTCGCTCAAGCGCTTCAAAGACGATGTCAAGGAGGTGGTGAGCGGCTACGACTGCGGTCTCTCCGTGCAGGGCTACAACGATATCCGCGAAGGCGACCTCATCGAGGGCTACGAGGAGGTAGAAGTGAAGAAATCTCTCTAACCACCGATAAGTGGCTCAGATGGCTTGTGTATTCGTCAATATCGGGAGCAATCTCGGCAATCGTCGGCTCAACCTCAGCCGCGCCATGCGCGCCATAGGGGAGGAGTTCGGCCCGTTTGAAATAAGTCATGTGGTGGAGTCGGTCCCCTGGGGGTTCGACTCCACCAATTCGTTTCTTAACGTGGGTATGGCCTTTATGACGGAGCTGCCCCCTGCGGAGGTGCTTCACACGCTTCAGGCTATAGAGCGCTCCATATCGCCGGCCTCGCATCGCGATGCCGAGGGAGGTTATGCTGACCGGCTCATAGATATCGACATCGTGGCGATCGACCGCGAGATGATCTCTACGCCCGAGCTCACGGTGCCTCATCCATGTCTGGCCGAGCGTTCATTCTTCCTTGAGCCCATGGCGGAGCTCGCCGGGGCTTGGCGACATCCCGCCACAGGTCTCACACCCCAAGAAATGCTTATGCAGCTATGCGAAAAATGATACTTACCTCCGGCAGGGATATCCTTCTTGCCGATGGGCGCCGTCTCCCTGAAGAGGGTGAGGTGACGCTCCGCGAAGGTTGCGACACATTCAGCTTCGGCGCGTATACGGCTGCCTCCGCGGCCGATTGCGTAGGGCGCCAGCCACACGTGGCCGCTATGGGCCTGCGCGAATCGTGGGAGCTACTCCCCCCGGAAGATTACACAGCCGCCTCAAAAGGGGCCGAGCTGCTCAACTGGAATGCCGAGATGCGCTTCTGTCCGGCCGACGGCACCGCGCTCACGCGTGCATCCGACATCAGCAAGAAGTGCCCGGCGTGTGGCAAAGAATATTTCCCCTCGCTCTGGCCCGCTATTGTAGTGCTTGTAATAAAGGGAGATAGGGCGCTGTTGGTGCATGCCCGCACGCTGCGCAACCCTGCCGTGCAGACACTCGTGGCCGGCTTTGTAGAGACAGGAGAGAGCCTTGAGCAATGCGTGGTGAGAGAAGTGCGCGAGGAGACCTCCCTTGATGTGGATGATGTGCGCTACTATGGCAGCCAGTCGTGGCCTTTCCCGCATCAGCTTATGGTAGGCTTCACGGCCCGTTATCGCGGAGGCGAAATCAAATTCGCCGATGGCGAGCTCACCTCAGGGGGCTTCTTCACCCGCGATAGCCTCCCCGAATTGCCCACTATGCCGTCGCTCTCGCGAATGATAATCGAAGATTGGCGGGCCGGCAAAATCTGAAATTGCAAGAGGCGGCATAAATATTTAAAAATGTTAAAACTTTTACATAATAGCCAATGTTAAGAGAGAAGAAGGAGAAAATCAAGGAGTGGCTCTCGAAATTACCACCATGGCTTTTCACCACGCTCACCACTTTGGCCATACTTTGGCTCACACTTGTGCCCGATCCCTTCGGCGACGATTCGCCCAAGCTCTTTCCGGGTGCCGACAAGGTGGTGCATGGAGTGATGTTCGGCGGCCTTGCATTGGTGATTATGCTTGATAGCCAACGCAGAAATGCGTGGCGCCCCCTGCGGCGCCCGGCAATCTGGATGGCAGCCCTGATAGCCGCGCTCACCGGAATCCTGATAGAGTTTCTGCAACTCTGGATGGGGCTCGGACGCGGCTTTGAATTGGCCGATATGGCGGCCGACACGATAGGAGCAATCCTGTTTGCATGGTTCTGGATGGCCGCTCAACGGAGCTGGGCATCTGAGAATTGAATTTTGACGACAATACAACAAGGAGTTTATGGCAGAAGAGGATAAAGATAATATTCCCCAGAAGGAGATTGAGACTCCGCAACCTGATGCAGATACGCCCCAAGAGGTAGGAAATCCCCAGGAGGAGAATAATCTTCAACCGGAAGAAACCGACATAAAGGAGAAGAAGAAGGTGAAGCATCATCTTATCAAACCAGCTTGGCTCAGAATCCCTCTGAAGATTCTGATGTGGCTGGTTATCATCGTGTTGCTTATCCCGGTGCTTCTTTATGTGCCCCCCGTGCAGACCCTGGTGAAGAATGTGGCCTGCAGCGTGGTGCGTAAGTCTACCGGCATGGATATCTCCATTGATCGTTTCCGGCTCAAATGGCCTGTAGATCTCTCTCTGCAAGGGGTGACGATCCTGGAGGCTACTGGCGACACGATGGTGAACGCCAAGGAGCTCGTGGCCGACGTAAAGCTCGCTCCGCTTCTGAAACTCGACGTGCAGATCAATCGCCTCGACCTTATCGACGGCTACTACCGCATGGTTTCGCCCGACTCCTCGATGATTCTGAAACTCAACGCCGGATTCCTTACCGTCGACAATCAGAGCTCGGCCGATATCAAGAACAGCCGTATCCTTCTCAACAAGGCTCTTCTCAAAAATGGCACCGTCGGGCTGTACATGAACGTCTGGAAGCAGCAGAACACTCCCAAAGACACTACTTCTACCCCCTTCTATATCGCTGCCAACGACCTTAAGCTGGAGAATTTCTCCTTCCGCATGAGCATGCTCCCTACGATCGACACGCTCGTGCTCAACACCGATAATCTCGCAATACGCAAAGGCGTGGTGAATCTGGCCGACAATCTCATCACGGCCGATTATCTCGGCGCGAATACAGGCGACGTGACGTATCTCACCCCGACTCCTGAATATATCGCCACACATCCCGCCCCTGCCCCCGACACCACCGCCGTGGCATCGCCTCCGATGGTGATAAAAGGCGACACGGTAGAGCTCAAAGGATTCAAGGCTCTCTACGCTGTGAAAGATGCCGAGCCGCTCCCCGGTTTCGACCCCTCTTATATCCAGGTGAGCGGGGTGGAGGTGGCTCTCGACGGCTTCTACAACGCCTCATCGAATATCAAGCTGCCTATCAAATCGATAGCCGCTACTGAGAGAAGTGGCTTGCAGATCACTGAAGGCTCTGGCACTGTAGCGATGGACTCCGCAGGGCTCTCGCTCGATCATCTCTACGTGCGCACTCCTTACTCTTCACTTTCAGCCACAGCCGGTCTCCCCTTCGCCTTGATGAACCTGCAGCCGTCAGCTCCTGTCAACGTAGAGGGCAATGGCTCGCTGGGGCTTCCTGATATCGAGGCTTTCATGCCCGATCTTGCAACTTACACACGTAAACTTCCGCAACGCAGCCCTCTCAATTTCGAGATCGGGGCCAACGGCACGCTCGACAATGTAAAGATTCCGCAGCTCGACCTCTCTATGCCAGGCGTCTTCTCACTCTCGGCCGAGGGTGAGGCGGCCGATGCGCTCGATATTAAGAAATTGCGCGGCAATCTCACATTCGATGGCTCCGTATCAAACCCTGGCGTAATCGACAATTTGCTCGGCAACGTAGGCTTCAAGATGCCTTCGCTCAAGCTCAAGGGTCGCGCTTCGGCAAGCGCCGGACAAAGTTATACGGCCAATTTCTCCCTCCTTACATCTGCGGGCGATGTCGCGGCCGATGGCAAGGTGAGCCTCACGGCAGAAACCTACAAGGCTCAGGTAGGGCTCCGCAATGTAAACGTGGCCCACTTCATGCCTACAATGGGTGTAGGGCCCGTCACGGCCAAACTCACGGCCGTAGGTGCCGGATTCGACCCCACGCGTCCCCGCGCACACACCGATATCCATCTCGACGTGGCCTCACTCGTATATGAGAAGCAGACCCTTCGCAACATCATAGCCGATGTGAAGCTCGACAAGGGTGTATATTCTATCGAGGCTGTATCCGACAATGAATATGCCCAGTTCCGTATCGACGGCAATGGCACAGTGGCTCCCGATCTCTACACATTCGATATCGTGGGGCAACTGCATCATCTCGATCTCGAAGCCTTGGGCCTCACTCCCGACGCCAATTCAGGCCATGCCAATCTGATGGTGTCGGGCTCCGCGAGCCCCAACAAATGGATCTATAATGTAGATATGACGCTCAGCGATATGGAGTGGACCATGGGCAACCAGTATATCGCCCTCCCGGGCACACTCGACGCCGTCTTCCGCAGCGATCCCGTGAGCGTGATGGCACAAGCCAAGGCCAAGCTCACCCAGCTCGATTTCCATAGCGAAACCGGCCTGAAGAAGCTTCTCGACAGCTTCACGGTGATGAGCGACACGCTCAATCGCCAGATGAAGAATAAATTTATCGACGTAGACAATCTCCAGCGCACGCTGCCACCCTTCACTCTCGCCTTCAACGCCTCCGGCAGTGGAGCGGTAGGGGAGTATATCAACACGATGGGTATGAGTGTGGATACGATCTTCGCCAACGTCACCAACGACTCTATCATCTCGGCCCGCATCGGCGCGCTCGATCTGGGCAACTCCTCGATGAGAGCCGACACGCTCACGCTCAATCTCTCGCAGCGTCCGGGATTGATCGACTATAAGGTGCATATGGGCAACCGCCGCAACAACCCTATCGCCGAATTTGCCGACGTAAATCTCAACGGCTATTTCGGCAACAACCGTCTGCTCCTCTCGCTCACCCAGAAAAACCAGAAGGGTGAGACGGGCTATCGACTCGGTATGACGGGCGCATATCTCGATTCTGTGGCTACAATCCACTTCACTCCGTTGAAGGCCACCATCGCCTATCTCCCCTGGCAGTTTAACGACGACAACCATATTGAGTATAACCTTACTTCGCATCATATCGTGGCCGACCTCTCGGCCAAGAGTAAGGAGAGCTCCATATTGCTTCAGACTCAGATCGGCAAGGCCGGCAACGACGAGCTTCGCGTGAAGCTCGACAATATCCGCGTGCAAGACTTCCTCCAGATGTCGGTGTTCGCACCCCCTATCACAGCCTCTGTCAACGCTGATCTCAACGTGGGCTACACCAACAGTTGGATCTATGGCGGCGGCGATATCGGAGTGTCCGACTTCTCCTACGACCATATGCGTGTGGGCGACTTCGATCTCGGCCTGCGCGCCGGACGCAACAACGACGGCTCTACCGGCGCACGCGCCACTCTCAAGGTGGATGGCGCCGACGCCCTGAGCGCCAAGATGATGCTCGTGCCCGACTCTACGGGCAATCTCACGGCCAAGACGATGGGCCTGGAGCTCACCCGCTTCCCGCTGCGTGTGGCCAATGCCTTCTTGGGAGCCGACGTGGCTCGTCTCTCGGGCTATCTGAACGGCGACATGGCTATGACGGGTTCCTTCTCCGCCCCGCTTCTCAACGGCCATATCGATTGCGATTCGGTGGGTGTATATCTGCCGATGCTCGGTGCCGATCTCGCTTTCGGCAACGATTCGATCACTGTGGCCGACAACGTGATCCGCTTCAATCAGTTTGATGTGTGGGGCGCCAACAATAATCCGTTGGTGCTCAATGGCACGGTCGACGCCCGCAAGTTCTCGGCAATCGCTTTTGATCTCGATCTGAATGCCGACAATTTCCAGCTGATGAATACGCCTGAAGGAAAGAGCGACATATCGGGTCGCCTCTTCCTCGATCTTAAGGCCAATGCCAAGGGCCCCATGTCGCATTTCAATGTCAATGCCGACGTGAATATTCTCCAGAACACCGACGTGCTTTACACGATTGCCACTACCACTGCCCAGCAGATCACCCAGCAGGATGCTTCGGGTGTGGTGAAGTTTGTCAATTTCAACGACACCACTCAGGTGCAGAAGACGGATACAGTGGCTCCCTCTATGGCTATGCGTATCGTGGCCGGACTCAATATCGAGCCTGGCACTCAGATTTCCGTAAATATGCCTGGCACTCAGATCACAGGTTCGGCCGAAGCTACGATCCATCCAAGCGGTGAGCTCAACTATTTCCAGAATTTCATGGGCGATATGCGCCTCAATGGCCAGCTGAATCTCGGTCAGGGCAAGGTGAAATACGCACTCATGAAAGTTAAGTCATATGAGTTCAAGATCGAGCCTTCAAGCTATGTGCATTGGTCGGGCGATGTGATGAATCCCATGCTCAGCATCAACTGCTCCGATGATATTAAGGCCAGTGTAAATGAAAATGGCAATTCGCGTCTTGTCAATTTCCTTGTCACGCTCGATATCTCAAACAATCTTTCGTCGCCTAAGGTATTGTTCGACCTCTCTGCCAACGACGACATGTCGATACAGAACGATCTTATGTCGATGAGTGCCGACCAACGCAGTATGGCAGCCATCAACCTTATGCTCACCGGCACTTATGCAAACCAGGGAGCGAAGACTGTGGGAAGCAATCTGATGACCGACGCTCTGCTCAGTGCTGTGGCAGGTTCCCTCAACAGTTTCTTGGCAAACCATATCAAGGGTGTCGATCTCACCGTCGGTGCCAACCAGTATAACACCGTCACCAACGGACAAGGGGGCAGCTCGATGAGCTATAGCTATCAGATGTCGAAGTCGCTGTTCGACAATCGCTTCAAGATCTCGGTAGGCGGCAACTATACCACTGATGCCTCGGCCGACGAGAACTTCTCCGAGAATCTTATCAGCGATATATCTTTCGAATATATCATCAAGCAGACCAACAACCTCTCGATGTATGCACGCCTCTTCCGCCACACTGGCTATGAGAGTATACTCGAAGGCGAAGTCACCGAAACCGGTGTCGGCTTCGTGATGCGGCGCCGCCTCAACACTCTGATGAATCTCTTCAACTTCCTCCCCGGCCGCCATAAAGACCAGGAGCCGCTCCAGCCCGCTACCCGCGCCAAAGATAATGATGACGACGACGAGGAGCAGAAGGCCGACGCAGCCCCTGATGGCGAAGAGGAAAAAGTGATTAACCCCAACGACAGCATCAATGAAAAAGAATAACAGCACCATAACGCTCTCACTGCTCGGAGTCTTGGTAGTGATGATAATTTTGGCCTCGTGCTCCACGACACGCCTCCTCGGCCCGGATGAGGTGAGATACACCGGTATCAACAAGTTTGAGGTGCACGCTCCCGAGGGCCAGAAGCTGCCTCCGGCTCTGCTATCCAACCTTCAGCAGACAGCTTTCTGCGACCCCAACAACTATATCTTCTTCCCAGTTATCAAGATTCCGGTGGGACTTTGGACCTACAACAACTGGCCCGACTCGCTCAACGGCATCAACAAATGGGTATATAAGACGCTCGTGAAGCAGCCTGTGCTCGTAGATGCGGTGCGCCCTCAGTTGCGCGCCACAGCCATGGAGCAGATACTCGCTAACAATGGCTATTTCGGCTCTACCGTGACGTATGAGTGGGTGCCCTCGAAGCATAACAAGAAGAAGGAAGGCATCGACTATAATCTGTATGTGGGCAATCCCTATCGCATCGATTCCATCATCTATCTCAACCGTCCCGACCCGATGTGTCTGTTTGTCGATTCGGTGGCCCGTCAGAGTCTCTATCTTCAGAAAGGGGAGGTGTTCTGTGTCGATTCGCTCGCTCAGGAGCGTGTGCGCATCGCCAATGTGCTCCGCAACCGAGGCTATTATTATTTCCGTCCGGAGTATATTGAATTCCTGGCCGACTCTCTGATCACGGAGGGTGCGATTGCTATCAAGATGACGCTCGCCGACAACACTCCCAACCTTGCGAAAGAACGCTATCGTACAGGCAAGATCGTCACTACCGTGCTCCCCAACAATATGAGCGATACGAGCATTTCTGACACGATGCAGACGGCAAAGGGAGAGGTGATAGTGTTCAAGCCCGCACGCATCCGCAAGAACCTGATACCCTCATGTATCACCTTCCGCGAAGGGAAATATTTCTCTGTGCGCGATATGGATCGCACCCAGACCCGCTTATCGCGCTTGGGTATCTTCAACAATATCCAGATTCAGCCGGTGCCATCCGATACGTCGAAGGGGCACGGCGTGCTCGATGTCTATAATCTCGTGCAATTCGATAGCCCTATCGAGGCTTCGATAGAGGTGAACGCCACTTCGAAGTCTAACAGTTATCTCGGCCCTGGTCTGATTCTGGGCATCTCCCACAATAATCTCTTCGGCGGGGGAGAGCGTCTCAGCCTTCAGCTGAATGCCGACTATGAGTGGCAGACGGGGCGCAACCGCAGCAGCGTATTCAATAGCTACGAGTTCGGCCTCAACGCCAGCCTCGCCTTCCCGCGTATGCTGGCCCCGAAGTTTGTGAAGCGCACGAGCCGCGACCTCAACTGGACCACCATCAATCTTGGCGCGAGCATACTCAACAGGCCACACTTCTTCAAGTTGGCGGAGTTCAACACGGGCATCACTTACGAATGGCGTGCCGCACGTCATTCCGTCAATCAGTTCACCCCCTTCAAGATCACTTACAATAAGCTGATCTCCACGACGCACGAATTCGATTCTATCATGGATCAGAATCCGGCTGTGGCTTTGAGTTTCCAGAGTCAGTTTATCCCTCAGATGTCTTACACCTACACTCTCGATAAATTCCTGGAGCGTGAGCGCATAAATGGCATCAACTTCACCTTCACTGTCACAGAGGCCGGCAACATCTTCAGCGCGATATGGCGCTTGGCTGGGGTGAAAGGGGAGAAGAAACTTTTCGGCACCCCCTTCTCGCAGTTTATCAAGGGGCAGGCTCAGTTGGTATATAGCCGCCGACTCGTGAGGGGAACCGACCAGTGGCTTGTGTCGCGCGTCCTCATCGGAGCGGAGCATGCCTACGGCAATTCGTCGCAGGTGCCCTATTCGGAGCAGTTCTATATTGGCGGTGCCAACTCTATCCGAGCTTTCACGGTGAGAAGCATCGGCCCCGGTTCTTATCGCGCTCCCGCGGGTTTACGCGATGGTTATTTCGACCAGACCGGTACGTTCAAACTTGAGCTCAACAGTGAATATCGTTTCCCTATCGTAGGCATCTTCCATGGCGCGGCCTTCTTGGATGCGGGCAACATCTGGCTTCTGAAGAACGATCCTCTGCGCCCCGGTGGCTTGCTGCAGGCTAAAACCTTCTTGAAAGATATCGCGCTCGGCACGGGCATTGGTCTGCGTGTCGATATCGGCATGATGGTGATTCGCGGCGACCTCGGTTATGGGTTGCACGCGCCCAATCGCCCCACTACGGGCCATTACTTCAATATCCCCTTCCGCGACGCTTTCGCCTTCCATCTTGCCTTGGGCTATCCCTTCTGATGTATGCCAAAGAAGAATCCCCTCACCGCTGCCGAGAGGCGTGGCATATTGATAGTGGCAGTCATCGCTTTGCTGATCACGGGCAGCGGCATGATCGCGGGCCGTTGCAATCGCCCCGACATCGAAGCCTTGGAGGCGGAGCGTCCTCGTGTGGAGGTGCTCATGAGCCTCGACAGCCCTGAGGCGGCCGAGGCTGCCGACAGCGCAAAAACGCATAAGAAGCGAAAGAAAGGGGAGAAGAGTAAGGCATCGAAAAAGAAAAGCAAGCCGGCTAAGGAGAAGCGCACATATAGGCAAAGGATGCCTCTCGATGAACCGGTGAACAACTAAAACCGGTGAGCAACTAAAAAGAAAAGCGCGGCCCGTTTGGGTCGCGCTTTTTATAGATCTGAATTTAAAATTCAATCCGCTCTGAGATTAGAGCTTCGGGCCAGCGGCTACGAGAGCCTTGCCTGCGGGATTGAACTCAAATTTCTTGAAGTTCTTGATAAACATACCGGCGAGCTTCTCAGCCTTAGCCTGCCATTCAGCGGGATCAGCATATGTGTCGCGAGGATCGAGGATCTTCGGATCAACACCAGGAAGCTCAGTAGGCACTACAAAGTCGAAGATAGGAATTGTCTTTGTAGGAGCCTTGAGGATAGCGCCGTCGAGGATAGCGTCGATGATGCCACGGGTGTCGCGGATAGAGATACGCTTGCCAGT
>CAZGJH010000086.1:0-10685 GCA_964525735.1 uncultured Sangeribacter sp.
TTTATGTTAAAATTAGTTATATCGGGGGGCAAAAGGGGGGTATTTCATTTTTTGTTAGTAATTTTACAACTTGAAGGTGCATCTGACGCGTCTGGGTCGGTTTGAAGCCACTCGGAGAGTGGGCGTCAAAGCTCGGAGAGAGGCGGTTGCCGCTCGGAGGGCTTTGGAGCTCGGAGAGGCGGCCGCTCAGAGAGGGGCGTTAAGGCTCGGAGGGCGACGGGGCATCTGATTTGTAGAGTATTTTTCAAGCAATAGTGTGATATGGCATATACAGCACCAATCGACGAGAAGGAACTTGTGAAGCAGCTTCATGACCCGAAGATGGCCTCGCAGGCTTTTAACGTTTTGCTCAAGACGTATACACAGCCCGTCTATTGGCAGATACGTAAGATGGTGCTCAATCATGACGATGCCAATGATCTGGTGCAAAACGTATTCCTCAAAGCTTGGAACAATCTCCACAATTTCCGCGGCGACGCCAAACTCTCTACGTGGCTCTTCAAAATTGCCGTAAACGAGTCGATCAACTTTATTAATAAGGAGAAACAACGCCAGGAGCTCACGGAAGACAGCGACGACTCTTTCTTGCTCAACAGCTTGGAAGCCGACTCTTTCTTCGATGGGGAAGCCCTCCACAAGGAGTTGCTCGCCGCTATCGCGAAGCTGCCGGAGAAGCAGAAATTGGTGTTTAACATGCGCTATTTCGACGACATGAAGTATGAGGAGATCTCCGAGATTTTAGGCACTTCAGTGGGGGCTCTGAAAGCGAGTTATCACCACGCCGTGAAGAAGGTGACGGAATCGCTTCTCTCCTGATGTTAAAAATTGGTGTGGCTGTTAAACTTACGGCACTCTTCTTTGTCAATAAAGAAAAACTAAAACGATGCGACACGAAGATCAGTTAAAAGAGAGATATGGTTCCGACCACGGCATGAGCGTGCCGGAGGGATATTTTGAGCAGCTCGAGCTCAAAATCATGGAACAGCTGCCCCCCTATAAGGAGGCAGAGAGGAAAGTTGATCTGTCGCTTTGGCAAAAAGTGAAGCCCTACGTTTATCTGGCCGCGATGTTTGCGGGAATCTGGCTTATGATGAAAGTATTTCACACCGTCTCCTCGACGCAGAGCCTCAATCTCGACAATCCGCCGGCTGCGATAGCCTCGGCGATGGCCCTTGACAATGAGGAGATTATGCCTTACTTCACCACAGCCAACGACATGCAACTTGAAGAAGAGATGAGCGAAACCTACTCTACGATAGAGGATTTCGCCGCAGATTTCGGCTACGAGTTTGAGCCTGAATATGCTTCGATAGAGATACCGGCCACCACCGACGTGAAGGGCGACTCCGTTTGAGGCACCGTCAGTATAATGTATAAATTCCCAATTCCTTTAAAGTATCATGGTTAAACATTTACTTTTGATTTTGCTCCTCATCATCGGCGCAGCCACTCCGGCCGTGGCTCAGAAGCACGACAAGCACGACCGCGACAAGATGATGAAAGAGCTCAGAGAATACAAGATAAAGTTTCTCGCCCAGGAAATGGATCTTGAGGGAGAGCAGAAGACCCGCTTCGCCGAGCTCTACAACGAGATGCAGGAGAAGCGCCAGGATTGCATGCGCGAGGCCTGGAAAATGGAGCGCAACCTCAAGAAGAACAAAGATGCAACGGAGGCCGACTATCAGGCCGTGACGGATGCCATGTCGAAGGCGAAAGCCGAAGACGCCGCTATCGAGAAAGCTTATGATGAGAAATTCTCTAAATTTCTCACACAGAAGCAGATTTTCAAAATGAAAGAAGCTGAAAACGAATTCCGCAAGAAAATGTCGGAAATGCGTCATAAGAAGAAATAAATATGATTCACGCCAAACTGCTATCATACGCAAAGGCTGCCTTACCAGCAGCCTTTCTGTTTTTATCGGCCGCCGGTCTTGCCCCGATGAGCGCTGCCGAGGCTTTTGCCGCGCCCAAGAAAACCGCGACGGCGCCAAAGACAACCAAGAAAGTGACAAACAAGATGATATCATCTTTCGACAATCCGGATTTCGCATACCCAGAGACAGTGGAGAAGGATGCCAACGAGCAACTCGCCCTGGCACTCAAAAACGGCAACGGCACCAACGCCATAAAAGCTGCTATCCAGGTGATTGCGGCCCGCAACGAGGTGAACGCCGACTCATTCAAGCAGAACGTGGCTCTACTCGACACGCTCTCGACACAACTTGCGCAGCCTTATGCCGCACTCGCCGCTCTCTTGGAGGCCAATCTCTACAATGGGATGTATTTGGCGAGTCCATGGGTATTCAACGGGCGGACGCTTCCGCTCGATTCGTATCCGGCCGACCCCTCGGCTTGGAGCGGCGACCAGTTTGCGCAGAAGGTGCTCGAACTCGTAGATAAAGCCACCGCCTCGCCTGAAGCAGCCAAAAACACACCAATTAAAGATATAGAGGGGATTCTCACCAATACGGCGTTTGCCCTTCGGAGCAATCTTTCCGTTTACGACTTTATTGTGGGGAACGCGGAGGGGCTTCTCAATACTTTCGGAGGCTCCAATGCCGTGACGGTGATACCCTTCACGCCCGACGTGGCCCAGCAACCGACCAACGTAAGGGAGGAGTGCAAGCTGAAAGAGCGTCAACTGACCGACCAACTTATGGCTTGGCGCGAAACGGGCGACAATAATCTTGCCTTGGCGAAAGCCGTGTGGCTCAAATCTGCTACCTTGACCGGGAGCGACAAATTGCACTTCGTGGAGCAATGGCTCGACAAGCTTATTCACACCGAAGCGGGCGCGCCGATGCTCAAGCTCTATTACATCACGCTCCAAGGGCAGCCCAACGGGATGACGGCGGAGAATCGCCGCGACGTATACCAGCTCATGAAGACCTACGTAGGGGAGTTCCCGACGTCGGCCTTCACCCCCGCCGTGAAATATATGATAGCCGAGATAGAGCATAAGAGCGCAAGGGTGGAACTACCCGCGACAGCTCTCCCCGGCAAGGATATCAAGGTGAAAGTGAGCGGCGACAACATGAATACGGCCTACGTGCTTCTTTACCGTGTGCCCGAAAGCATCGTGCCGATGAATTCGCTCAACGCCAAGGAATTTCCAGGGAAGGCAACGTTCGTAAAATCGGTGCCGGTAAGCATGGAGGGGACAGTGCCCTTCACGGTCGAAAAAGAGGTGTCGCTCGGTGAGCTGACTCCCGGCTACTATGTGGCCGTTCCTTCGGCTACCGCCAAACTCTCAGCGAAATGGAAAGATGAGGTGGGGGCGTGGGCCCTGAACGTGATGAACGTAGCCGATATCGCAGTGCTCACCTCATACGATTCAGGCACCCGCGACTCAGGGAAAGTATATGTGGTGGACGCCACAAATCAGCGCCCCATAGCCGGGGCTACCGTAGGTTTCTACAGCTCAGACGGACGCAATAGCAAACCGATCAGCACGGCCACAACCGACGAATCGGGAGCCGTGTCCATTAAAGAGGGCTTCTACCGCATGCGAGCCTCATTCGAGAAGAGCGTAGTGTGGGAATACTGCGATGCGCATTATTCAGAGCGCAAAGAGACTGAAACCTTCAACGCCCGCATACTCACCGACCTCTCCGTATACAAGCCAGGGGAGAAGGTGGGCTTCAGCGTAGTGGGATGGAGCGGCAAGGGACATGAAGCGTCGCTCCTTACCGACACCGAGGCGCGGGTGGTGATGCTCGACGCCAACTGGAATCCTGTGGATACCCTCAATCTGAAGACTGACAAGTGGGGACGCTGCGACGGAACATTCCAGCTGCCCACCGACGGCTTGCTTGGCCGCTACAGCATCAACGTCTCCTTCCCCGAGAAGAAATCAGCTTCACAGGTAGCTTCGACCGGTTTCCAGGTGGCCGAATACAAGGCTCCCGGCTTCTTTGTGACAGTAGAATCGGTGGGTGACGGCGAATACGAACCGGGTTCTACCATCCGCTTCAAAGGTGAGGTGAAGACATGGGCCGGTATGCCGCTCAACGATGCGGCCGTGAACTATACGATACGCTGGAACCCCTGGTGGAGATGGTATGATGGCGGCGACTCCAATGCCACATACGGCGCGACAGCCGTGACCGATCCCGAGGGTAAGTTCGAGATAGAGCTGCCTACAGCCAATCTGAAAGGGACCCGCTTCGAGCGCGGCCTCTTCACGCTCACGGCATCCGTGACATCGCAGGCAGGGGAGACCCAGAGCTCGCCCGACCTCCGCTTCGCTCTCGGAGAGGCACTCTCCGTGCGCCCCTCATTCGGCGACAAGATCGAAGTGAAGGGTGACACGGTGAAATTCAATGTGCCCGTCTACGACATGCTCGATCATCCGGTGAGCAAACCGGTGGCCTACTCCATAATTAATATAGCCGACGGCAAGAGAGTGGCCGGCGGCACATTCCGCAGCCCGCTGTTGAGAGTGCCCGCGCGCACATTGCCCTCGGGAGAATACAAACTCACCTTCGACGTGGCTCCCGACACGACTCGCACCACGGTGCAGACCGTAGTGTGGCGCGCGAACGACGAGAAAGTGCCCTGCCAGACGCCGCTTTGGGTGCCTGAGAATGAGATAACAGTGGCCGATGGCGCCGCGAAAGCGAAAGTGACCGTTGGCAGCAGCTACCTCGACAGCTGGATATTCTGCCAGGTAGCAGACGAGAAGGGAATCGTGGAGCGCAAATGGTATCCCGTCGGAGGCCGCAATCGCGTGATCGAGGTAGACGCTCCCCAGGATGGAGGGCGGCGTTGGGTGTCGCTGAGCGGCATGCACGACCTTGACAACTCGATCAAGACCGTGACCCTCATTCCCGAGGCTTCGACCCGCCGTATGGAGGTGAAAGCCTCCTCCTTCCGCGACAAAGTTTCGGCCGGCGACAAAGAGAAATGGGTATTCGAGTTCAGCGTGAAAGATGAGCTCCAGAAAGAGATTCCGGCAATGGCTGTGTTGAGCAACAAGGCTCTGAACGCCGTGGCCGACTTCAAATGGAATTTCTCGCTTTACAATGCTAACTGGTGGAACCGCACCCGCCTCTCCTCATATTCAGGAGGAAGCCGCTCGGTGACGGGTAATTTCTCCGTGTTGCCGAAGCACTCCGATATGGATCTTTCGTTCCCCACGTGGCAGACCTACAACATGTGGCTATCCGGCTCTTATGGCTCCAACATACGCATCAGAGGCACAAGGATGATGAAATCGGCCATGTCGGCTGGCACTGACGGTGTGGCTGAGGTGGAAGCCGAAGAGGTGCTCGCCACGGTGCATCTGACATCGTTGGCGATAGCTGACGCAGCGGCACCCGAACCGATGGCCAACGGCATGGCGCTGAAAGAGGAGGCCGTAATGGCCGATTCGGAAGCTGACGCAGGCGTAGTGACCAGTGCAGCAGGTGGCAGCGCACAAGAAGTGGAGAAGCCACGACCCGTAGAGATGCCCTTGGCGTTCTTCATGCCGCGATTGCTCAGCGATGCCGACGGAAGGGTGAACGTAGAGTTTGAGGTGCCCAACTTCAACACCACCTGGCAATTCCAGATAGCGGGTTACAACCGCGACCTTCTCTCGGCCGGCATGATGCTTGATGCCGTGGCCTCGAAGCCGGTGATGGTGCAGCTGAATCAGCCGCGCTATCTGCGCACAGGCGACAAAGCCGAGGTGACGGCTACGCTCTTCAACAACTCGCCCGAGGCAGCCATGCTTCACGGCGAGATCGTGATCTTCAATCCCGAAACAGGTGAGACGATCACCTCACGACACCTCGGAGCCGCCTCGACCGCTCCCGCCGGCAACCGCACACTCTCGATCGACTTCCCTGTTCCCACCAATCTCTCCCAGCTCGGCATACGTGCCTTTGCCTACGCCGGCAACTTCTCCGACGGAGAGCAGACCGTGATTCCGGTGCTTCCCTCGTCGACCCCCGTGGTAGAGGCTACACAATTCTACCTCGGCACAGGTGCGGGCGACTTCGCCGTGAAGCTTCCGAAATTCCGCAAAGATGCGGCCCTGACGCTGCGTTATTGCAACAACCCGGTGTGGGAGTGCGTGCTCGCGCTGCCCGACATAACAGTGCCAGACTCGAAAAACATCCTCTTGCTGGTGCGTTCGCTCTACGCCAACTCATTGGCCTCCGGCATAGTGACGAAATATCCCAACGTGAAGAGCGGCCTGGAGAATGCGCTCGCCGCTTCGAAAACGGGGGAGAGCACGGTGCTCAAATCGAATCTCGAAAAAGACGCAGGGTTGAAGACCGTCGCGCTCAACAACACCCCGTGGGTGAACACCGCATCGGCCGAGACACGCCGCATGGAGAATCTCTCATCGCTGATTGAAGATGGGAAAGCCTCGGCGGCTTGCACTTCGATAATGCAAGAGATCAGAGATCTTCAGAACAGCGACGGCGGCTGGAGTTGGTGCAAGCAGATGCCCTCTTCGACCTTCATGACCGAGAATGTGATTCTCAACTTCGGTCTTATGAAAGAAGCGGGAGTGTTGCCCTCACAGGCCACAGCTATGGTGAAGAAAGCGATAGCTTACTGCGACCGCAAGGCCGTGGAGGATTACGAACGCAGCAACCATCAGTTCTCGACTGTAGGTATGCTCCGCTATCTCTATGCCCGCAGCTTCTTCGACGACGGCAACGGCACAGGAGGGTTCGGAAAACTGAAATCAGAGGCACTCAGCAAGATCAAGGCTGAATGGAAAGAGATGTCGATCTTCGACAAGGCGACAGCCTCGCTTCTCTTCAACCGCACGAAAGGCTACACCTCAGAGCCGCCGGCCATATTGGAATCGCTCACGCAATTGGCCACGAAGAGCGAGAGCAAAGGGTGGCAATACGAGAATCTCTACTCCGGCTGGGACGGCATGACCAAGTTGGCGACCACGGCACGAGCCCTTGATGCCTTTGCAGCAGCAGGGGGACACACGGAGGCTGTGGACGGGCTCAGACAGTGGCTCGTGCTTCAGAAAGAGACCGAGAACTGGGGAGCGAACCCCTACACAGTAGGCGTGATACAGGCCATACTCAACTCAGGCGCAGATTGGACAGCCGAGCCAGAGGGAGCCATCAGTATCAAGCTCGGCAACAAGCCGCTCGACCTGCCGAAGGAGGAGATGCTGACAGGGATTGTGACCCTCACGCTCGATCCTGCTACTGCCTCCGGAAAAGAACTGAAAGTAGAGAAGAGCTCGGAAGGACCCGCATGGGGTGGAGTGATCAGTCAATACATCGCGCCCATGAACGAGGTGAAGGCCGAAAGCTGCGAAAACCTGAGCGTCAGCAAGCAACTGATGATAATAAAGGAGGGAGCAGCCGGTGCGAAAGCCACCGAGCTCGGACGTGGCGCTCTGAAAACAGGCGACAAAGTGAGAGTGACGCTCACGCTCATATGCGGCAAAGACATGAACTATGTGGCGCTCATCGACGAGCGGGCAGCATGTCTGGAACCGATCGACCAGCTTTCGGGCTACACAGTGTCCGATGGCAGAGGGATGTATCGCGAGGTGCGCGACAATAAGACCTCCTTCTTCATCGACTTCCTTCCGAAGGGTGTGAACGTGATCACCTACGATTGCTACGTAGATCGCGAGGGGACATACAGTATCGGTATCGCCTCGGCGCAGAGCCAGTATTCGCCCCTTCAGGCGGCCCATTCGGCCGGCGGGGTGATCAGTGTCGTGCAGTAAATAGAGGAGGGGCGACAAAAAAGTTGGAAAAAGTTTTGATGATAAATGATATTTGTGTAAATTTGCGAAGTTTTCTAATATCAGAAATTTCTAATATCATAAGTCATGAACAATATGATTCCCGAACCTCCCCAGATCAAGCCCAACAACTACATGGTGTTGGCTGTGCTCACAACCATCTTCTGCTGCTTACCTTTCGGTATTTTGGCAATAATCTACGCATCAAAGGTGAATACCCTTTGGGCCGCCGGCGAATATGATGCGGCCTACTACAATGCAGGCAAGGCCAAATTGTGGTCGATCGTGGCAGCCGCCGTAGGCGCCATCTTCATCATCATATGGGTGTTCTTCTACTCAGATCTGTTTGCGAGCCTTGATGCCCTCAAAGCATCCCAGGGTCAGTGAGAATTCCGGTAAAGATAAGAAAGAGTGCGGTCGTTGTGGCTATCATAGCCGCGATGGCCGCACTCTTTGCGCTCTATGGCACGATCGACCCCGAGAGCGAGGTGTGGGGGCGCTTCTTTCCGAAGTGTCCTGTAAAGTTGCTGACGGGTCTGGATTGCCCGAGTTGCGGGATACAGAGGGCTGCCCACCATCTGCTGCAAGGGGATCTTGCTGGGGCTGTGGCGCAGAATTGGTTTCTGCTTCTTGCTATTCCGTTTTTGCTTTTATTGCTCTTCACCAAGTCGTTTCTTCCGGAGCAATCGGCTGTCAGAAAATTCCTTTGGGGTACCCGAGGGGGGTATCTTTATATCACAATTTACGTAGCGTGGTTTATCTTACGCAATATTTTAGGGGTGTAGTGAGTTATTATATTTGATTATTGATCCTAACACATAAATTAATCCTAACAGATAAGCCTATGATGCAATTAATCCAATTTCGATGTGCCGGTTTTGGCGCGCACAATCATTCAGGTTAATAAGGAGAATAAACAGCACCATATTCGCGGTGGACGCGAAGAATCGCGTCCCTACCAGATGTTTCAGGTTTTTTTCCCCCTGGAGCGGACACGCTGGAGGCGGCGGGCGCTATGTATAGCGCCCCTACAGCAGCAAGCGGATCAGCCGTAGGTGGATGAGCCGTGGGCGGATGCGTGGACGCGGAGGATGCGATGAACAGAGCACCCATGCAAATTTATTTGAATTATTTTTAAATAATTTTTTCATTAGAAAAGTATTTGTATTAATTTTGCATGTTGGAAATTATTTGTAGAATGGGACTGAACCACCCATTTGGATAAATTTCATAATCTGAGTGTTTTTATTTTTTATTCTAACCCATTATTAACCTTATCTTTTAATGTTGAAGAAAAGATTGAATGGAAGATCGATCGGCATGCTGCTGTTTGCCTTAATAGCGGTGTGTGTGTCGGTCTTTGCGTCGCTTCGAACAGAAGCGTGGACGGTAAATCCGGCTGATTTCCGTTACGACATGACTCTTTATTTCAGTTTGGCATCAAAGGAGTATGAAAACACCGAGCTCTATGAGTATGGCGCTTTCATTAATGAGGAATGCCGAGGCATAGCCGAGAAATTGGATTTGCCCGGTGGGAAAAGCTGCTTATACATGCGTATACGCAGCAACAGCTACTCCGGCGAGCAGGTTGATTTCAAGATGCGTGACAAGCAGACTGGACAGATCGTCGTGCTGAAAGGCAAACGTGATCCTAACTTCTGGTTCCAGGCAGATAAGATGGTAGGCGAACCCTCTTATCCCTTCGTCATGGAACGCTATTTTAACGTCTCTATCGACGCCGACGAACACGGCACGGTGCAATTCGAGAACGGTCTCTATCCAGAGGGCACCGTGATCAACGTCACCGCCGTGCCCGTCACCGGCTATCATTTTGAAGGCTGGAGCGACGGCGAGAAAGAGCCCTCGCGCACCATTACTTTGAACGCAAATCTTAATCTTACAGCAATGTTTGCTGTAAACATCTATAAGGCTGTGTTCAATATCGATGGCGAGCAGATTGCAGAGCTCGATTTCGCTTACGACTCTACAGTGGCAGCGCCCGAGGTGCCCTCAAAAGAGGGTTACACCTTCACTGGCTGGGACAACCTGCCAGAGCGCATGCCCGCCCACGACATTGTGGTGAATGGTTCTTACACCATCAATGTCTACACAGCAACCTTCAAGATCGATGGCGAGATCATCGCAGAGCAGCAGGTGGAATACAACGCTCCCGTTGTAGCCCCCGAGGCTCCTGAGAAAGAGGGCTACGTGTTTACGGGCTGGCAGAATGTGCCCGAGACGATGCCTCCGTTCGATATCGAGATTCTCGGCACATATGATGTGCAGGCATTCACCGCTACCTTCATCATCGACGGTGAGGTGATCGCCACGATTCCCTTCGACTTCGGCGCGCCGGTAGTGGCGCCCGAGGCACCGGTGAAAGAGGGTATGACCTTCTCCGGATGGCAGAACCTTCCTGAGACAATGCCCAACCACAACATTGAGGTGACCGGCAGCTATTCGATCACAACCTACACCGCCACATTCACAATCGACGGCGTTGTGATCGCAGCTCTCCAGATTCCTTACAATGAGCCCGTTGTTGCTCCCGAGGCCCCGGCCAAGGAGGGTTACGCATTTACCGGTTGGCAGAATGTGCCCGAGACGATGCCTCCGTTTGACATCGAGATCGTCGGCACTTACGATGTGCAGTCGTATCTCGCTGCCTTCATCGTAGATGGCCAGATCATCGCAACGCTTCCCTTCGACTACGGCACACCCGTAGTGGCTCCTGAGGTGCCCGCCAAGGAGGGTCACTCCTTCTCCGGCTGGACCGGTCTGCCCGAGACAATGCCCGCGCAGTATATCGAGGTGACAGGCAGCTACATCGTAAACAGCTACAAGGCCGTATACAAGATCGACGGCGAAGTTGTAGCAGAGCAGACCGTAGAATACGGCCAGCCCGTTACCGCACCCGAGGCACCGGCCAAGGAGGGTTACCTCTTCACAGGCTGGCAGAATGTGC
>CAZGJH010000087.1:0-10611 GCA_964525735.1 uncultured Sangeribacter sp.
GCGTCCCTACTTATTAATTTTCCTCAGCCAGTTGCATCACCTCCTCAACCGTAAGTCCATATTTAGCTGCAATCTTCTCAGCCGCCACCCCAAATTCCAGCATCGCGATAATACTGTCCCTCCGCTCTATCTCTTTACCCTCATCTATCCCTTGTTCACGTCCAATCTCTATCCCTTCCTCACGTCCTTCAGCTCGTCCTTCTTCTCGTCCTACCGCAAGTCCTTCCTCTCGACCTACCTCACGACCCTCCTCGAATCTCTTTTCAGCTTTCTCGTCGGCGAAATTGATACTGGCTTTCATGTCAAGCAACCGCTGTAACGAATCACTGTACTTTACCGTCTCCTCCTGTGTCAGACGGTTACTTTTGGCAACCTCGAATATCTCCGAAAAATTACCATCTCGATATGCAACTGAAGTACTGGTCATCTTGTCAATGTTTTAAGGAGATGGCGTTGGTGATTTTCCAGTCGGAGAGGGTATTGTCTTTTGTGGAGAATTCGGCACCTATCAGGAAGACGGTGCGGCGATCTGCTAAGAAAGGTCGGTAATAGCCCTTCTCTATAATCTGGTTAAGAGCTTCCTCTGCTGAGCCGTTTAGCTTGAACTCGAAGATATATACATAGGAAGAGGTCTCAATCTGAAGATCGCATCTGCCAGCCGAAGAGCTCACCTCAGTGCGTGCAGAGTAACCCATCATCTTGAAGATGATAGCCATCACGTTCTGAAAGTGTACCTCCTTGTTACGTTCAATACCAGGTGTTACATCGGCGATAAGGGCTTTTAGCCTGACAAGGAAATCCTCCGGCCTGCCCTCCTCGACATCTTTCACGAATTCCGAAATTTTAAACCCGAAATCATTCACTGACAATTTGAAAAATTCACGAGCCAAGGAGTTCCAAAAAGCCATCTTTACCTCCTCATTGGGGTAGCCGAGAGTATAGAATTGAGTTGACCAGTTGTAACCCTTGATAGTGAGATAACCGGATTGAAAGAGACTCGATGCCATATCGCTCGTCAAATCGATAATATCACTCAACTCGTCTTCATTTCTCAAGGCTCCATCAAGATCATCTACCGGCATCCTCGATTGCTTGACAACGTTAAGAAGATAGGTTGACGATCCAGTTGAAAACCAATAATTCTTCAATTCGTTATCCGCGAAGGCATTCAGCACACTATAAGGGTTGTAGATATTTTCCCCTTCTTTTGCAAACAGGTAGCCGTCATACTGTTTCTTAAACTTCTCCCATGTCTCATCTTCCGACCAACCATAGGCCTTTGCAAATTCAATAATTGATCCACTAAAATACTGTCTGAATTCAGTTTCGGTGATACCACAGATTGCATTAAACTTAGGAAGAAGCGAAATATCCCTAAGGTTATTCAACCCACTGAAGATATTTAACTTGCCAAATTTGGTTATACCTGTAATCATTCCAAATTTAATGCACGCATCCCTCTTTTTCATTACTCCATAGAAGGCCGACAAGTCTTTTTTATGCCGTTCGTGCACTTCGGTTTTGTCCAACGTGTCCAGAAGGGGTTTGTCATATTCGTCTATCAATATTACGGCTTGCTTACCTGTCGTTTTATAAACATGCGCAAGAAGTTTGGAGAACCTAATTGAAATTTTACCTGAAGACTCCAAGCCATACTCCTCTTCCCATTCTGATAAATACTCATCAATTATACTTACCACCTCATCTGGGTCTTCATAATTACCTCCGGTAAGGTCAAAATGAAAAACAGGGTAGCTTTTCCAATCCTTTTCAAGTTCATCGATGGCTAATCCTTTGAAGAGCTCTCGCTCTCCTCTGAAATAGGCTTCAATAGTAGATATCAAAAGGCTTTTCCCGAATCTTCGAGGTCGACTTAGGAAAACGTAATTATTATTGCTGACAAGCTCATAAATCAAAGCTGTCTTATCTACATATAGATAATTACCTTTTATGATTTTGGAGAAGGTCTGGATTCCCCTCGGATATATACTCTCTTGGTTCATAACTTAATTTTTCCGCTAAATTAATGAAATTTCCCTTAATACCCAAAAATTTAAACACTCTCTTATACAGGTAGAGTGGTGGTGATTTTCCAGTCGGAGAGGGTATTGTCTTTTGTGGAGAATTCGGCGCCTATCAATTTCGAGAATGCTGTGCGCACCTCATCGTTGGGAAAACCGAGGATATAAAATTGCGATGAGCTATCATAACTCTTGATAGTGAGATAGCCCGATTGGAAAAGAACCGATGCCATATCGCTCTTCAAATCCGTGATACCGCTGAGTTCGTCCTCACTTCTCCGAGCCCCTTCCAAATCATCTACCGGCATCCTCGATCGCTTGACAACATTAAACAGGTAGGTTGATGATCCTGTAGAAAACCAATGGTTGTTGAGCTTGGCATCCAGGAACGCACTCAATACACTGTAAGGATTGTAGACATTCTCCCCAGAACTTGCGAACAGATACCCATCATACAGTTGCTTAAACTTCTCCCAAGTTTCATCTTCCGTCAAATCATGGTTATTTGCAAAGTCAGTTATGGAGTGTCTGAAATACTCTCTGAATTCACTTTCTGTTATTCCGCAGATAGCATTGTATTGAGGCAGGAGTGAAATATCGCCAAGATTATTTAATCCGCTGAAGATATTTACCTTGCCAATTTTTGTTACTCCTGTTATCATACAAAACTTGATACATTCGTCCCTTTCTTTCAACACGCCATAGAATCCGTTGAGCTCGTTTCTATTGTGTTCATATAGTGTATCATTGCTTATTGAATCGAGAAGCGGTTTATCGTATTCATCAATCAATATGACGATCTCTTTCCCCGTACTTTCGTATACCTCATCGAGAAGGATGGAAAATCTCTCAGCTATCCCTCCAAAAGGCTCCACGCCATATTGCTTTTCCCACTTTCTTAAGTAAACACTGATTTTTCGAATTATAGCATCTGAGTCATTATAACTGATGCCGCTCAAATCAAAACGGAATACAGGGTAGCTTTTCCAATCCTTTTCAAGTTCATCGATGGCTAATCCTTTGAAGAGCTCTCGCTCTCCTCTGAAATAGGCTTCAAGAGTAGACATCAAAAGGCTTTTCCCGAATCTTCGAGGTCGACTCAGGAAAACGTAATTATTATTGCTGACCAGCTTATAAATCAGAGCCGTCTTATCTACGTATAGATAATTACCTTTAATGATTTTGGAGAAGGTCTGGATTCCCCTCGGATATTTACTCTTCTGGCCCATAGCTAAATTTTTCCGCTAAATTAATGAAAACTCCTCTATCTACCAAATATTTCAACGGCTCCAGTTTGGCGAAGTAACTCAGACTCCCTTGCAAGCCGTTGTTCCCGCAACATCTTGAATTGAGCGAGACACTCCTCTAATGTAATCGGCTGCTTTTTCCATAAGGCTATCGAAGCCTTCTTTCTCTCTATTGATTCTTGATGGTACTTCGTCATAATTCATAATTTTGTTACTTAACCAAATATGAAAGGCAAATTTAATAAAAAACTTCCACACTCCAAAACAGGATGCGTTTTCTGGCACCAATCTTTCGCAAATTCAAGAAATTATTCGTATATTTGCATAAACTTTAAATAGAAAATAGTTATGGAGAATGTTTTGAGTTTTCTGGAGGAATTGGCCCGGAACAATAATAGGGAATGGTTTCAGGAGCATAAGGAAGAGTATCTGGATGTGAAACGGAAAGTTGACAGGTTCACCGAAGCCTTGATTGCCGAAGTGGCCGCCTTCGACCCTGAGGCAGCTTACCTCACCCCGGCCGATTGCACCTACCGAATCTACCGCGACACTCGCTTCTCACCCGACAAAACACCCTACAAAAACCATATCGGAATCTTCATCAATCCCCCATTCGGAAAGAAAAGCAACCGCATGGGCTATTACCTACACCTCGAACCAGGCAATTGCATGGCCGGTTGCGGCACAGTCTGCCTACCCTCGAAGACTGTCACAGCCATCCGCAACTCAATTCGCGACAACATCGAAGAGTATCTCGAAATCATCAACAACCCTGATTTCAAGAAGATATATCCCGTGGTGGGCGACAACCCAGTTAAAACTGCCCCGAAAGGGTTCGACCGAAATTGGGAATATATCGAACTCGTAAAACCGAAAGATTTTTGGGCCGGACACAAACTATCCGATAAGGAGGCCTCCAGCCCCTCGCTCGCGAAGAAAGTGGGCAAGATGTTCCGTATCGGCAAACCATTCAACGACTTCGTCAATTACACCATCGACGAGATGGGCGAATCATAAGAATAAAATACACAATTACGGCGCGATGAAACAGTAAATTCATCGCGCCGTAATTGTGTATTTTATCGTTTGCCGAAGATTCGGCTCAAAATTCGTCCTGAAGCCCCGGTCTTGTCGGCAATATACTCGCCGGCCCAACGCCCGCGCTTCTCGCGCTCCGTCTTGTCGTAGAGCAATCGGTCGGCTATCCGCGCAAAACTTGCCGCGCTGCTCACCTCGATGCCCCCTCCAAGCGCCTTAAGCTCCTGAGCCTCGATAAACTTGCCATTCTCCGGGCCGAAGATCACCGGTATGCCATACACGGCCGCCTCGTTGATATTGTGGATGCTCACTCCGAAGCCTCCGCCGATATAAGCCGCATCGGCATAAGCATACGCGCTCGAAAGCAGTCCGAAACAGTCGATCACAAGCACACGAGCCTTACTATCAGGAGTATACTCGCTGAGAAGCACTACCTCTCCTGGCACAATCTCCTTCAACTTCGCCAATCGCTCGGCATCAAACTCATGCGGCGCAATCACACCCTTCACTTCGGGATGCGAACGAAGCCACTCGCCGTAGACAGCCTCATCTTCGGGCCAACTGCTGCCGAACATCATAACGAATCGGCTGCCATCGCCTCTGAACGAAGCCAACTCAGCTATCTCCTTGCGCCCGGCAAGGATGTCGGTGACGCGGTCGAAGCGGGTATCGCCCGCAACATCCACATTCTCCACACCGATCTTCGCCAGGAGCTCGCGACTGCGCTCATCCTGTACGAAAATCCGGGTATACCATTTCAACCAATGTCCATACCATGCGCTGCGCTTCTTGAAGAACGACTGATCTGGCCTGAACACCGCGCTCACGAGATAAACCGGTATCTGTCTGCGCCATAGCTCGTGCAAATAATTGCGCCAGAACTCATACTTCACGAAGATGGCCATCTCAGGATTCACCTTATAGAGAAACTTCTTCACGCGCCCAGGCGTGTCGAAAGGGAGATAACAAACGCAATCGGCCCCGGCATAATCTTTGCGCACCTCATAACCCGACGGGGAGAAGAACGTAAGCAAAATCTTATACTCGGGGTGCTCCGCGCGGATCTTCTCTATCAACGTCCTACCCTGCTCAAACTCACCGAGCGAGGCAGCATGCACCCAGATATACCGGTCGCCCGGCTTCACGGCTGCGTCAAGACGCTTCCAGATCTCCTTCTGCCCATCGTTCAGCTTGCGGGCCTTCGGATTGCGAAGGGCCGCCACACGCACACCCTCCCGATAGGCCCCTATGCCTAACGAATAGAGGGGCTGCTCTATCAACTGACGGGCACCCTCGGCCAGGAAGCCTCTTACCTCTTTTAGCGAAGGCACTCTCATTTCTCAGGCACGGGGATCTCCTTGACAGCACGACGAATACGCGCTATCACCTCCTCCTTGGGCATTAATTCTGTGATATCGAACATGTGCGGGCCACGGCATGCGCCAACAACAGCCAAACGGAAGGCGTTCATCACGTTGCCGAGATGATAACCCTTCTCAGCGATCCAGTCGAGCACGATCTTCTCGGCATTGGCCGACGTCATATCGTCGATACCCTCAAGCACACCGATAAGCTCCTCCATGATGGCGGGAGTCTGCGCGCTCCAGCGCTTCTTGATATCCTTCTCGGCATACGCCTCAGGAGCGCGGAAGAAGAAGTCGCCCTGAGTCCAGAGATCGGGCACAAGGTCGGCTCTACCCTTCACCAAACCGATAGCAGCCGCTACATAAGCGGGATCTACATCGGTGATGCCATTCTCGGCGAGCACAGGCATGAAGAGCTCGGCAAGAGTCTCATTATCAGCCTTACCAAGATACTCGTGGTTAAACCAGATACCCTTCTTATAATCAAACTTCGCGCCGCTCTTAGAGCAATGCTCGAAGGAGAATTTCTTGATCAGGTCGTCCATCGACATGAGCTCAGAGTCGTCGCCGGGGTTCCAGCCGAGCAGAGCGAGGAAGTTTACCACCGCCTCGGGCAGATAACCCTTCTCGCGATAGCCCGACGAAATCTCGCCGCTCTTGGGGTCGTGCCACTCCAGCGGGAACACGGGGAAACCGAGCTTGTCGCCGTCGCGCTTCGACAGTTTGCCATTGCCGACAGGCTTCAGAAGCAGAGGCAGATGCACAAACTGCGGCATGGTGTCGCTCCAGCCGAATGCCTCATACAGAAGCACATGCAACGGAGCCGAAGGAAGCCACTCCTCACCGCGAATCACGTGCGAAACCTCCATCAGATGATCGTCGACGATATTGGCCAAGTGATAAGTAGGCAACTCGTCGGCACTCTTATAGAGCACTTTATCATCGAGGATATTGCTATTGATCACCACCTCTCCGCGGATAAGATCGTTGACCTTCACATCGCGGTCGGGCTCAATCTTGAAGCGCACCACATACTGCTTACCCTCGGCGATGAGACGCTCCACCTCCTCGGCAGGCATCGTCAGAGAGTTGCGCATAGAGCCGCGTGTCGAAGCGTCATACTGGAAATTCGGTATGCGCTCGCGGGCCTCCTCAAGCTCTTCTGGGGTGTCGAAGGCTATGTAGGCTTTGCCGGCGTCGAGAAGCTGTTTCACATATTTCTTGTAGATATCCCTGCGCTCGCTCTGACGGTAGGGGCCGTGAGGGCCACCCTCCGTGACACCCTCGTCAAACTTTATGCCGAGCCAATGAAGCGAGTCTTCGATATACTTCTCTGCGCCGGGCACGAAGCGACGGCTGTCGGTATCCTCGATTCGCAAAATCATATCGCCCCCGTTCTGGCGGGCGAAGATGTAATTATACAAAGCGGTGCGCACACCGCCGATATGAAGCGGCCCCGTAGGCGACGGGGCAAACCTTACTCTTACTTTTCGATCCATTTTTATGATGTTATTAGTCTAATTCATAATTCATAATGCATAATTCATAATTCAAAAAATCAATGTATTGGCATAGTAGGGACATGCCTTTGGCATGTAGCGGAGCCAACAAATTTTTAATTATGAATTACTTAAATCCTTTATTGCCTTTCCAGGTGAGAGTTACATCTTTACGCAGATAAGGCTTGATGAGCTCCTGAGCCTCGACGCTCAGATAATCGCCGGCCGTAAGCCGCGCTTGGATGTCGTTGCTCTCGGCCGAAGCCTTGTAGACCACCGTCGCGAACGGCACAGCCTCCTCTATCTCCTTCATCGTAACTCCGCTCCCCTTCGGCAAAGCGAAAAACCGACTCAGTGCGGGCTCCGTGAAATAGCGCGAGCCATCTATCGGGCGAAGCGCGGAGTCGTAGAAGGCCACCGACGTATCACGCGCCGTGCCCTTCCCCCCCACGGTGTAGAGCGTCATCACCACATTCTCACCCTTCGCGATGGGGAGCAGCTTGATCTCCAGGCTGCTCACGGGGGTGACGTTCACACGCAGATAGTCGGGCGCGACGGCAGCCAAGCTCGACGTGCCTTCGAGCACATTCTTAGCCTGGTAGATGCTGTCGGCATCCCAATAATCGAGCATGTCGAGGCGCGTGGTCTTCTTGAGCACCTCCAACGGCGCCGCCTGAAGATTCTCAAACACCTTACGGGCCGTCAGCCCTTCGGCGGTCGCCTCCTGTGCCGAAGCCTCAAGCGGAGAAGCTACCGAAATGGCCAAAGCCACGGCTCCCGCAAGCGAGAGCCATGGCTTGATATTATTTCTTCTTTTTATAAAAAATCTCATAGTTTCCGTCATAATCAGGTTTCTTCCGTTTGCCGGAACTTGCCTTACTCTTCTTATCCTTCGCCGACTTGTCTTTCGACTTATCTTTCGAAGCCTTTTCCTTCGAAGCGCTCTTACGCTTCGCCGGGCGAGCCGCCTCCTCTTTCTCCGATTTGCGGCGACGTTTCTCACGCCTGTCTTTCGCCTCGCGGGCATAGTCGCGGTCGGTGGCTATCTCGGGGCGGAGCGTCGTGCCGAAGAAATCCTCATTCTTGAGGGCGTCGATCACACGGTGGGCATCCTCCTTACGCACATCGAAGAGCGTATAGTCGGGGAGAAGGTCGATTCGGCCTATATCGGGTTTGTTGCCCTGCACATTCCTGTTGACCAGCTCCATAAGGTTGCCGGGGAAGAAGCCCTGAGCCTTGCCCACGTTCACCATCAGTCGCTCGAAGCCATCGTCGGCGTTGCGGCGGTCTTTGTCGCGGTTTCTCTCTCTGCCGCCCTCCTTGCGCTCGCGGCCGCTGTCTTTGGTAGTTGCGTTGAGGTCGAGGTCGGGCATATTCTGATAGTAGGCCAAGAGACGGTTAAACTCCAGCGAGAGCACACGCTTGAGAAGATCCTCCTCAGAGAGCCACTCCAGTTTCTTACGCACGCCGGGGAGATATTTGTTGATCTCCTCCTCGTTCACCTGCACACGCTCCAGACGGTCGGCCAAGTTGTAGAGCTGCTTCTCGATGATATGCTCCGGAGTAGGCACCTTCTTATATTCGAAGGTCTTGCCGATGCGCTTCTCGATCTCTTTCAGCTTGCTCTTCTCACGCGAGTGGATGATGGCCACTGATACACCGGTCTTGTTGGCACGTCCCGTACGTCCCGAGCGGTGGGTGTAGACGGCTGAGTCGTCGGGCAATCCATAGTTGATCACGTGAGTAAGATCATCTACGTCAAGACCGCGGGCTGCCACATCGGTTGCCACGAGCAGTTGCGTCACATGGTCGCGGAATTTCTTCATCGCCAGGTCACGCTGGGCCTGCGAGAGATCGCCGTGCAGACAGTCGGCGTTATAGCCGTCGTTGATAAGTTTGTCGGCAATCTCCTGAGTCTCCTTACGGGTGCGGCAGAAGATGATGCCGTAGATATCGGGGTTGTTGTCGGCGATACGCTTCAGGGCCAGGTATTTATCGTGAGCCTTCACCATATAATAGATGTGGCGCACGTTGTTGGAGGCCTGGTTGCGGTTGCCGGCTACGAATTCAACGGGGTCGTGCATGAAATCGCGCGAGATAGCGGCTATCTCCTTCGGCATCGTAGCCGAGAACATCAGCATCTTTCTCTCGTCGGGCACGTGGGTGAGAATCTCCTTGATGTCGTCGAGGAAGCCCATGTTGAGCATCTCGTCGGCCTCATCGAGAATCACGGTGTGCACGTCGTCGAGTTTAACCTCGCCACGCTTGATAAGGTCGATCAAACGGCCTGGAGTGGCCACGATCACCTGCACGCCGTTGCGCAGCGAGCGTATCTGGCTGTCGATGCTCGAACCGCCGTAGACGGGCAGAATCTTCAGAGCGGGTATATATTTCGAGAAGTCGGCCAGATCTGATGCGATCTGAAGACAGAGTTCGCGCGTAGGGGCTATGATCAGGGCCTGGGGCACGCGCTTCTCTACGTCGATGCGCTGAAGCACAGGCAGGCCGAACGCGGCCGTCTTTCCTGTGCCGGTCTGCGCCAAGCCCACTACGTCGCCATCCTTCTCAAGAAGGTGCGGAATCACCATCTCCTGGATGGGCATCGGAGTCTCGAACCCCATCTCCTGAATTGCCTGAAGCAAACGGGGCTCCACTCCGAGCGATTCAAAGGTGCGGGGTTCTTTATTTTCAATCGTATTCTCTTTATTTTCTTCCATAATTGGGTATGTTTTATATGTTTCGGGTTATACACAACGGTACGTTCCCATTATCTCAACAAGAGCGCACCTATCATATAAACACCAAAACATGCATAATTCCCGACCAGATGGTGAAAATAATTTCGACAATCGCGCCCTCCGCGAGGCTTCACACTTGGCTTTTCCTCGCGTTTCACACCGCAAATTTACGAATTTTTTTCCATATATTTGGCAGTTAGCGGAAATCGTGGTAATTTTGAAGTTAGAATTCGGAATTTTCCGATAAAACTGGAATAAATCTGAAGAATCCGGAATGAATCCGAAATGAATTTGAAACGAAGCAATATAATGAAACGAAGCAATCTATTATCTCTCCTGCTCCCCGCGCTCGCTCTCTACGGAGCCGACGCGCTGGCCTGCACCAATCTCATCGCCGGCCCCAAAGCCACTGCCGACGGATCGGTGATGGTGACTTACGCGGCCGACTCGCACAACCTCTACGGAATGCTCACTCACACTCCTGCGGCCGACCATAAGCCTGGAAGCGTGCGCAAAATCACCGATTGGGACACGGGCAAACCGCTCGGCGCAATTCCGCAGGTGGCCTACACCTACAACGTGGTGGGCAACATCAACGAGCATCAGGTGGCTATCGGCGAAAGCACCTGGGGCGGTCACGAAGAACTGCTAGACACCACCGGCAACTCCATAATCGACTATGGCTCACTCATCCAGATAGCTCT
>CAZGJH010000088.1:0-10579 GCA_964525735.1 uncultured Sangeribacter sp.
GGCGCGGGGGCGGGGGCGCTCTTGGGGTGGGGATGTTTTTTGAAAATTTTTTGTTGGGCGACGTTGTGGGTCGCTTTTGTGGTGTAACTTTGCAGCCGATATCCATAGTAAGGGATGTCGATGTCCACAATAATTGGGAAACTATGAATGTGCTCAACGATGCCATTAAACGGCAGATGCATGTAATTGAGAAGCTTGGCCGAAGCGGAATGCCTGTTTCGGCTGACGATCTTATGGCTTATCTCGAACGGAAGTCGTTTACTGCGGGATTCTCTTATCCGGAGGAGCGGAAGTCGCGTATGAAGCTGTTGCAACGCGATATTGCCAGTATCGCGGATACGTTTCGTATACAGATCGGGCGTGCCGGGAAGTCGGCCTATGAGATCAAGGATGAGGATAAGGATTGGGTGGTGAGGTATGAGAGGCTCTTCGCTGATTTCGATATGTTGACGGCGTTGCATCCTGACTCTGATGTTAATAGGTATGTGAAACCGGAGCGGAGCCGGAATATGGGGTCGGAGCATCTGTTTGAGGTGTTGCGGGCTATCAAGGATCGGGCGGTGATCGAGTTTGATTATGTGAATTACCGTGCAGGGGGCCGCGAGCGTCATCATGTGTTGGCGCCGCATTATCTGAAGGAGGACCAGGGGCTCTGGTATGCCGTAGGGTATGAGAAAGGGCGGCTAACGCTTTTCGCGCTCGACAGGATGCGGAATCTGGAAGCTACCGATGAGGAGTTTACGTTTGACGAGGAGCTTGATCTGGAGGCGTATTTCAAGGATAGTTTCGGAATTTGGGCTGATCCGGAGATGCCTGCGGAGGAGATTGAGTTGCGTTATGACGCGCTTGACGGAAGTTTTCTGAAGGCCAGGCCGTTGCATCCGTCGCAGGAGGTGTTGGCTGATACGGCTGATGAGTTTCGGATACGTTTACGTGTGAAGGTGACGAATGATTTCGTGATGGCTTTGTTGGCGAGGGCTCGTTCGCTGGAGGTGATCAGGCCGGCGCATCTGCGTGAGCGTATTCGCGCGACGCTTGAGGAGGCTTTGCGCCGCAATTCTTAAAGTCATTTTACTGATTTATAAAGATCTACAATTATGAGTATGAAGAGAGATAAAGATGGGAGATGGGTTGGGAATGCCTCGTCGGCACAGAGTAATGTGGCTCAGGGTGAATCGAATGTAAGCGATGAGGATGCCACCAAGGGGTGTATGATAATAATCGGAGTGGTGATTTTTGTGGTGGTTGTGATTGTGGGAATAATGACCGACGGTTTTTCGCCTGCTTTCGAAGAGGGCGACCGTGTTGTGGTGACTAAAGAAATGTTCGCTCTGAGAAATCCCGCTTACAGTAAAGAACTATCGTATGTGGCTATGCATAAGGATGAATGGGGTGCATTGCAGTTGATGTATGATGGAAAGATTCGCAGTGCACAAAAAGGCACCCGAGGGAGAGTGATAATGATGCAAGCAAGTCTTGTAGAAGTAGTTTTCGAAGACGACCCAGTAAATCATTGGTGGATCGACAAAGAATTCCTGAAAAAACTTAAATAATGCCATAGCGAGAGCGTGCTTCTGCCGGAGCGCGCTCTCTTATATTTCAGGCAGCCGAGAGTAGTGGCGCTTTAAACTATCATCGGAGGGGAATTGTTAGAATTGTAAAACAATTCTGAAAAAATATGAATGATTCAACCACTCAATCGGCTGCCGCTAATGCAGCCAATAAGGATGCGTCGGCCGTGAAGCCGGCTCTCACGCCGCCGGATCAGCAACAGGGCCCCGCCGGGGGCTACTACGTATTTCTCATCATATACCTCGTGCTGCTCAGCGCTTTCGGCTCTTTCGTAAATGATATGTACCTCCCGACGCTGCCGGAGATGGTGCGCTCTTTCCATACAACACGTTCTACGGTGCAATTGGGTCTGACATTCGGCATGATCGGCCTCGGTTTCGGCGAGTTGATCCTCGGCCCGCTCAGCGACCGCTATGGCCGTAAACCGATTCTCATCATCGCTCTGATAGTCTTCGCGATAGGAGCCGTGTGCAGCGTCTGGTCGAAGACAATTCACGTGTTTCTCTGGTGGCGACTGGTGCAAGGTCTCGGTGCATCAGGCGGTTACTTCCTCGCACGTACCATCCCGGCCGACCTCTACAAGGGTCGCGCGCTCGCCAAGGTGATGGCTCTCGTGGGCGCCATCAACGGTTTCGCACCTGCCAGCGCACCCGTGATCGGCGGTCTTGTGGCACGCTCCATCGGTTGGCAAGGTATCTTCTGGATCCTCTTCGGTTTCAGCGCATTGCTTCTTCTGCTGACTCCCGCCTTCAAGGAGTCGCTGCCTAAATCGCGTCGTGTAACGGGCCACTTCGGAGCGGCTTTCCGCAATTACGGTATCCTGGCCCGCAACAAGCATTTCGTGGTGCACGTGATGCTCAAAGGCACCGCCCTCGGCACTCTCTTCGCCTACATCTCCTCCGCCCCTTTCATCATCCAGGACCACTACGGTTTCTCGCAGCTGCAATTCGGCCTCTTCATGGGTTTCAACGCCCTCTTCGTGGCCTCCGGAGCCACCATCGCGCTCCACTTCAAACCGCTTAAACGGGCGGCCGTATTCGGCGGACGCGGACTGATGCTCACGGCCATCGCACAATTTATCTGCTTTTACTGCGTAAATAATGTGTGGGTCTACGAAGCCCTCAACCTCCCGATGCTCGTGTGCTTGGGCATGCTCTTCACCGTGGGCAACACGTTGGCCATGAACGAAGGACGCCAATGCGCCGGCGACGCGTCAGCGCTTATCGGCCTGATGGGCTACGTGTTCGGCTCTATCGTGAGCCCGCTCGTGGGCTTGGGCAATATGCTCCACTCCACAGCTATCACGATCGCCGTGCTCTCCGTGCTCGTGCTCATCTTCACCCGCATGTCGCGCGTGCTCCCGGCCGACCTTGTGGCCACGCCTCAGAGCGCGACACGCTCGGCTGCACCGGAGGCTCAGTCTGACAAATAAACAGTTGTAAATGTTATACATAGGAATCATACTTGGCGTCGCCCTCGCGCTGCTCGTAATATGGAGTGTGGTGCGTTGGCGACGCGGTCGTGCCCTACGGAAAGGGCGCGAGGGGGAACGCATCGTGGCCAAAGAACTCTCGCGCCTCAAGAAGAGCGAGAATATCGTGCTCAACGACCTGCTGCTCCCCACGCCCAACGAAAAGACGGCGCAGATCGACCATCTCCTCATCTCTACCCACGGCATCTTCGTGATCGAGACAAAGAGTTTGGCCGGTCGAATCGTGGGCTACGAGCACGCGCAGTATTGGCAGCAGCATCTCTCGCAGCAGTCGCGCTCCATCTATAACCCGCTGTTGCAGAACCAGCGACACGTGCGCGTGGTGCGCAAAATCCTGCCCGATATCGCCGAAGAGGATTTCGTCTCGATGATCGTATTCACCGAGGCGTGGCGGCTCGACATCAAGGCCGACGATATCATAGAGCCGCGCAAATTCCGCTCCGATCGCCGCGTGCAGCGCACATTCATACCCGAAGAACGCCGCAAGAAACACTGGTGGAGCTTCCGCAAGGAGGTGCGTCTCGACGAGACACAGATCATAACGCGGCTCGACGGGATGTGTCGCGAAATAAAGCGCCGCGAGAAGATAATCGCCCCTTCGGCCCTGCCGGAGATAGCGAAGCATCTGCTCGCGCTCAATACGCAAAGTCGTGAGAATCAGCGTCAACATACTGAATATGCGCGTGAGACGTCGGCCAGCATACGGCGCGACATTCAGAAGGGCATTTGCCCGCGGTGTGGCGGCAAACTGATTGTAAAGAAGGGGAAGCAGAACGAGTTTGTGGGTTGCTCCAACTATCCCGAATGCCGATTCACCTGCTCTATCGACCAGCTGCACTGACCACTAATTTCATCGCCTACCAACTTATAATTTCATCGCCTACCAACTTCATTGAAATGACTGAAAGAAAGTTAAATGGCCATCTCGCCATGCTTGGCGCCAATGTGATGTGGGGCCTGATGTCGCCCATCGTAAAGATGGTGTTCGCCTCGGGGGTAGTGATGCCTCTGCTGATGGTCGACTTCCGCGTGGCCGGAGCGGCCCTCCTGTTCTGGCTTACGTCGATCTTCATGCCCCGCGAACATGTGCCTTGGCCCGACCTCCTGCGCCTCTTCGGAGCGGGAATGCTCGGCATACTCCTCAACCAGGGGTGCTTCATAATCGGCGTCAGTCTCACTACGCCTGGCGAGGCGTCGCTCGTTACGACCACCATGCCCATGTGGGTGATGCTGTTGGCGTGGGTCATACTTCGCGAACCGATCACGCTCAAGAAGGCCGGGGGCATTCTGCTCGGAGCCGCCGGCGCGATTATCCTTATCGTGGGGAGTGGCGTCACTACGCAAGGGGCCAACCCGGCGCTGGGCGATTTCATCGTGCTCTGCGCCCAACTCAGTTATGCGCTTTATCTTACGCTCTATCGCAATTTCATCCGCAAATACAGTCTTGTGACGCTGATGAAGTGGATGTTCCTCTCCGCTACGATCGTGGCTATCCCTGCTACTTGCCGCACGCTTCAAGCCACAGATTGGCAAGCCATTACCGGGTCGGAATGGACGGGAATCGGCTACGTGGTGGTGTGCGCCACATTCCTGGCTTATATCTGCATCATGATCGGCCAGAAGCGATTGCGGCCTACGCTCGTAGGCATGTACAATTATGTGCAGCCGATTGTGGCCACCGTCACCGGCATCCTGCTCGGGCTCGACACCTTCACGCCCGTCAAAGCCTTGGCCATCCTCCTCATCTTCACCGGCGTCTACCTCGTCACCATCAGCAAATCACTCGAAAGGAGTTGATGAGTATGATTTTTTTGATTAATTTTGTAGCCTAAATTTGATTACAATGAAGGAAGACTCTTGGAGAATAAAGAATGTTCAGGTTGAGGGGCTGTTGGGGCTTCATAACCTGTATTGGGAGTTGCACCAAAAAGTCAATATTTTAGGTGGACCCAATGGATCAGGTAAATCCACCTTGCTTCATGCCTTGGCTATTCTTCTGCAGGGAGGAAGCCTGGAGGCGTCGGCAAGTGCTGAACTCTTGCTTCATTGCGATACTTTATTTGAGTCTATCTCCGCTGAATTGGATTCGGGCGCCATTCTTACTATTGAAGGACGGGAAGAATATTCTCGAAACATAGGATTAGGATCTTTTGCCAAGCATATACTCTACATTAACTCGGCCGATCAAGCGATTGCTTCGATTTCAAAACTCGTTGAGAAGCTGAATCCTGCCGGCCGACCCGCTGCTACTACCTTGGATTTAGCTATCGAGCAAGCTCTCAATACTCGCAATCAGCTGTTTGCTCAGCGTATGAGTATCGCTATGCATGAAGATAATGAGGAGGAGATAGGACGATTGCGTAAATTATTCGGACGTTTCGAGAAGGCTGTAAAGTTTTTTATGTCGGACTATACGATTTTGGATACTTCCACATTGATGTTTGCTCCTGTATGTAATAAAGCTACGAAGATCAATTATTTTCAGCTTTCTACAGGTGAAAAGCAATTGCTTTACTTGTTGCTGACCGTATGCAATACGCTTGGAGAAAGCACAATTTTGTTGTTGGATGAGGCTGACATGGGTATGCATATCGATTGGAAACAAAATCTTTTGAGAGAACTGTTGAATCTCAATCCGAACATGCAGGTTATTGCTGCCACCCACTCTCCAAGTTTGATTGACGGCTGGTATGACAACGTCAAGGAGATTTCTCAACTCTACGTTTCGTCTGTTTCCTCCAAGAGAGCTGAATGATGTGCATACATAAGAGATCGGGACTATGAGCAGTTCATTACTATCAAATATAAATAGCCGGGCTCAGCATCAGGCAAATCTGCTGACAAATTCACCTAATACGGTAAAGGTGATAGTGGAAGATGAACTGGATGTGGTGATATGGCATCGTATCCTGAATTTTTATGCACCTACATTCAAATACGATGTTCATCCGTATTCTTATGATCCTTCATATCCAGGGAAGGGAAAGGCTCAGATTCTTTCTCAGGCGAGTCAGTTCGGTAGATATTTAATAGGGTGCGTTGATAGCGACAACGATTGGCTCCTGAGTCAGTGGACGGCAGACGGTGTGTTGATGAAAGGATGCCCCTTCATTCTTCAAACCTACGCGTATTCAATTGAGAATCTGGCGGCTCAACCTTATGGGATTGAAGACTGCATGATTGAATGTTACATGCATTGTTGTGAGGCAACAAATGTCTTGGATATAAAATTCGAGGCTTTTCTGAAGGACGTTTCCATTTCAGTGTATGACACTTTGCTATGGCATCTCACGATGAAGAAGGAAGATGTGGATGTGACGCAAATATCAAGAGGTTGGGATTATGTCTTTGGTAATGGACACTATAACGACATCCATAACAATAAGACACTTTCTGTAGAAGAGAAGCACAGAGCTATCTTGGAAAGGTTTATTGCCAGGACCAGTGAGTTGGTGACAGACTATAAAGACGCTTATCCTCAACTGATTCCTGCACGTCAAGATTTAGAGGTGTATTTAAAATCAGATTTTGATTTGACTCCTCAAAATGCATATCTATATGTGAGAGGACATAATCTACATGATTTCTTGATTTATAATTACTTTACTCCTGTGCAGAATTACATCAAGAAGCTTCATGAAGACGAAATCAGGGCGCACACAACAGGGAAGGATACCTTTAACGCGATACACCATTATCATAATCTTATAAAAGATTTTGATCGTGATTATATTCATCGGCATTCTTATTTGGAGCATTTGGATCCTGCCATTGCCATACGTCTTCAGGAAGCTATCGCGGCTATTTTTGACAGTTAAGACTCCCTCCGCGTCACTGATCAGGGGAGGAGTGGAGATCACTCTCGGCTGCGTGAATCGATGACGATGGTGACGGGGCCGTCGTTGATGAGGGCGACTTGCATGTCGGCTCCGAAGACGCCTTTCTTTACGGGGCGACCAAGTCGCTCTTCGAGGAGCTGGCAATATTTTTCGTAGAGGGGGATGGCGAGGTCGTGTTTGGCGGCGCGGATGTAGCTGGGACGGTTGCCTTTCTTTGTGGAGGCGGCAAGGGTGAATTGACTGACTGCCAGGACCTCGCCTCCGATGTCTTCTATGCTACGGTTCATCACGCCCGCGTCGTCGTTGAAGATTCGCATGGCTGCTGTTTTGGCTACGAGCCATTCTACGTCGTCGGTGGTGTCGCCTTCCATTACGCCTACGAGCACCATCAGGCCTTGGCCGATGGCGCTTATCTTCTCTGCGGATATGCTGACTGAGGCTTCTTTTACTCGCTGGATTACTAATCTCATACGCTGTTTATATTTTTATGCAAATTTAGTGAAATTTTGCGGGGTGGACAAGGGGGGTGCTTCTGTGGAGGCGCGAGGGCGCGCCTCTTCCCAGTCAGTGCAGGGAGGGTGAAACTATTGGGAGGGATGGGGTGTTTATGGTATATAGGATTTTAGAATTATTTATTTAGATATTTTTATGGAAAATATGGATAAGAATTTGGATGGGAAGATGGTTGTGAAGGAGTTTGAGGAGAAGGTGCGCAAGGATCTGATCGGGTTTCTTCAGAAGAAGGAGGCTGTAGATCAGCATGTGCCGGAGTGTCCGGATGTGGAGGAGAAGTGGGGGGAGATTGCCCGTGCTTATCTTCCTGACGGCACGAGGGAGTTTCAGCAGTATCCTGTGGTGTCGCTGGGGTGGATGATGCTGATCGGTATGGCGATGGCTTATTATTGGGATGTCGATTGGGAGAAGAATGCTGCCCGCAAGGATTTCTATGAGAAGCTGCGTGATGAGAAGGGTTATGACAATCTGGATGAGACGGTTGTCGAGGGGCTGTTGGGTTACCAGGGTGAGGCAGCCGAGCAGGTGACTAACTTGGTGGCTGAGTGTGCGTCGCGTGTTTATGGTCTGTTGAGCCATGAGCATGTGGAGCCTGGGACGGATGTGGCTTTCGGTTGCTATATCGCGGCGTTGCATCAGTTGTATTTGGCCGGTATGGTAATGGAATTGAATGCATTAGGATATCACATGACTGCTTTGAATCAGGGTTGATGAATAATCCGTTTGATTACGTGCCGGATGCGGCTTGCAAGGCTGCGATGGATGATTTGATCGTCAGGCTTGATGCTCTGAAAGGGAGCGGACGGCCTGACGTTGTCGCGTTTTGCCGTGAGCTGGAGGATGGGAAGATGCTCGGGGTGCTGATAGCCGTAGATGAGGCTGGGGAGCGGAAGACGCTCTATGCCTTTTCGGGGCAACTCGGCAACGGAGGGTTTTATTTCTCTGGGACCGAGGAGGCTCCAGGGGCCACGGAGGCTCCAGAGTTTGTGGGTCCGGCGTTCGATTATCTGCAACCGGACGGGTATTACAAGACTCGGGAGGGGGATATCTGTAGGCAGAACAGGGAGATAGAGGAGTTTGAGAGGGGGGAGTATGCGGCTGCGCGACGTGAATATGAGAGGGAGCGGATGAGGCTCAATGAGGATGTGGAACGCTATCGGGAGGAGTGTGAGGCTTCGAAGCGGGAGCGCAAGACGAGGAGGGCTGCGGGAGCGCTGTCGGATGCTGAGCAGGCGGCGATGATACGCCAGAGTCAGTTTGAGAAGGCTGAACTGAAACGGCGCCGGCAGCGGATGGAGAAGGAGCTTGAGCCGTTGGCTTCGGAGTTGAGGCGGGCCGAGGAGAAACTGAGGGCGATGAAGGAGAAGCGGAGAGGGGATTCGGAGGCGCTTCAGCAGTGGCTTTTCAATAATTTTCAGTTGCTTAACACGCGGGGCGAGAGCAGGAGCGTGGGCGATATTTTCGCTGATACGCAAATGAAGGTTCCTCCCACGGGCGCGGGGGAGTGTTGCGCTCCGAAGTTGCTTCAGGCGGCTTACCGTAGAGGCTGGAAACCGGTGTCGATGGCTGAATGTTGGTATGGCCGGCCGAAAGGGGGAGAGGTGAGGAAGCATGGCGAATATTATCCGGCGTGCAGGGGGAAGTGTGGGCCTGTGCTCACGTGGATGCTTCAGGGGCTCGATGTGGAGCCTCCGTTGGGGAGGGAGAGCTGGGTGAAGGCCGTCGGCGCGGAGCCGAGGGTGGTGTATGAAAACGGATTTTTTTGTGTCGTGGAGAAGCCGAGCGGGATGCTTTCCGTGCCAGGGAAGGATGGCAGCCTGTCGGCGGAGGAGTGGCTGCGGGGGAAGTATGGCGCAGAGAGCGGGGTGAAGGTGGCCCATCGGCTCGATCAGGACACGTCGGGGTTGTTGGTAGCCACATTTGGAGAGCTATGGCACAGAGTGATGCAGCGGCTTTTCAGTTGGCGGCAAGTACAGAAAACTTATGTGGCTGATTTGGAGGGGGATTACAAGGCGTTGGGCGTGCCTGAGAGGGGACGTATCTCACTGCCTTTGTCGCCTGATTGGCTCGACCGACCTCGGCAGCGTGTGGATAGGGAGAGCGGCAAGGAGGCTGTGACGGATTATGAGTTTACGGGGAGCAAGGATGGCCGGAGCAGGGTAGTGTTTCATCCGCTTACGGGGCGCACGCATCAGTTGCGGGTTCATTCGGCTTCGGATGAGGGACTCGGGATGGCGATTGCAGGCGACAGGTTGTATGGAAAAAATGCCGATGAGCGGCTTCATCTGCACGCTCATCGGCTGGAATTTTTGTGGCCCGTGGATGGGCAACGGTATGTTTTTGAATCGGAGGTGCCGTTTTAAGAGGCTCAGAGGACGAATTTGTAGGTAGCTGTGGCTGTGGGGGTGGATACCTTCACGATCACTACGTTGGCGCCGAGCTGGGAGAGGTCGAGGGTGGCACCAGTGGATGTAGCGAGGCAACGGCCGGGGAGGTCGTAGACGGTGATTGTAGCGTCTGAACGATTGACGTTGAGCACCTTATCACGCAGCGTAACGGCGATTTCGGTATCGTCGGCTACGGAGCCTACAGAGCCGAGACCATCGGTAGTGACGATGTAGGAGATACCGGGGCCGGTGGTAAAGGTAATCTTGTCGGGTGTCACGGCTATGATTTCGGCGGGGTTGCCGTCGGCATCAGTGATCGTAGCTTCGCCGATGCCGGCATACTTGAGCGTGCAGGGGAGGCCGGAGTGGGATGTCACCACGGCCGACGTGAGGCAGCCATTTTCCCAGGTCTGATTTACTTCGAAGTTGCCCACGGCACGGAGTCCGTCGGCATGGCCGTCGGTCCAGGAAGCGGGGAGGGCGGGGAGGAGGAGAATCTCGTCGTTGTAGCTCTGGAGGAGCATCTCAGCCACGCCGGCCGAGAAGCCGAAGTTGCCGTCGATCTGGAAGGGGGCGTGGGAGTCGAAGAGGTTGTAGTAGACGCCGCCGGCTCTCTCCTGGATAGCGTAGCTTGTGGAATGGCGGAGGGCGTTGCGGATGATGTCGTGAGCCTTGTCGCCTTCGAGGGCGCGTGCCCAGAGATTCACTCTCCAAGCGAGCGACCAGCCCGTAGACTCATCGCCGCGGAGGCGGAGCGAATTGACGGCAGGAACGAA
>CAZGJH010000089.1:0-3768 GCA_964525735.1 uncultured Sangeribacter sp.
ACATCTAAAAGAAAAAACCTGTCAGAATTTGTTATAACTTTGAGAGGCTACGTGAAAAGCCACTCAAACAAAAAATTCAATAAAAAATCAGGCTCTTAAAACATACACTACTATGGCAGAGAAAAAGACCAAAGTACTTATCATCGGTTCCGGCCCCGCCGGTTACACCGCAGCTATATACACCTCTCGTGGAAATCTCCATCCCCTTATCTATGAGGGAGATCAACCCGGCGGTCAGCTCACTACAACCACCGAAGTGGAGAACTTCCCCGGTTACCCCGACGGCATCCAGGGCCCCGAAATGATGGAACACCTCCGCCAGCAGGCCATACGTTTCGGCGCTGAAATCGTCTCACGCTCTATCGAATCGGTCGACTTATCGAAGCGCCCCTTCATCTGCAAAGACGACCGCGGCGAGGAGATCGAGGCCGAAACCGTGATTATCAGTACTGGTGCATCCGCCAAATATCTCGGTCTGCCCGACGAGGAGAAATACCGTGGACTTGGCGTGAGCGCGTGCGCCACTTGCGACGGCTTCTTCTATCGCAAGAAGAATGTGGCCGTGGTCGGCGGTGGCGACACCGCCTGCGAGGAGGCCCTCTACCTCTCCACGCTCGCCAAGAAGGTATATCTCATCGTGCGCCGTGGTGTGCTCCGCGCTTCCGACGTCATGCAGCGTCGCGTGAAGGAGCGCGAGAATATCGAGATTCTTTACCATTGCAACACCGAGGGCCTCTTCGGTGAAGATGGAGTAGAGGGCGCTCACATCGTCCGCAACGTCGGCACCCCCGAAGAGGAGCGTTTCGACATCGCCATCGACGGCTTCTTCCTCGCTATCGGCCACACTCCCAACACTAAAATCTTCAAGGGTCAGATCGATCTCGACGACGAAGGCTACATCAAGGTGAAGGGCGCCACTACCCACACCAGCGTGGAGGGTGTCTTCGCCGCCGGCGACTGTGCCGACCCCGTCTACCAGCAGGCCGTGGCTGCCGCAGGCACCGGTTGCCGCGCCGCCCTCGACGCCGAACGCTTCCTCATGGAGCATTCATAATTCCCTCCACCGACGCCGAAGACTTACTGTAATAGTTTGAAAACATGACTGATCTCACCGACAAAAACCGTGTGCTCGACACGCGCTACCTCCGTATGGCCCGCATATGGAGCGAAAATTCTTATTGCGTCCGCCGTAAGGTGGGCGCTCTGATCGTGAAAGACAAGATGATCATCTCCGACGGTTACAACGGAACCCCCTCCGGCTTCCCGAATATCTGCGAAGATGAGGACGCCATGACATTCCCTTACGTGCTTCACGCCGAGGCCAACGCCATCACGAAGGTGGCCCGTAGCAACAACTCAAGCGAGGGAAGCACGCTCTACGTCACGGCAAGCCCCTGCATGGAATGTGCCAAACTGATCATCCAGGCGGGTATCAAAAGAGTCGTGTTTTCCGACCTTTACCGTATCACCGACGGTATCGACCTGCTCCGCAGAGCCGGAGTAGATATCGTACATATCCCCCTCAATGATGAGAAATAAAAGAATTGCCGGCCTTGTCGCCCTCCCGCTTCTGCTCGCTCTGGGCATTATCGGTGGCATCTTCATTGGCCGCTATATCACAAAAAGATCCCTCTCGCAGGAAGAGGAAAAGTTGCGCACCATCCTGCGCATCATCGATTCCGAATATGTCGACCGTATCGACGTTGACTCTCTCATAGAGACCACTCTGCCGGATCTGCTCGGTTCGCTCGACCCCCATTCGGCTTACATTCCCGCAAGCGACCTCGAAGCCGTCAACGACGACCTCCAGGGCTCCTTCAGCGGTGTGGGCGTGTCGTTCCAGATCATCAACGACACTGTCAACGTGATTGAGGTGATCCCGGGCGGCCCCGCCGAGAAGGTCGGCATCCTCCCAGGCGACCGTATCATCAAGGCCGACACAGTCGTGCTCACCGGCTCTCACATCAGCTCTGACGACGTATTCAAGAATTTGCGCGGTCAGAAGGGCTCGAAGGTGGAGCTCGTGATCAAGCGTTACAACTCCGCCACGCCGCTAAACTTCGACGTGATCCGAGGCGACATACCGGTCAACTCCGTTGATTGCGCATACATGGTAAACGATTCTATCGGCTACCTGCGCGTCACGAAGTTTGCCCGCAACACCTACAACGAGTTCTTCACCGCTCTGAGCGACCTCAAGGCGGAGGGAGCCCGCAAATACGTGATCGACCTTCGCGGCAACTCGGGCGGATTCATGGATCAGGCCATCTATATGGCCAACGAGTTCCTCCCCGCCAACCGTATGATTGTCTATACGAAAGGTCGCCGCCCAGAGAACGAGACCGTTGCCATCAGCGACGGCTCAGGCCGATTCCTCGACGCGGAGGTGACGGTGCTCACCAACGAGTATTCCGCCTCAGCTTCCGAAATCTTCGCCGGAGCTATCCAGGATAACGACCGCGGACTCGTAATTGGCCGTCGAAGCTTCGGAAAGGGGCTCGTGCAAAACCAGACGGAACTGCCCGACAGCAGCGCGATCCGCCTCACCGTGGCCCGCTACTACACACCCTCCGGACGCAGCATCCAGAAGGAATACACGCGTGGAAAAGATGGTAAGTATGAGCTCGATATCGTCGACCGCTTCACCCACGGCGAGTTCTATAACGCCGACAGCATCCGCTTCGACGAGTCGAAGATCTTCCAGACTGTCAACGGCCGCACCGTCTATGGCGGCGGTGGAATCATGCCCGACATCTTCGTGCCCGAAGACACCACCGGCTACACCAACTACTACGTGAATGTGGCCAACAAGGGCTTGATACAGAAGTTCGCCCTCTCTGTGGCCGACAAATACCGTGGCATGCTCAACGGCGTGAAGAGCATCGACAGGCTGCTGAAGGTATTGCCGCGCGACAACACGCTGCTCGAAAACTTCGTCAGCTTCGCCGTGAAGAACGGTGTGCCCGCACGCTGGTATTACATCAACCAGTCGCGTCAGGTGCTTCTGAGCCAGATCAAGGCGATGATTGCCCGCGATGTCTTGGGCTACCCGGCCTTTATACGTCTGCTCAATGAAGATGATCCGGCCGTCTTGAAGGCTGTGGAGTCGCTTCAGGCGGGAGATTCACCCGTGAATATCCCGGCCCCGGCTCCAGCCGACTCGCCAGCCGCGAAGGCCTCTTCGAAAGAGAGTAAAAAATAACAAAATTGAAAAACTGAGACTATGGAAAAAAACGAGATCAGGAGAAAAATAAACAACATGCGTCGCATGCTCGACGACATGGAGCGCAGGAGCGCGGCCGACGAGGTGTTCTCCCGCCTTGAACAGACAGCCGCTTTCCTGATGGCCGACCGTATATTGATGTATCATTCACTCCCCGATGAGCTGCACACTCACTCTTTCCTCGGGAAGTGGGGGAAACGCAAGCGTTTCTTCCTCCCCCGTGTAAATGGGGTGAACCTCGAGATTCTCCCTTATGACGAGTCGCGCCTTGAACTCGGTTCGTTCCATATCGAGGAGCCTACGGGCAGCGAAACTGTAGATCCCTCGGAGATTGAGCTCGTGGTGGTGCCCGCCGTGGCTTACGACAAGAAGGGCAACCGCCTCGGCCGTGGCAAAGGCTTCTACGACCGCCTGCTGAAATCTACGAAGGCTACGAAGATTGGCGTCGGTTACGAGTTCCAACTCGTCGACGACCTCCCCACGGAGCCGCACGACGTGGCCATGGACATCGTAATCACCCAAAAATCCACAATCATCATCAAGTA
>CAZGJH010000089.1:3868-6251 GCA_964525735.1 uncultured Sangeribacter sp.
AATCGGCTGGGGGTGGAGCTCGGAATGGGCGACCGAAACATCGGCGCGATATGTCTTGAAAAAGGTATCGACGCCGATTTCTTTCTCTCCGTGGTAAACACATTCCTCGATTCCGACTATTTCCCCGTCAACGCCCGAGGTACGTTCACTCTCGCGAAGACGATTGACTATCTGCGCCTTACGGCTCTCTTCTATTGCCGTGTGCAGCTACCCAACATCAGGCGACATTTCTCCTCGCTCATCGAGCGGAGCCATGGGGAAAACAACCTCAGGTTCCTGCGCGGCTTCTTCGACGAGACTGCCGAGCGCATCGAGGCTCTCGCCGCCGACGACGAGCAGGGTCTCTTCCCCTCGCTCCTCCAGGGTGCCGACCGCCAAGACGAGGTGAGACGCTCCGTGGAGGGCCACGACGAGGTGGAAGCCCGGCTCCAAGATCTGCTGCATCTTTTTGTGGCACACCTGAAAGGGGAGTGCGACCGCAATCTCTGCACGGCCGTCGTGACGGCCATCTTCTCCTTGAGCAAAGATTACCGACAGAACAACCGTATTCGCCGTCGCATACTCCTCCCGGTGGCCGGCATCAATTCTGAGGGCGATGGGAGCAGGTAAGACTGTGGCCCTCATCGGGCTGCACACTCTCGAACGCATCGGCATACGAAGCCTCCTCGCGGAGCGAAACGGCATTACAGCCGCCAGTTACGCCTCGCAGGAGGAGTATCGCGATATCGGCGAGCAGGCCGACGGCTTCATCGTCTCGGCCGGAGTGTTCATGCACAACCTCGACTTCTACATGCCGCGCCGCAACAACACCCTCGTCGTAGACAGGGAGCGCAAGGAACTCGAAGAGAAAGCGGCGAGTCAATCGCCCGGCAACCCGGCTGGAGCCGATCGGTTTATCTATCAGGATTCCGACGAAACGGAAATCGCCGGTCGTCTGGATGGGCTCATTGGCCGTCTCACAGAGACCGACGATTCGCAGGGGGAGCTTTCGGCAAGAGAGAAGGAGGTGTTAAGGCTCTTGGTGGCCGGAAAGATCAATAAGGAGATTGCCGATGAGCTCTGCATCTCGATCAATACCGTCATCACTCATCGCAAGAACATCACTTCGAAAACCGGCATCAAGTCCGTCTCGGGTCTATCTCTCTACGCCCTCATGAATGGCCTCGCCTGATCAGAAGATGATTTGGAGGCGTGCCTCGATGGTGTTTACGTGGCGCGAGGGGAGGAGCCCTTCAACCTGGCGATCGCGAACGTTGGTGTAAGAATACCTCAAGCGGGCAATCATCCAATTGTTGATGTAATAATTCAGGGTGCAGCTCGCATCATTCGAGATGCCGCCGAATATACCGGCTTTCGCATCATTGGCCTTAGTCCAGTTGTAATCGAGTACGAGCTCAAGCGACTTCGCCGCCGGTGTACCCATACCGCAGGCCGACTTCGAATAAGCGAAATTGTCGCCCAAGAGTATGAAGCGGGTCATGGCATACGCTCCGTGAGCCTGATAGCTGTTGAGACCGTTCTTGCGGGCCACGTTCATGAAATAATACTGGCCTTCGAAAGCGAAACGGTCTTTGATGAAGAGCACCTCGGGCGAGAGTTTGAACACACCCTTCGCGTCGGTGACGTTGGCCATCAGGTCGGTCACTTTCGATACTCTCGACGGGAAGTTGGCCGAGAATTCAAACGCCGTGTGGTCGTCGGCTGTCGGTGTGGAGTAGTGAAGCGAAGCGCCGAGCTGGAGCACGTCGCTACCCTCCTCGTGAGAGCGCCAAGCCATTCGGGTCTGAACGCCCCAGGCCTCCTTACCAAGTGCCGTAGCATTGTTGGTCATGGCCGCCGCTTCGGCAAACACCGATGTGCCCTGGAAGAAATGACCCTGGTTGTAGAGCCACATGAGAGCCAAAAGTCGTGGGTTGGCGTTGAAAAATTCGTTGGAGGTCGGTTCCTCGTATTCCGGTTTCATCGAACTGCTCGTTTCGGAGTTCAAACCCCATTGCGGTACGAAATAACCGCCACGCAGAAGGTTGGCGTCGTTGAAGTCGTATTCGATGTAAGTATCTTTGAGACCAACTTTTCCGTAGCCGAAACCGACGTCGATTTTACCTTTCCATTTGCCGTAAGAGGCTTTCATGCCGACACGGAGGTCGGGTATAGCGACGCCACTGACAAATTTCTTGTCGATATTCCCTTCGGCGTCAGGGTCATACGATCCGTTGCCACCGAAATAGGCAGCGCCATCCATCAGGATACGTCCGGTAGGGGAGATTTGAAACTTAGGAGAGTCGGAATTTTGGGCCGCAACTGGCATGGCCAGCAACAAAGCCGCGCCAAAAGATAGTATAGAAGTTTTCATGGCAAACAAAATTAAGGTTAAGAAGACTTT
>CAZGJH010000089.1:6351-10484 GCA_964525735.1 uncultured Sangeribacter sp.
TTAGCCTTCTGAAGCTGTGCCTGAAACGCCGGATCGGCATGCAAACGTGCCACGGTCATGGCGCCCGTCAAACGTCCAGCATCAACGTCGCTCTGGAAATGGTAGCCGCAAATCACGCGACTCTCGCCCATATCGAAACCACGTTTGAGGATCTCATTCTGACGTTCTGGATTGATCTCAGCGAGCACAAGTGCCGTAGCCCAACCGATCGAGGTATGTCCCGAAGGATACGAACCGTTGGTAGAAAGCTCCTTCTGCTGTATAGGATTGCAAGTCATCTCATTATAGAAAGAGAAGGGGCGCTGACGGTTGTAGAAATTCTTTGCTTCGCGTGTGCCGAGGTCGCCGGCATCTTCGCGCATACCTACAACGAGCTTGTAGATCTCGGGGGTATTCTCCTGTGAGATAGCCACACCGAAAGCTTCAGAGAAAGCCGCGGGCACGCCGTCGCCGCCGAGGTTGGCATCTGTCACGGCTATTTCGCCGCGCTCAGTGTTGCGCTGAGCCTTGCCCCAGTTGTAGCGGGCCTGGTCGTTGAGGAAGGTGATTGAGGCGGCATCCGGTGGGGGAGGGAGCAGGATGAAGCTGTTGGGAAGGTCGCCCTCCTGGAGGAAGAACACGTCGGGTTGCGTGCGATGGTCTTTGATTTCCTGCTGAACGGTTGCTGTTTCAGCCGACTGAGAGAAAGCTGGCATTGAGAACGTGAGAGCCAGAGCGATGGAGAGAGCCGCTTTAGTTGATAGGATTAAGTTTTTCATAACGTTGAATGATTAAAAGGTAAATAGAAGGGTTGAATGATTGGGCGGTCGGTAGGATCAATTCTTTTCGCGTTGTGGATTAGAAGTTGTGGGTTATCGATCGTTATGCCATTAAAACGTCTGAGATTCCCGGTGGTTTACCACAAACCATATGTTATTGAGCATACTTTTTGGGCATACTACACGTCATGGAAAGCTAAGAGCTTGCTTTTTGATAATGTCCCGTCTGGTGCTTGTAATAGGTTTTGGGAGCTCTCGGAGGTTTTTTGCAGACAATCTTTTTGTCATTTCACGAAATTTCAGTAATTTTGTAAATTCAGATTGAAAACCAAATATTTTGAAACTATGATCAGGAAACTAATGAGCTTGGCAGTCGCATTGGTGGCAATGCTGAGCGTCAGCGCGCAACCCCAAGGGGGAACGCCTCTTCCTCTCAACCCCAAGGTGAAACACGGCGTGCTTCCCAACGGCTTGAGCTATTACATTATGCACAACGAAGAGCCCAAAGAGCGTGCCAACTTCTACATCGCGCAGAAAGTAGGTTCTACTCTCGAAACCGAGGAGCAGCTCGGTCTCGCTCACTTCCTTGAGCACATGGCCTTCAACGGCACTACTCACTACCCCGGCAAGAACATGCTCAACTATCTCCAGTCGAAGGGTATTCGTTTCGGTGCCGACATCAACGCCTACACCTCTTTCGACGAGACTGTCTACCGCATCAACAACGTGCCTACCACCGACAAGCCTCTTATGGATAGCGTGCTCCTCGTGCTTCACGACTGGAGCGGCGAGATTCTTCTTGAGGAGGCAGAGATCGACGCCGAGCGTGGTGTGATCCAGGAGGAATGGCGTCAGCGCAGCGATGCCAATAATCGTCTTTACACCGCCATCCTTCCCTTGATCTACGAGGAGTATCAGTATCAGCAGATGCCCATCGGCAAGATGGAGGTGGTGATGAACTTCAAGCCCGAAGTGCTCCGCGCTTACTATAAGAAATGGTATCGTCCCGATCAGCAGGGTATCGTCGTTGTCGGCGATTTCGATGCCGACGAGATGGAGAAGAAGGTGATCGACCTCTTCAGCAAGATCCCGATGCCGGAGAACGCCGCTCCCCGCCAGTATCCCACTGTAAGCGACAACGAGAAACCGATCTACGCATCGTTCTCTGACCCCGAGCTTCAGGTGGGCCGCACCACTATCTCTTTCAAGAGCGACAAGACGCCTTTCGAGATGCGCAACACTCAGGAGGCGTATGTTAGCGATAACGTTCTGCAGGCACTTATCACTTCTCTGATCAATAACCGCCTTACTGATGCCGCTCACGAACCCGGTTGCGCGTTCACTCTCGCTGGTGTTTACTTTAGCGATTTCTACGTTTCGAAGACGAAAGATTCTTTCAATATCGTAGTTATCCCGAAGAGCGACACTCAGGCAGCTGTGGCTGAGGCTATGGCTATCGTGGCTCGCGCCTGCAAGACTGGCTTCACAGATTCGGAATACGATCGTGTGAAGAATGACTTCCTTTCAAATTTTGAAAACATGTACAACGAGCGCGACAAAACTAATAGCCACGCTCTCGGTCAGGAGCTTTGCCGTCACTTCGTTGACAATGAGCCCGCACCTGGTATCGAAATTGAGTACGAGATGGTGAAACAGCTCGTTCCCATGCTCCCCATTCAGTTTATCAACCAGATCTGCCCCATGCTCCTCACAGACAATAACATGGTGATCGTGACTACCGAACCCGCCAAAGAGGGCTTCAAGATCGTGGCTGAGGATGTGCTCGTGAAGACTGTCACCGACGCTATGCACGCTCAGTATGAGGCATTCGTTGATGAGGTGATCACAGACCCTCTCATCGCCCAGCTTCCCAAACCCGGCAAGATCAAGAGCGTTACTACCGACAAGAAGATCGGCGCCGACGTATTCACCCTTTCTAATGGTGTTAAGGTTGTGGTTAAGCCCACCGATTTCTCTGCCGACGAAATTCTCTTCACCGCGTTCCGCGAGGGTGGCAAGAGAAGCCGCTCAGTTGCTGATGCTGCCAACGTAGTCATGCTCGAGGATGCCTTCGAGTCTTCAAAGATGGGTCCCTTCGACAGCAAGACTCTCCGCAAATACCTCGCAGGTAAGCAGGTTGGTCTCGACATCTCGATCGGCAACTTCACCGATGCTCTCAACGGATCTTCTACAGTGAAAGATCTCCCGACTCTCATGGAGCTCATCTACACTGCATTCACCAATGTTTCTCCCGATCAGACAACTTACGACGTGGCTGTTGAGAATGTAAAAGTAGCTCTTGCCAATGCCGACAAGAATCCCCGCAAGGTATTCTTCGACGCCGTTGCCAAGACTCAGTATCCCGACAACGCCATGATGTATAACGCTACCGTTGAAACTGTCGAGGCTGCCAACTATCCCGCAATGATGCAGATGATCAAGGATATGCTCTCTAACGCAGCTGAATACACCTTCATCTTCACCGGCAACGTTGACGTGGCTACTCTCCGTCCGCTCCTCGAGCAGTATATCGCTACTCTTCCCGCTTCGAAGGTCAAAGCCGTGAAGGATGTCACCAGCATGGTTTCTGCAAGAGGCGACGTGAAGAACTACTTCACCAACAAGATGGAGACCCCCTCTACCTTCGTTTACGATATCTATAGCGACAACAACGTGGCTTACAACCCCACAAACGACGCTATGGTTTCGATGGTAGGCGATATCCTCGACAACAACTACACCGCAACTCTTCGCGAAGAGGAGGGTGGCACATATGGTGCTTCCGTCGGTGCTTACATCAACCCCAACACCGGCTACTGGTCGCTCATCTACTTCTTCCAGACCAACAAAGAGATGCAGGATAAGCTGATTGCCCGTGCTGATGCAGAGTTTCTCAAGCTCCTCAACGAGGGTGCTAACCAGGAGGAATTCACCAAAGTGAAAGAGGCTATGCTCAAGCAGCTCGACATCCAGGAGCGCACCAACCGCTACTGGAGCAGCAACATCCTCTCTTACCTCCGCGGCTTCGACACTATCACCGGTGCTCGTGAGGCTATCGAGAAGATAACTCTCGCCGACCTCAACAAATTCATGAAGACTCTCTACAACGGCAAAAACCGCACGCAGATCATCATGGAGGGCGTAACAGAGTAATAGCAGAATAACAGAATAAATAAGAAACTTTCGCGTTTAAAAGAGGAGGGCCGATAAAAACGCCCTCCTCTTTAATTTAGTTTAGTAAAGCTTTTCTTAGTTTAGTAAAGCGTTTGGCCTGATTTGGCAGGTGGTCTATCAAATTCTTCCAGACGTTTTCACCATACATAAAAATTAACCGATGAAAAGATTCCTCTTTGGATCAATCGCAGTTCTTTCGCT